>CAZCSS010000010.1:0-23239 GCA_964501515.1 uncultured archaeon
CCCTTGAGCTCTATTGATCTTGAAAACCACTCCCCTGTCTGCGCATAACCGTAAAAAAGGAAAGAAACCGCAAGCAGAAGGAGGATGGCAGGAACAGTAAGCATTAGCCTGTAATCTCCCTTGAGTCGGGATTTCTTTTGCGTCTTGCTCATGCCAACCTATTGGATGGCAGGTATTAAAAATATGCGGGTTATTATGGAAACAAGCTTTTATTGTTTTGTTCGACTGGTTTTTTATGCATGACGTGATAGTGGTTGGGGGAGGCCCGGCGGGGCTTTATACAGCAGGCATTCTGGCAAGAAGGGGCCTGAATGTTAGGATTTTGGAGGAACACAAGAAGATAGGCCAGCCTGTTCAGTGTTCAGGGCTTGTTTCGGTTAATATCAGGGATTTCGCAGCGCCTCCCCGGGAGTGCATTCTTAACAGGGTAAGGGGGGCAATTATTCATTCCCCGTCCGGAAGGAGGATTGTTCTTGACAAGGGCAGGACAGCTGCATATGTAATTGACCGCTCATCGTTTGACAGGCAACTCTCCCGCGGCCTGGGGGAGAGCATTCTTCTGGGGTGCAGGGCGGAGAAGATAATAACCGCAGATGATTATGTTGGGGTGAGAGATTCCAATGGCAGGGCGCATAGAAGCAGGATGCTGCTGGGGTGCGACGGACCAAATTCTGTGGTTGGAAAGCATTTCAGGGCTGTTCCAAAAAGGGTTCTGCAGGGTGTGATAGCTGTTACAGGAGAAAGGGACAACTCTGATATGGTTGATGTTTTCATTGACAGGAGGTTTGCCCCCGAAGGGTTTCTCTGGAGAATCCCAAGAGGAGACTCGGTTGAGTATGGGATGTGGTCGGAGAGGAGTGGTTTCAGGGCTCTCGAGAGCTTCTTCGGCATCAGGAATTATGAAAAAAGGGGTGGGCTTATACCCCTGGGACCGCCGAAAACATATTTTGAAAGAACGCTTCTGATTGGAGATGCTGCTGCGCAGGTTAAGCCATGGAGCGGCGGGGGTGTGGTCTACAGCATGGCATGCGGAAGTATGGCAGCCGAGGTGACAGCAAAGGCCTTCCTGAGGGGGGACTTCTCCGAGGGATTTTTAAAGGAGTATGAAAGGAGATGGAAAAGTGTTGTGGGAAAAAGGATAGTGGCTTCAATGGCGGCTAGAAGGGTTTTTGAGAATATGAGCAATAAGGGGATTGAAAGGGTATTTGTCATGCTTTCGGTTCTGCAAGGGAGGATTCTCAACAGCCTTGACATGGACTTTATTGTCATGTAGCCGGGACCACTTCCCATTTAAGTCCGTAATGGATAAGGCCTCCCCTGCCGTTTTCGCAGGTTTTTCTGAATACTGCGCGCACCCTGTCTCCAACCTTTACGCTGTCCACGTCGCCAACTACCTGGCCTGTTATGTTTGTGCCTTCATCAAGCCTTATTATAGCAACAGTGTAGGGGGAATATTTTTCAAACCCTTCAGGGGGGATTCTTATCACTGTCTTGGAAACTATCTTCCCGTTCCCGCTGAAACTGAACTCCTCTATTCTGCCCTTTCTTCTGCATTCAGGGCAGAAATGCCTTGATGGGAAAAAGACCGAGTTGCATGTGGTGCATCTTGTTCCCACCAGGCAGTATCTGGATTTCTTCAGCCTCCAGAACAGAGGTACAGATGATTTGTATGACATGTCAAACACCATCCTGATTTGAAAGTATGCTCACCACTGCTGTGGCGCCTGTCCCCCCTATATTCAGTGCAAGGCCATGCACCGGGGATTTCACCCTTATGTTCTTGTCAACCTCGCCCCTGAGCTGCTTCACAATGTCGCATATCTGCCTTGTGCCGGTTGAGCCAACGGGGTGGCCAATCGATTTCAGGCCTCCCGTGGTGTTCACAGGCATCTCCCTGTTCACAGCAATACTCCCTTCCTCCACAAACCTTCCTGCCTTTCCCTTTTCTGCAAAACCCAGGTCCTCTATTGCAATAATTTCATTGATTGAGAAGCAATCGTGAACCTCTGCAAAGCTTATGTCCCTTGGCTTCAGGCGCGCCTGTTCAAAAGCCTCCCTGGAAGCCTTCCTTGTGGAGCCTATCTCTGTCAGGCTCTTTCTGTCATGAAGTGCCAGGGTGTCACTGGCCTGTGCCAGGCCTGTAATCCATACGGGATCCCTGAACTTCCTGGCAATGTTTTCAGATGCCAGGATAACCGCAGAGGCCCCGTCTGTTATGGGAGAACAGTCAAGGAGCGTAAGCGGGTCTGCTATCATGGGGGAGTTCAGGACCTGCTCTACTGTTATGGGCATCCTGAACTGGGCAAGTTCATTGTAAACGCCGTTTCTGTGGTTGTTCACGCTGACCATGGCCATCTGCTCCCTGGTAGTGCCGTATTCCTTCATGTGCGCGACAGCCATAAGTGCATAGAGGCCAGTGAAGGTGAGCCCCACAGCAGATTCCCATTCTTGATCGCCTGCCCCCATCAGGGTAGCCACAGCATCAGTCCCCTTCAGGTCAGTCATCTTCTCTGCGCCTGCCGCCATGACAATGTCATATTTTCCGCTATGTATTGCGAAGTAGGCCTGCCTGAAGGCCATTGCTCCTGAGGCGCATGCTCCCTCGCATCTGGTGGCAGGGATGGGTGTGAGGCCGCTCTGGTCAGCAGCCAGTGCTCCGAGATGTTCCTGGCCCACAAACCTTCCGGCAGACATGTTTCCTATATACAGGGCTTGTATATCCTTTCCAGCAATGCCGGCATCAGTTATTGCCAGCCCCCCCGCCTCTGTTGAAAGGTCCCTGAGAGAGCGGGACCAGTGCTCTCCGAATTTTGTCTGCCCAACCCCGATAACAGCCACTCTTCTTGTCATTCATATCCCTCCTGAGACAGTTCGTCTGTGATTGGCCAGGAAAAACAGCGAACGGAACCGGCTCTGTTGTATATCTTCACTGATATGCATCCATTGTGCCTTTCTATAGCATAAAATTCTGGATAGTGCAGGGATTCCGCCTCGCCCCTTTCAACTGCTGTTAACCATTTCCCGAATTCGTTTTTCCAGCCTGACCACACGCTTTCGAACATATCAAGGCATTCCTGCCTCTTGCATACATTCATGACATCACACCTTTAGCTTCCCCCTTAGCTTTGCATACATGCCGTAGTCTATGTTCTGCTTGTTCTTTATATAGTATTCTGTTGTGAGGGCCTTGTCTCTCCTTTCCAGGATTTTGTCTGTAACAGTAAAGAGAAAGGAGTCAGAACCAGCACCTGAGCCGTAAGATGTCATAAGGATCCTGTCCCCTGGTTTTGCTACGTCCAGAACACTGGTAAGACCGAGCGGGCTTGAACCCGAATAGGCATTGCCCACTCTTCGCACAACAAGGCTTTGCTCTATCTGCTCGGGCCTGAATCCCATCTGCTTTGCAGCTGCTGTGGGGAATTTCCCGTTGGGCATATGAAAAATCACATAATCAAGGTCCTCTGGTTTCAGGGAGTTTCTCTGCATCAGAAGCCGGGTGGCAGAGGTCACATGCTGAAAATAAGCGGGTTTTCCCGTGAATCTGGCCCCGTGGCTGGGGTAATCTTCGCCCTCTCTTCTCCAGAAATCGCTTGTGTCAGTGGTGTAGGAGCATGTATCCTCTATTACTGCAAGGGGGTCAGGCCCTATTATGAAAGCAGCGCCTCCTGCCGCTGCAGTGTACTCCAGAGCGTCTCCCGGCCTTCCCTGGGAAGTGTCAGCTCCTATGGCAAGGCCGTATTTTATCATACCTGCTTTCGCAAGGCCGTAGCAGCACTGCATGGCTGCTGTCCCTGCCTTGCATGCGAATTCAAAATCAGCAAGCATGATCTGAACTCCGATGCCAAGGGCCTCAGCCACAACGGTCCCGCTGGGCTTTACTGCATAGGGATGGCTTTCGCTTCCTATATAAACAGCGCCTATTTCTCCAGGCGGGATTCCGGATCTGAGAAGGGCGTTTTTTCCAGCCTCGGTGCTTATTGTTATTGTGTCTTCGTCCATATCAGGCACGCTCTTTTCCTCCACCCCGAGGCCCTTTTTGTAGTTGTCCGCGTTTTCGCCCCATATCCTGGCTATCTCCTCCACAGATATCCTGAATCTGGGTATGTAAGCGCCGTATCCCACTATACCTATGTCCATAATGCATCTGACTTTATGATTGAGCAGAAATGTTTTTAAATATACCAAACAACGTTCGACAATACGCTTTATATGCTTTGGCTGCCGGACTGACCGGCGCAAGCAAAGATATATAAAAACTTTGCAATGTAGAATTGTTATGGCAATACCAATATCCAGGCCCGCAATAGGCGAGGAGGAGATAAGGTCAGTAACTGAGGTCTTGAAGTCAGGCATGCTGGCTCAGGGAAAACGGGTTGGGTTATTTGAAAAGGAATTTGCCTCAAGAATGGGAAGAAGGTTCGGGGTGGCTGTATCATCAGGCACAAGCGCACTGCAGCTTGCTCTCGAGGCAGCGGGAACAGGCAGAGGCGACGAGGTTATAACCACACCGTTCAGCTTCATAGCCACGGCCAACTGCATTGTTCACTGCGGTGCAAGACCGGTTTTTGCAGACATAGACCCGATAACCTTTAACATAGACCCCGGGGATGTGGAGAACGCCATTACTGAGAAAACAAAGGCTGTTATTGCAGTTCATTTGTACGGAAACCCCTGCAACATGGAGAAGATAGAAGAGGTGTGCAGCAGGAACGGTCTCATTCTAATAGAGGACTGCGCGCAGGCGACAGGGGCTGAATACAAAGGGAGGCCTGTGGGTGGCTTTGGTGAGTTTTCCTGCTTCTCGTTCTATCCCACAAAGAACATGGTAACAGGAGAGGGGGGCATGATTCTCACGGATGATTCAGATATGGACAGAAAGCTCAGAATACTCAGGAATCAGGGCCAGTCAGGGGAATACGAGCACGTGGTTGTGGGATACAACCACAGGATGACTGAGATGGCAGCTGCAATCGGGCTTGAGCAGATTAGGAAGCTGGACAGGCTTAACGAGAGCAGAATAAAGAACGCGCAGAAGCTCACGGAAATGCTGAAAGGTGTGGAATGGCTGGAGACACCCAAACCGGAAAAGAACTCCAGGCATGTGTTCAATCAGTATACGATCAGAATCAAAGGAAAAAGCAGGGAGAAAGTGATAGAAGCGCTGAAAAGACAGGGAATAGGCTCAAAGATATACTATCCCAGACCGATTCATATGCAGCCTGCTTATCTGAGCATGGGATTCAGGGAAGGCGAATTTCCCGAGAGCGAAAGAGCGGCTAAAGAGGTCCTTTCCATACCGGTTCATCCTGGCGTGAGCCTGGAGGGAATAGAGAAGATTGCAGGGATTCTGAAGGGTTTGTAGGTGTTGGTATGAAAAAACTGGTGATATTTGACTTTGACGGAACACTGGGGCATCTGGATGTTGATTATGATGGATTGAGGAGCAGACTCAGGGAATATTTTCTCAGGCATGGCATTGATATGGTTTTCCGCCCCCTTCAGAAAACTGTTCTGGAAGCCGTCAGGAAGGTTGGAACAAAAAGTGCCCTGACAGAGACTGGCAGGATTATAGACGGGTTTGAAACAGAAAGGGTGGAAAATGCCAGGGTTGCAGAGGATGTTCATGATGTTCTCAGGAATCTGAAGAGAATGGGTCACAGTGTAGCGATATTGAGCAACAACGGGGAGGTTGTGATAAGAAAGCTGCTTGAAAGACATGGCCTTCTGGGTTATTTTGATTTTATAGCAACAAGGAACAATGTTCCTGAGGTCAAGCCCTCTTCAAAAGGGATTCTGATGATAATGGAAAAGCTTGGTTTCAGGAACAGGGAAGATGTAATTATGGTGGGGGATAGCATGTATGACATGATATCCGCTGAAAAGGCAGGCGTGAAGCCTGTGTGTGTAATGGGAAGCGAGCATTCCCCGGAAGTCAGAAACCAAGGAAAATACACTGTTCTCAAGAATCTTTCTGAGATTTATGGTTATCTGAGCAATCAATAATCCTCATTGCTGTTTCCAGCGCGCTTATTCCCTCTTCTCCTGACACCTCTGGCCTGCTTTTGTGTTTTACTGAATTGATAAAGCTCCTGAGTTCGAGTTCAAGAGGCTCTGCGTGTTCTATATCTATTTTTGTTTTTTCAGGCGTTCCGAACCTCACCACATCACTGAAATCATCTATGGGCATGTAGTCAGACTTGTAGAGAACAAGCTCCTGGGTTATATAGTTCAGCTCAGCATATCCCTTTGTTCCTGTTACAGCAAGGTTCCTTATCTTCACAGGGGTTATCCAGTTGACTTGTATGAAGCCGTTGGTCCCGTCATATCTCAGCAGCACGTCAGCATAGTCGTCTCTTTGCCTTAGGATTGCCCTTCCCGCAACAGCCTGAACAACTCTCGGCTGCTTGCCCAGAAGATAACTGAATATGTCAATGTCGTGAATTGCTGTATCCACTATCACATTGGAGTCCCTTATCTGGGGCGGGACGGTTCCCACTCTTCTGGCTATTATTGTGGTCACCTTTCCCAGCTCCCCTTTTTTTATAATCTCCCCGAGCTTCCTGACAGCGGGATTGAATCTTTCTATGTGACCGACAGCGAGATTGACCTTGTTTTCCTCTGCTGCGCGCATTACGGCTCTCGCACTCTCTAAAGTGTCTGCCAGCGGCTTTTCCACAAGAACATGCTTTCCCCTTTCTATACAGTACAGGGCCACATTCCTGTGTAGGGATGTTGGAACTGCGATTGAAACAGCGTCTATTATCTCCCTGTCCAGCATCTCTGAATAGTCTCTGTAAAAAACAGTGTTGAACCTCTCTGCTATCTCCCTGCCGGTTTTTTCATTCAGGTCGCACACGGCGGCGAGGCGGCACTCTTCAATGCTGGAATAAACCCTGGCATGATGCTTCCCGATATTCCCTACGCCTATAACAGCAACATTAATCATTTCCCCGCCTCACTATCATATGGTAGATGTGGTAGGCCTCCCCCCAGTCAAGGCCGAGCCTCTTTCCTCTCATCCTGGCTATTGAGCGGAGGTATTCTGTGTCATGATAGTGCCTTCTGAACTGGGACTTGTAGGATTCCATCATCCTGACCTTTTTATCAAGCTCCTTGTCAGTGAGAGCAATGGTCATGTTGGGAACGAAACGGGGTGTGCTCTTCAGGTCTTCATACATAAGGATTGTGTGCGTCCTGAAAACCCGGACTGTTTCTTCTGCAAGGCACTTGTGGTCCTGGTGTGTGTTGTCCAGATAATGGGTCACAATAATGTCAGGCGCCCATTTGTCCCTGACCTCTTCAAGGGCACGTCTTATTTTATGCGCGTTCTCGGGAAACCGGGTGTTGGGGATGTCCAGCACCTTCAGGTTGGATTCCGGCAGGCCAGCGTGCCTCATGGAATCCTTCAGTTCTTTGAGGATGTTCTCATTCCCGGGCTGCTCTGCAGTTGTTGAGAAGACCATGCATATGCAGTCATGCTTTCCTGGTTCGTTTGACATCCTTGCCAGCAGCCCGCCTGCGCCTGATTCTATGTCATCTGGGTGAGCGCCCAGGAAAAGCATTTTTCCAGAACCTAAAACCGTATTCATACACTCACTTTAAGATAGTAAATTTATAAATATTGTTTCCTATGTGGGAATATGAAACTCTGCGTGTTTTTTACAGGAGCAGGCTGCCCTGGTGCCAGATCTATAATGAAGGCCTTTCGAACGGGTGCGAGAAAGGAGGGGAGAAAGCTGGAGATAATAACAGCAGATGTGGATGAGCTTGCTTATGGTTTCCACCTGGCTGACAGGGGGTTTGTAATCCCACCGGGCAGCAGTCCTGATTTTATTCCCATGATGATGGACATATGCAGAAAGGAAAGGCCTGAGTTTATTGTGTCTGCTGTAGACAATGAGCTTGTTCCTCTCTCAATGGCAAAAAAGGATTTTATGAGCCTGGGAACAGGGGTTGTCCTGGCTGAGCCAGAGGCTGTAGAGAACGCTGTTTCCAAAAGGAAGAGCTATGAGATTGCTTCCAGACTTGGGTTTGCCCCTGATTATGTAAAGGTCACGGATTCAGGGGAATTTAAGGAAGCAGTGAAACAGATGGGGTTCCCTGAAAGGGCGGTGTGCTTCAAGCCGTCCTTCAGTTACGGGATGAGGGGGTTCAGGATTATTCAGAGGGGGAAAGACCGCTCCAGGCTGCTGTTCGAGGAAAAACCCGGAAGTGTGTTCGCTGATTATCAGGACATAATGAGCATGTTTAGGGAAAGGGAGAACAGGGGCGAAAAACTGCCTGAGATTATGGTAATGGAGTATCTTCCCGGGAAAGAATATACGGTTGATATGCTTCTGAAGAACAAGGAGCCTGTGGTGACCATACCCAGGGAAAGGGTAAGAACAAAGCAGGGCATATCTGTTATAGCAAAGGTGGAAAAAAACCAGGAGATAATAGAGGCGTCTGAAACCATTGCCAAGGTCATGGGGCTTAATTATAATGCAAATATGCAGTTCAGGTACTCTGAAGCCGGGGAACCAAAGCTGATTGAGGTTCAGCCCAGATTAGCAGGGACAACAGCCGCGTGCATAGGAGCGGGGGTGAATCTTCCCTGGCTCGGCCTTAAGGTTGCGATGGGAGAACCCCTCCCGGAAATAGAGGTCAAGTGGGGGACAGTGATGAAGAGGTTCTGGGAAGAGGTTTTTGAAAAAGACGGCAAGACATGGTTCATCGGGATAAGGGACACATTTATGTAAAGGCAGGTGGTTGGGTACATCTTGATGTGCATGCTGTTCGGCTGACAGGTCTTCCTTCTACAGAAAGAACAGCAACACGAGCACCACAAGCATGAGCTCAAACCCGTAGAAAAAAAGGGTGACATTGGTCTCATAGACCTTCTTCTTAACCCTTTTTATAAGATAGATTGCGAGATGCTCAAAGCTTCTTATGTTGTCATATGGCATGTCAAGGGAGTTGTCCTCATTGACCCTGCCAAACGCCTCGGCTTTGCTGTATCCCCTGATTTCAGGCCATAATGACATCAGGGCATCAATGAAGAATGGTATGAAGAGTATGACTCCTATCTTCTCCATGTTGCCCAGAATTGCAACCGTGGCTATCAGGGCTCCTATTCCATAAGTCAGGGAATCCCCTGGAAATATTTTTGCAGGATTCCAGTTAAAAACCAGGAAGGCCGCAAGAGAAAACACGCCCGTATAGGCAATCATTGCAATCCAGGGGTCATTGTTGACAAAAAAACCAATGGTGCCCATGGCTGCCAGTATTATGGCTCCCATGCCGGCCTCAAGGCCGTTGTATCCCGCAAGCATGTTGAACCCGTTGGCCGCGCCCATTATTCCCAGCGGAACCAGGAGCAGTGGATAGAAAAGCCCGAAGTCAGTAGGGCCCAGGAAGGGGAGAACCATTACGGATTCTCCTGCATTCACTACCATAAGCGGAACCCCTATGGGGAGCGTGAGCAGGGGTTTCTGCCATCGCTTTATCCCTCTCTTCCACCCGAGAACGTCATCAATAAAACCGAGGAACCCCGCCAGTATTACTGTCAGTAGCACGGCAAAAAGGAAGACCAGGTTTGTGGACTCATTAAGGTAGAACGTGCTTAGAAACACGTAGAAAAGCAAACCGGAAAGGAAGCCGAACATCACAACTATGCCCCCGGATTCAGATACTTCTGGCTTGTTGTACTTGTTCATGTCCATTCCTACAAGGCCTATGGAAACGGTTTTGGAAATCCATTTGGGCACGAGGAAAACTGTCACCAGGAACGCAATAGAACCTGTAAGGGCAATGGTCAGCATGTCAAGCATGAGATCACAAGTAAGTATTGAATTAATGTTATTAAACATTTTTCACAGAGATTAGTTATGGAAACGCTTGATTGCATAAGAACAAGGGCAAGCGTGAGGTCTTTCCAGAACAAACCCGTACCAGGAGATGTTATAAAGCAAATTCTGGAAGCCGGAACACATGCCCCTTCTGCAAAGAACATACAGGACTGGGAATTCATAGTGATCAGAAAGGGGGAAACAAAGGCGCAGCTTTCAGAGGCCGCACTGGGACAGGAAATGATCGCAAAGGCCCCTGTTGTAGTGGTCGTGTGCTCCAACCTGGAGAAGATTTCAATGTCTTGCGGGGAAAGGGGCGTGAATCTCTATTCAAAACAGGACACTGCTGCGGCTGTGGAGAACATGCTCCTGGCCGCATGGGATCAGGGCGTGGGATCATGCTGGGTGGGGGCGTTTAACGAGAAGATGGTAAAGGATATATTGGCCATCCGGAAAAAGTGAGGCCCATGGCGCTGATTCCTTTCGGCTATCCCACGGAAACCCCTGTAAAGCCCGGGAGAGTGAAGCTGGAGCGGGTTGTGCATGAGGAAATCTATTAAAATCCGGACTGCAAAATAAAACAGAATTGCATGAACAAGGAAAGGCTCATGGCCATATTCATCGGGTTGATAATGATTACTTCAGTGGCAGGGATAGCATTCAGCAGCGCTGTAAGGAACCAGCAGCAGCCTGTGCAGGAGATACCTACTGTTGTGACAATCCGGCTGGCCGACAAGCAGGTGAGGGATGTTTTCATGAGCGGAAGGGTTCTTCTGGAATATTTCTATTACAGCAACTGCACAGAATGCCTTGAAACAAGGAGCATGCTGGAAGATTTTGCAAACAGATATGACGGTTATCTTGTTCTGAACGTGGTCGCGGGGAATGAAACCAGGTATGATATGATAGGGTCAGATGGAAGGATCCTGGAATTCAGTAAAAATACAACTGAAAAGGAACTCAGGGATACGCTCTGCGAGGTGGCGATTGGCCTGCCGCCTGAGTGCATAGTTTAGCGTCTTATTCAGGGTGCTTTGCTAATGTTTTTTTGCAGTCCTGCGCTCTGCTCAGATTCTCATAAATATCTGCCTTTTCCTCATATATCTTTCTCACGTGCTTCTGGACTTGGAGAAGGTATTTTCTTCCAGATTGCCGGATTACCAGCTCGAGATTCATGAGGTTTGTATTGTTCACGAAATTCTTTTTCTGTTTTGTAAAACCTTTCGAAGACCATCAATTCCCGTTCGTTCGTGTCCAAATTTGTTGCCCATGGACCAGAAGTTAGCACCACATACTCACCGGGGTGTTTTTGAACAAATAGATCTTTGTTTTTCTCCCAGTAATTCTTTAAACCTTCATGAATTTCATCAAAATGCTTTCTTAACGCTGAAAAGTAATCTTCTTCAATCATACCAAATTATAGAAAATTGTTTAGGTATTTAAAACTTTTACAGGGCTTGAACTTCTTCGCTCCTCACCCTTCTGATGTTATCCCCTGAACTCATCTATTATCTTGAGAAGTTTGGAGAGCTCTGCTTTTCCCTGCGCGAATTCCTTTCTGCCTCCCCCTGAGCCGCCTGCCCTTCTGGAGATGTCAGAGATTAGCTTCCCCATGTCCACTGCCCGGCTCATGCCTATAATATCCCCTGCCTGGTTGGCAAGGATTACGGTGAGTTTGTTGTTTCTTGAAAGCAGATGATTGGCTATTTCTATCATGCTCTTTCTGTCAGCAGACACCACCTCAAAGAGCCTGTTGTTCCTGGCCTTGGCAAGAAGCTTGCCGGCCTGCCGCGATGCAAACTCGCCTCTCAGGGAGGCCAGCTCCTTTTTCTGGCTCTTCCACAAACCGAAAACATGCTCAGAGAAGTCAGAGAGATTTCTGAACTCCTTCCTTTCAGGTTCCTGGAGAGGCGCTCTGCCTGTAATCTTCCTGAGCGCGTTTATGTCTTTCCTGTCCTGCATTATTTCCCTGCCAAACCTCTGGAGCGTGGGGCCGAGCTTTGCGGGTTCGACCGAAAAAATCCTTGAGGACTCTGCCATGTCTTTTGCAGGGTCTTTGTCCTTTTTCACACAGGCATTTTCAAAGGCCCTGACTGACTTAATCAGGATGAAAAGAGACGTGTAAGCGTCGCTTTGGCTCTTCTCAAATCTTTCTGCGGGCTTCCCGCAGGTGAACTCTATTCTGTTCACACCGTCCTGTATTCTCTCTGTCCTGATGATTTTCATTCTTCCTATCTCCCCTGTTCTCCTTAAATGTGTCCCCCCGCAGGCCTCGACATCGAACCCTCCTTCAATCTGGACCACCCTGACCATTTTTCCAGGAGAGGCCCCGCCCTGGTAAAGAACAAAACCATACTTTTCCTCAGCATCGCTTCTTGCGAGTTCCCTGTTTTCAACATTCAGGTTCTTCTGGACAATATCATTCGTGAGCTTCTCTATCTTCTTCACTTCCGCAGGAGTGAATGCCTGGTAATGGGTAAGATCAATCCTTGAGATGTCAAAGCCCTTCTGGGCGCCGGCCTGCCAGACATGCTTTCCAATAACCTTCCTTGTAGCGCCGGCAAGTATGTGGGTGCATGTATGCATTTTCATGTGCTGATATCTTCTGTCCCAGTCAATCTCGCCGGATATTCTCTGCCCCTCCTTGAGGTCCGGGGGCTTTCCGGTTTTGTGCAGAATGACCTCTCCTACTTTTTGCGTATCTGTTACCCTGTATTTCTTTCCGTTTGCAGTTAGAATTCCCGTATCAGCCGGCTGGCCGCCTCCCTCTGGATAAAATATCGTCCTGTCGAGAATTATCCATTCTCCCCAAATCTTCAGAACCCTTGCTGTGAACTCCATCCTGTAGCTGTCTTCATAATAGAGTTTTTTTGTCTCAGGCATTCCGGAAACATCTATCCGGAGCTCACTGCTTCTGGCTTCGTTCTTTTCCCCTGTCATATGCCTGGCAGTGAGTTCCATGTAAAAATCTTCAGGCATGGAGAATTCTATCCCCTGTTTTCTGGCTGTTTTCTCAATAAGCTCGGGTGTGATGCCATTTGACACATAAAGGGTGATCATGTCCTGCATGCTGAGCTTTCCCTTTCTGAGCTGCTTCTCTACAATAAGACCGGCTTTCTTCATGGTGTTATCATAGCGCTCTTTCTCAACAGCAAGCACTTTGCTGAAGGGTTCCAGACTTTCTCTAAGCTCAGGGAAAAGCGGTTTCAGGCGGGATGAATGAAGTTCTGCCACTTTCTCAACAGTGAAGTCAAACCCAAACTCGTTGAGGAAGGAGAGCGCTCTTCTGAGCAGTACCCTGAGATTGTGGCCGCCGCCCACATTTGAAGGGATTCCACCATCTGCAACAGCAAACAAAAGGGTTTGCGTATGGTCTGCAATGGCATACAGCGCCTGCATAGGCTCAACAGTCTCATTTAGCTGTTTCAGTGTTACGCCCAGCCTGCCTGCTATCTTCTGTCTGGCCTGTTTTATGTCGGCAATGTCATCCATGTCAAGGCTTCCTGCTATAACAGAATAGCGGTTGAAAAGATCCGAATCGCCGAGGCCTGCGCGCTTCCTGAGTTCTTTTATAACAGGCCCGAAAACAGCATCATATCCTGTATGAGTCCCCTGGCTGAACCATACCAGCCTTTCGTGCCCCCAGCCCACATCTATCACCTTTATGGGAAGCTCCTTGTATCCTGAACCGGTCTTGGTGAACTGCATAAACACCGAGTTTACCAGCTCCAGGCCCCTGGAAAAGGTCTCCATAGAAGGGCCAAAGGCCGAGAAATCAGGCATTGCCCACATATCCTCTACGTAAGTCAGTTCCCTTTCTGGTATTCCCATTGCACTGGTAAGGAAGTTAAAGTTAAGCTCAATGCAGCGGTCCTTGAAATAACCCTCTTTTGGGAAGCCGAATGCGTGCTGGCCTGACATCATAAAGGATGTGTGATGCCTTCCTGTCACGCCTACGTTGGGGATGTCATTGAACCTCAGGCACATCTGAGGGACCACAAGAGGATTGGACGGGTATTCAAAAACCATGTTGCCCTGGTCTATCCTCTGGAAATCTTGGATAGAGGCCATTGTGAAGTAAAGGTCAGGCCTCCATCTGTCAATCACAGGGTACCTGGAAACAGGGGTATGGCCGTTTTTCCTGAAGAATTTCTCAAAATGCTTCCATGTCTCTACATAGTCCCACTTGGATTTTGTTATGCTCTTTCCTATGAAGCCGTAGCTCTCGCAGGAAGAGTCGCCGCAGAGCTTCCTGTCAGGGTCAAGCGTCCAGAAGTTCTTCCCGCACGAGAGGCATTTCTTTCTCAGAAAACCCTTCTCCCGGAAAATCTCCAGGTGGTAGTGCTTCTTCCAGTTTTTATTGAATTCTTTCTTAAGGGAAAGCTTAGTGAGCATATTCTAAGTTTTTAAGTTTAGCTATTTAAAGAAGGGATGCTTTTCATTCATTTCTCATTAATTAATGAATATGGCATATAATATAGCATGAAGGCCCAGGCTGAATTCATTGTCATTGTCGGGCTTGTTTTGGTTGTGGCAGCTGTTGTGTTTTTCGCCCAGAGCGGAATGAGGCTCGGGGTTTCGCCTGTCCCTCCCGGCGTATATGAGGAACAGAAAGCGGTTGCAAACACCCTGACCAATCTGGTAAGAGAGGCGTCTGACCGGGCGCTCATGACAATGGAAACGCATGGTGGGTATCCGACAGGTGATTTCAGGGATTTTTCAGGAACAGAAACCGTTATGTTCAGGGGGCAGAACATTCCTGTGTGGGCATTCTGCGAGAACCCTGACCCGCCAAGTTATTCCAATCTCAAGAACTGGTTCGAGGGATTTGTTGAGGATTACGTGAAGGCCGGGGTTTACAAGATAGATGAGATTTACAGAAGAAACGTTAGCATTAATCTTTCTGGAATCTCGGCTGAGGCAAACATACTGGACAATAAGATAGCAGTCAGGGTCACCCTTCCCACAGAGGTTGACGGATATCTTGTGCAGAAGCCTATGCACCCCTACACAGCGGAGCTGCCTACAAACATGGGAGAGATATACAAATTCGCAAAGGACTATGTGACTCAGAATGCAAACTCTGACGCGGACAACCCTATGTTCGGAAGATTTATAGAGACATACACAATAGGTTCATTGTATTTCTCAAGGGCTGATAAGAATGGCAAGAAAGCCGTCCCCACAACAGGCGTGCTTGTGGAATGCGGGGATGTTTTGCACAGGGTGGCAAAGCAGATTGACAGAGGCGTGCAGGATGTGGTGGGATATGTGCTTGACCAGATGCTGTGGTGGCAGAATATGCCTGTGGACAGGAGTGAGCAGAAGACCCCCGCGATACAGAGCGTGAACGGGAATGTTTATCCAGATATCTCACCAAAGCTTTATCTTCCTGACGGGTTTGAGTTCGATCTGAAGCAGTATGTGCACCTGACCAACAACATATTTGCAAACAGCGGGGATCCCATGACCGTGGCCGTGTGCGTGAACAGATATCATGTGGGTTATGACATACCCTTCCCGTATGTTGTGAGTGTGCATGACCCGCTTTCAGGATATGATTTTAATTTTGCAGTGTATGCTTATGTGGAGAACAAAGACGATTTCATGGCGCCGGGGCATTGCGACAGCAGCATTGCAAACAAGGGAGATGCCCCACCATGCGAAAACACCGGGTGCTCTGCCAGGGTGACTGTAAATGATGAAGAATCCAGGCCTGTTGAGGGAGCAGCGGTGGTTTTTGGCGAGTGCGGGCTCGGCTCCACAGACAGTGAAGGGGTTGCGCAGGGAACAACAGGGTGCAGTGATGGTGAGCTTGTCATCTACAAAGACGGGCACGAAAGCTTCAGCCGCAATGTCAGCCTTTCGGAGATAAACAGCACATTCCTGTTAAGGAACGTGCCATCTGTTACATTCCACTTCAGGAAGGTGAAGTGTGCTGAGGCGTGGAGCACGGGCAGTGCAGACTGCTTCCTTGAAGGCAACCCCAGTTGTATTGGCGAAGAGTGCAAAACCCCTGTGCAATATTACACCCTGTGCGAGGTTGAAAATGCTGACAAGATGACATTTGTCAGTTTCACAAACAGTAAGGGGGATGAGTATCCTGTAACAAATATAGACACGGACAGTGTGGATCCCTCCTGCGGGGAGAGCACAGAATGCGAACAGTGCCAGCAGAATCAGGACACTGACGCGTGCACAAAGTGCAGTGAACAGTGCCTGGGAACAAATCCTGAACTGGTCAGCAGCGCGCTGGTTGATTACATACCTGCCAATTCATACGTGGTTGAGGGAGAGTCTATGAGGAAGGACAACTATAAATCCTACGGCGGATTTGTTGAGAACTTTGACCTGGAGAACAGGACCGGTGACGTTTACATATACATGCCTGAGAAGAGTTCGCCGGTTGGATATTATCTGAAAGAGGAACAGAAACAGGACATGAAAAATGCCATGGAAAACCAGTGCGGGATAAAAGCAGTGACAGAAAAAGAATATGTAACAAAGAGGGTTTCGGAACTGAATTGTGATTCATGTTATGTGCTCAGGATCGCTGCAACAGGGCTTGCTGATTACGGGTGCATGTCTGAAAAGGACATCGGCGAATATTTCTGGGATTGCAACTGTGACCCTGAGGGTGGGTGTGGGTTGTGCTGTGACAAGGACGGCCTGACAGGGCTTTTCGGCTCGTTCCCTCAAAAATGCAATACAGAGGTGGTGTGCAAATGATATACAGAAAGGTTGCTCTGGAGTCGGCAGTGATAATGGCATGCTATCTTATGTTGAGCATTGGTTTTGCTTCTGCTGTTGAGGTCAGGCTGGTTTCCGGCGGGGTGGAGTATGGGAATGTGCAGAGCAGCGATTTTGACACCAGCGCCCTTGTGGAGAGGGGCATAAGCACGGATTCATATCCTGATATAGTGATAACGGTAAAGAACAAAACCCAGGACTATCAGATAGCAAAGGTGTACATCTATGCCTGCAGGGGCATGACGCCTGACCAGTGCGTTTCGTCAGGCAGCATGCAGGGATTTGAAGGGAATGTAAATACCACATACCAGTGGAATGATCTGGCTGACCAGACATCTGGATACCCGCAGAAAGCAAACATAATGATAGTGGTAGGGCTTCAGAAGCTCGGTGTTGTGACATGGGTTTCATACTGGCACACTGTAACCAGAACCAGTGACAGTGTTTTCCAGCAGACAAATTACCCTACGCTTGGAACGCTGGATTTCGAGCTGCAGAGCGCAGGCCTTGTAAACAGCGTTATAGATTACATAAAAAGCAGGAAGATGCTGCCGTTCAGGTGGGCCAAGAGCGTGGCGTTCAGCATCGGGAATGTTCTTTATGAGATTGCCTCAGATGATATGGAAACACCCGTGTTATCAGGCGGCCAGAAAAGCGGGAACCAGATAGACGAACTTGAAACAGAGTATGGTTTTGTGTTCCCCAACTTCCCGGATGTGTCAGGAATAATGGACGCTGTCACGTTTTACAGCAACCCGGGATATGTCTGTGGTAATGACGAGTGTGAAACCTTGGAGGGCGAGGACGGGAGCAGTTGCTGCCTTGACTGCGGATGTTCGGGGGCAGGATATTACTGCGATATTGGAACAGGGTGCAGGCTGCTGAGCCAAGTGGGGCTTTCCCTTTACGGAACGCCGCAGACAGCGGTTCAGAACTGCAGCGAGGAGCAGGTTCTGAACATAAAAGTAGAGGCGGAGAATATGCCTACCGGTTCTGTTATAAGCAGTGTGGAGTATGTTCTTGGCGGCGGAAGCCCGCAGAATGCCACATGCGAACTGTACAGCGGAAGTGTCTATAACTGCAAGATTGCTGTCCCCCCGGCAGACCCCTGCGTGGCAGGAGATTTCAAGCTCTCGGGGAATTCCATAACATTCACAATCAGGTACAATGACGGTTCAGTGGAGAAGACCATGGAAAGGTCGGTGAGCTTCCCTGATATTGTGGTGGGTTCGTGGGTGTGCGGGGATTTGAAATGCGACGCAGGGCTCGGTGAATCAAACAGTGTGTGCTGCTATGACTGCGGCTGCCATTCCGGATATTGCAATTATGACCCCGGTGACAAGGCCGCTGGCAAGTGTGTGGAGGACCCTGTGAACAGTGATTTGAAGGTCACTGCCCTGAATCCGTCTTATTTCTCTTATTCTGACGGCAGCGAGAGCGTTTCATTTACTTATCAGATACATAACAGGCCACTGGATATGAGCGTGACATCCCAGAGCTGTGAGGTGAAGTGCACTGATGAGGCCGGGAATGAATGCGATGCTGAGTGCGCGCTGTCGTGCAGCCGTGTGGCATCAGACGAGGGGAGTGTGTACAACGCGAGCTGCACGTACCGGTTCGATATACAGGGATATGACGAGAACACAGGATACTCCCTTTACAATGTGCTGCACGTTTCAATAGATTACCAGAACGGCTCTGCAGGCACACTTACAAAAACTATGGAGAGGTCGTTCGGGATAGGAATAGGTCCCAATTACTGCGGAGATAAGAACTGTGACCCCAGCGAGACCACGTCGGCCTGCTGTTGGGACTGTGGATGCCCGGATGGGAAGTATTGCGACAGTGAAAGCACAGAATACGCCAGTTCAGGGGATATGTGCAGGGATCTAAGCGATATAGAATTTGTTGTGGACAAAATCGATCCAGAGCCCTATGGGGGGGTGTTCAGGTTTGAAAGCTCATACCATGAGCATGTGATAAATGTTAAGGCGCACATAAACAACCTGCCGGCGGGATATGACAGATATGACCCTGTGGGGTACAGCTGCGCCTTTGGCTCAGATGCCGTGGCGTGTTACGCGGATTGTGATTACAATGAATCTTCAGGGAGTCTCGGGCTGGATTGCAACCTCACCATACCTGAGATAGATTACAGGGATTCTGCGTACGAGGAGATTTATGATGCTGGCGGGAAGAAGATACTTCTCGGCCCTGTTAATTTCAGTGTTGTGCTCTTTTTCAATAACGGCCAGGAGAAGGATTTCACCAAGACCTTTGCAGACAACAATCTGGGGGAGGCGGAAATAGGGGTTGAGTGGATGTGCGGGAACGGGGACTGCGAGTCATCCGTGGGGGAGAATGCAAGCAACTGCTGCCTGGACTGCCCCTGCGAAGATTCCGGGTCTTATGGTGAAGAATACTTCTGCCACGCAGGCGAAACTGTGCCTGACGGGATATGCGTTAAGGCAAACGCCATAGACATATTCATTGACAGCTACAGTCCTGATCCCGCGGCATGCAGCATGCGCACGCTGAGCCATAACTGTAAGTTCAGGCAGACTGAACTGAACATAAGCATGATCAATGCGCCGCAGGATGTGGAGATTGTGGACGCGTATTATAGTTTCTCCCCATCAGGCGAAATCGTCTCTGCGAATGACAGGGGGGATAAAAACATAAGGCAGTATTGCAGTAAAACAGGGGATAACAGGTTCAAATGCGGTGTGGTGTTCCCCACGCTTATCAGCACACAGGAGGGATCAGGGACAACCAGGGTGTCTCTCACGTTTTCCATAAACTACACATTGGCAGGAGCAGAGATCACCCAGAATGTCTCAGCAACAACCACTATAGTGATAAACAAAACCAGGTCAACTGCCCTGATGAGCTGCGAGGAAGAACTTAACCTGATGGACAGGCAGATAAAGGCTGTAAAGGGCAGGCAAAACACGCTGAATGCGTTTGGTGCGCTGGCCGTGGCGATTTCAATAATATTATTTTATATGTTCCTGACATGTGAGGCTTCAAGTTGGTATTCGTTTGCTTATTGCAAGAGTGTGTTCCTCACCGCTTCTGTGTCCTTTATGACGCTTGCGATAGGGCTTTTTATGCAGGCCAGTGGTCTGGATGTGCAGATAAAAAGCCTGCAGGCCGAGAAAGCAGCAAAGGAGAAGATGTGCGAGTCAGGGACTTACATGGAGTATGCTTCATCCACATATTCGATTCATGGTGCGTTTTCAGGCATGAGGTAAAGTAGTGGTTATAAAACGGTTAAGCCATGTCAGACTGGGCGTCAGCGGCCTCTTGTTTGTTCTCTTTGAGCGCAGGGGGTGTTGCTCTAACCAAACAGGCTGCTCAGGCCCGCGGCCGCCTCTTCCTTCTTTTCCTCTTTCTTTTCTTCCTTTTTCTCTTCTGGTTTCTCTGCTGATTCTGCCGGTGCGGCGGGAGCAGCGGCTGCCGTGACCGGAGCCTGGCTTATGGCTTCCTCGATGTCCACGCCCTCCAGGCTGGACACAAGGGCCTTTATCATGGCTGTGTCCGGCTTCTCGCCAGCGGCCTCAACCACCTTCTTAATGCTGGCCTCATCGATTTTTTTCCCGGCTGAATGCAACAGAAGCGCTGCATATACAAGTTCCATTTTTTACCTCCTGATTATCCTTCTTTCTTGTTGTTCTCCTTTTTATCCTTTTCTGCGGTGTTTTCTTTGGTCTCCCCCTCCTCGCTGGCATGATCAGGTTCGGTGCGGTCCCCTTCGCGGGTTTCTGCTATCTGCTTCACGTCCAGTTTTGACCTCAGGGCGTGCATCCGGGAGCAGGCCCTTGAGATAAGGGGAATCACAGTGTCTCTGGTGATTATGCCAGCTGCAACGGAGAGGCTGCAGGCATGTGTTCTTGCTCTTGAAAGGAATGTTCTGATGTTCTCTGGCGTGCAGTAGCCAATTCCCACAGACAGCTGGAATGCCCTGATATGCGCACTTTTCAGGTCGTTTATGTATTTCTCCTGCGGGACAAGCAACACATCTTTTGTGTAGACTGTGCTGCCCTCCCACAAAGCCCTGATATCAAGGCCGATTTCCATTGGGTGGATGCCAAGTTTTCCGAGCACGTCTGCGATTTGCTGGGATATCTCATCACCCTGTTTTGCAACCACTGTGTCCTGCTTCACTGCTATTTTCCCGTCCTGGACTATGGCAGGTATCCTGGCTTTCTGGAGGTCACCGATTGCAGGGCCTGCGGGAAGTCTGGTGGGACCGGCTTTTACAATTATATCACGGGGTGCAATGTCGCCCGGTTTTGCGGGCGCAGGCGCCTTTGACTCTGAGATTCTTCTTGCCAGGGTGAAGGGGTTTCCTTCGGAGAGCAGGAGAGCAGGAGAGCCTGCAATGAATTCGGAGAGTCTCGGCATGTCTTTCCTCTCCGAATGGTTTAAAACGTGTTGCAGAACCCTCTTTTTGACCACTGTTACAGTGGCACCGGGCCTGAGTTTGTTTTTTATCTCGAACAGGTTCTTCGCAGGGAGTTTGTGGATGTTAATCACGCCCACAATCCCGGAGCTGCTTATTTTCTTCCTCAGCTCCTCTGCTGTTCTCCTGTTTCTTTCCGACACCATATTTACACCTGGCTTATATTCAATCTTGAAGGCGGCCCCATAGTGAGTTTGACATGCATTGATTTTATGTTGGCCTTCCCCTTCGGGAGCCTGTCCCTGACCAGATTGTAAACAGCCTGGGCGTTTCTGGCAACCTTCTCGTCGTCCATGTCTTCTGTTCCTATAACCGCATGGATTACGGGGCTGTTCTTCAGGCTCACTGTGATCATTTTCTTGAATGCCTCAAGGAAGGGGCCGAGCTTGGTATTGGGAGGTATGGGTTTGGGCATCTTGCCCTTTGGTCCAAGAACCGTTCCAAAGGACTTCCCTATCTGGGGCATCAGGGACGCCTCGCCAAAGAAGAAATCATAATCAGTGGCCATTTTCCTGAGTTTTTTTGTGTCCCTGGAAAGGCCGGGTATCTGGCTTTTTTCAATAACATAATCTGCAGTTTCCTTTGCCTCTTTTGCAAGGGCATCTGCAATCACAACTGTCCTGACCTTTTTTCCCTTTCCTTCCGGCAGGGCAATGTCAGAGGAGAACCTGTTTTCCGGCTTCTTTAGATCAATGTTCTTGAGGCCGAAAGAGAGAGTCCAGGTCTGGACAAATTTTCTGGGCTTTGCTTTTGCTCTCGCTTCCCTTATCTTTTCCAGAAACTCGTTCATAATATCCTCCTGCCGAAGCAGTTCAGCGGACTGATAGAATATTTAGGACACAGAAGGTTTATATGTTTTGCCCTAGAAGCCAAGTTCGTACCGGGAGGCTCTGCCCTTTCCGGCCCTTCTGAGGAGATTTCTTTCAACCATCTCGTGCAGCTCCTTCAGGGCGGTTTCCCTTTTCACGCCGAAATATGTCATATAATCTCTGGTTGTTATGCTGTTCTTCCTCCTGACATGCCTGAGAACTGCCCTCTGCCTCCTTGAAATACGGACCTGTCCCCTGATGGCCTCCTTTTCCAGGGATTTAACATGGGTGCTTATCTCGTTCTCTATTTTTGAAATCCTTTCCGCCAGTGCATCGTGCCTGCTGCTGTTTCCTACTATCTTTATGGTCTTGTTCAGCTTGTTTTCAACATCAATTATCTTTCTAACAGCGTCCCTGAACAGCTTCTCGAGTTTCTCGTCTGTTCTCGCTCTCTTGACATCAAGGGTATGCAACCTGTTTTCGTGTTTTGTATTTATGGTCTTGAGAAATGAGTAGTTGTTGTCCAGCCACTGCACGATGTAGTCGAAATTCTCCCTTATCTTTTTTCTGTCGTTTATAAGGAGCCTCTGGTTGTATTCGTAGAGAAGTCCCTGAAGACCGACAAGAATAACGAGAAGGCCTGCGAGCAGGTCTATAAAAAAGACTCTTGTAAACAGGCTATATACTGTAAGCGCGGCAAGTGCTGCAAAGGAAATCCAGAACCCCCTGCTGAAATGCAGCCTTTTTACATGGAACATGTTATGATTCTGCAGTAAAAACATTTAAAGGTTTGCATGCTGCCGGCGGCTACTCTTCCTTCTTTTCCTCTTCTTCCGGCTTCTCGGCCTGTTCCTTTTCTTCCGGAGCACCCTCTTCAGTGGCCTTGGCCTTCTCCTCGGATTCAGCGGCGCGCTTCCTGGCCTCTTCAGCAGCTTTTCTCTCCTCTTCAGTGACCTGACCCTTTCCTATTGTAACGCCCATGCTTCTGCATGTTCCCCTCACCTGATTCAGGTGGGAGTCGCTGTCGCTGCCGAATTTTATCTTAGCGATTTTTCTTGCCTGTTCTTCGGAAAGGTCTCCTACCCTGGCTGTTCCGGCCTCTCCTGAACCCTTTTCAATCCCAAGCTCCTTTTTTATCAGGTCTGCTGTGGGCGGGGTTCCTATGTCTATCTCAAAGGCCTTGCTCTCTGTATCAACAGTGATTTTTACAGGAACCTTCACCCCTGCCATTTCCCTTGTCCTCTCGTTTATCTGTTTCACTATTTCAGATACATTGACCTTTAATGGACCGAGCTGGTTGCCCAGCGGCGGGCCGGGGGTCGCCTTGCCCCCGTCAATGAGAACCTCAATCGTTTCCTTTGGCATATTCACTCCTTTTTCTCTTCAGA
>CAZCSS010000011.1:0-21440 GCA_964501515.1 uncultured archaeon
ACATTATGCTCTCCCTCACCCAAGCCGGTCATGCTGCCCCACCAGTGGTCTCCGTAATCATTGGTCATTGTGACATTGCCCTGGTCATCCAGCGAGTAACCGCACCAGTCAGCATTCTCATCTGTTGTAACATTTGCATAAACAGTCGTTATCTTGTGATGCGAGTCATTCACAGGACTCTCGATCGTGATGTCAGGTGCCTTGACATCCGCCTCTGCCACATGAACAAGATGGAAGGAAAAACCCCCGGTATGATTCTGATCCCCCGAGTAGTTCACTGATATGTTGAAAGTCCCCACCTCATGATAATCAGACATGTTTGTTAGCGGCGAGACCCCCGACTGCATCTCGGAGTCGTTCCTGTACATGTATATTGCCCCCCCGGAAACGTTCAGATATGCAGTATGGTTCACTGTCTCGCCCGCTATTATGTAAGCATCGCCTGTTGAGCCGTTAAGATACAGAACCAGCTCAGAATACGCCTTTCCCATGTTCACAAAAAAGGTTTTGGAATCCCCTGTGTAATTATCATCCCCCCCGGAGAATGCAGTGAAGTTATAAGTATATCCGGCTGTGAGGACCTGCTCGAAGGGATTCCCAACCGGGGAACCATTCATCTGCAGGGTGACAGACCCTCTGTCGCTCCATGCGCTCACATTAACAGAGTAGGGATAATTCGTGTTGAAATCGCTCTCACTCCCGTTTATCTGCAGCGTCACGGTCTTCTGATACTTCCCCACCACATAATAACTCGAATTGCTCGCCGAGGTATAGTTCTGCGTTTCGCTCGCATTGCACACATACTCCCACCCCCCTGCAGGCAGGGTCAGAGCAGTATCATTCTCCCCATTGGCAAGCGTCCCGTTCCTGTACAGATTCGCAGTCACCTCAGAATTATTCACCTGGCAGACAACCGTGCTCTGGGTCTCGTACGTAATCGGATCCCCCGGCGTCACATCCAGAACAATCCCTGTCTGCGCCTTCTGAACCTCAAAATACCACGTGTCTGTTACATTCATGTTCCCGAAAGTGTCATTCGCCCATGACCGCCAGAAAAACCCTCCTGCCGGAAGGGACATATTGAACTGATACACGCCGGAACCTACTGTGTACATACTGTAGTTTACAGACGACCCCGACCAGTTACCCTCAATGTACACGATGCTCACTTCTTCGTCATCATTCCATGTTATGTTGAAAAAGGAAAGCTGAGCAGGGGAGTAGGCACTTACAACACTGGTCTGATTGTTCTTCCACTCAGGCGGGTTCTCTCCAACCACATCGAAGTACCGAATGTCAGTGACATTCCAGTTTCCGTACGAATCCTGATACCACACCCTCCACCCGATTGTCTGGGGGGACCTGATTGAGCTGTTCTGCCATGTGAAGTTTGACCATGTCCAGGTTTCTGACACATTCCCCAGGTCCATCGGGGAACCGTATTCCCCTGATATGTTCTCCCATGTTCCGCTCTGGTTGGTCTCCAGAACAGCTCTCCAGAGCTCATAATTGTCATATCCCTCGGCAGAGAGGAGCACGCTATCAGCGGGATTTATCGAGGAATCGTTCATCCCCTGATTTCTCCACTCAGGTGGAATCCCATCCACCACTTCAAAACCGACCTCGAAACCGGTCTGGTTTGTGTTTCCCTCGGTATCATTTGCCCAGACCAGTGTCACATTGTATGTCCCCACGTTCTGCGTTTCTGTCCATGTGTAAAGCCAGTAACCCGTATAGTTATACCCTTCTATCTCCACCCAGACATCGGTCCAGTTTATTCTGTCTTTGTAGTCAAAACTGTAATAGTCAAAATAGGTCCCGTTTATCGCAACATCCCGGTTGGGTGCAGCCAGCCACGCATCCAGAATATCCGGGTCAGTTGTGGAAAGACTCACATTACCCGTCCCTGTTACCCCGAAGCTTCCCACGATCTCAAAGCCACTTCCGTTCCAGAGAAGAAGCTGAAGGTCAGGGTCGTTGTTGAACCTGCTGGCAGACCCGGAATTGTCATACTCTGAAATGCTGAGAGTGACATTAATCATTGTGATATTGTCTTGGGTAGTCGAATCCACGTCCTGATATACAGGCCCTTCTTTCGAAACATCCATATCCTTGTTCCCCGAGTCAGTGAAATAGCTTGTCTTGGAAGGCCATGTTATTATTTCACACACACCCGGCGTGGTCTGGGAAGAGCCCCTGTCGTACCCCGCCTCCATCCTGATGGTATCATTATCAATGAAGTAGGAAGACCACCTGCCCCTGGTGTGAGCAGTCCCTGTCCCTCCTGTCAGAATATTGGAGCACTCTGCAAGCGATCTGCTCAGGTTAACAGGGGGCTGGAAATCAAGGTCATACACATTATCAGTATAAACAGGATCGCTGTATGCCCTCTGGACAAATCCACCCATGTTATCCTCGAACTCTATCACATATATCCTGTTGTTAACAGTCCCTGTTGTGGTTCCCCTTGCAGAGTTCACGTTCGAGTCAGTGCTGATGTTTGACCTCACGCATACCTGGCCAACCCCGTCACTGCTGATGCTGTAAGACTGCGTTATCCATGTCGCTGACCTGTTTACAGAGTGCCCTATGCCGGTGTCTATGCTCGAACTCGTGCTGGAATAGTAGAGCGAAGTGACATTGGTGTTGTCCAGGAAGCACACCACATATCCCTGAACAGTAACGGTGTCCTCTGTGGTCGGGCAGTTCGCGGTCTCGCTCTGCCTCTGCAGGTTCAGGGTGGTGGTGCTTGTTATGTTCGGGACCGCGTGCATTGCAGCATGGCAGTCAATGTCAGCAGTGCTTCCCCTGGCGTTTCTGTACATCTCCACAAAGCACTTTTCATTGTAGTTTGAAGGCAGTGATTCGGGCAGGGTCACATCCTCGTCAAAATCTCCGTTTGGGAATGTGTGGGTGAAGTTCCACACCCTGATGTTTTCCGCCTGAATCACATAATATGATATGGAGGTCAGATGATTGTTGGTGGCGCTCCTTTTTGCCACGAGCGTGTCATTATCGTAAAACTCCACAGTGGCAGTGGACTCGTCCGGGGGCTGGCTCGCTGTGTGTTGTCCGGTGTATCTTGCCACAATGAAGCTTTTGCTCAGGTTGTAGACATAATTCAGGTCCTGATACTTTACTGTTTCAGTGGTGCTGAAATCAATCTGCCCGCTCTCGGCCTGAACCTTGGTCTTGCAGTAGGGGTCGCAGTCATCCGTCTCTCCCACCATTTCCTGTTCCCCGCTCTCCTGGTCCGAGAGAGGCGGGGTGGTGTCCACAGTCTCCCCTGACAGCCACCTGTCCACCTCTGTGGCGTTCGGATACCTGAATCTGGCCCTTGCCGAATGAACAAGATTTTCTCCTGTTATGGTAACATTGAAAAGAACAGGAACCCCCTGGCCGACCTGGCTCTCGTTGAAGTTGGCGTCATATATCTGAGGGGCCACCACAGCCAGTTCAACATAGAGGCAGTTCACCCCCTCGTTCATACTCTCGTTTAGGTTTCCTGCAGAATCATTGGCCCATACAACCCAGCAGATAGTGTTTCCAACCTGCCCTGTGGTTGAAATTGTAAAGTTGGAATAATCAGAATTTCCTGAGAGTGTCTGGTAGCTCTCATTCTCATAACTTCCTGTCTTATTTGTCCTCAGAATGGCCGTATTCAGAGCCCCGTTATCACTCCAGTAAACAGAAACCTTTACATCATCCCCCTCCTCTGCTGTTCCAGTGGAATTGTCTGTCACATCCGTATAGTTGGGTGCTTCTGTATCAGCCCAAACATTAAAACAGTGCTCTGTTGCAGGCATGCTTTCGTTCAGGTTTCCCAAGGTGTCATTCGCCCAGACAACCCAGCAGATGGTTTCACCCGGCTCCCCTGATGTTCCTATGGTAAAGTTGGAATACTGCGGGTTTCCGCCAAAAGAGTAAAGACTTGTGTTCAACCAAACCCCTGTTTCATTGCTCCTCAGTATTGCAGTGTCCAGACCAGTGTAGTCTTCCCAAAATACCGAAACTTCAACATCTGCGCCTTCATACACGCCCCCGGACGAATTGTCCTGGTCATATCTGTATTCAGGCGGGTCAGCATAACCTGTTATGTTTATTCCATCCACCCACAGATCGTCAGCATTTCCCGACAGGCCCGGATTCCCTTCGTATCTTATCTCAACTGAGCTGTCGAAGGAACAATCCGATCTTTCAATTTTGACTTCCTTTGACCACCAGGAATCCTGTGCATGATCCCCATTCGTGAATCTCCATATCTCACTGTTGTCACAGAAAAGCTGAACATACTCCCCACCGTCAATGCTGTAGGGATAGTACCAGAATGATATATTAATATAGTCATACCCGGAAAAATCAAAATTCTGCTCAAAACTGGAATCTGCGGTGTCGTCCTGAAGATGCGCAGAGGCTATCCCTCCGGAAGCGCCGCTGTCATCCACATAGCTGTAGCTTCCTGATGTATCCCTGTCAGAGTCAACGCCTGAAAAGGCCCACCCCTGTTCTCCAGACTCAAATCCAAAATAACCTATCTGGATGGCAGGGTCAATTATGTGGTCAAACTCAAGGCAGGCCTCTGAATCATTGTCATTGTTGATGATTTTCAGATCAAAGGTATCATAACTCCCGTTCATGCCGGTTAGATATGCCCTGTAGTATTTCTCTTCGCTTATAACAGGAAATTCTGTTATCTTCACATCAGACCCATAATAATAAACCTCTATGCTTGTGTTAAGACCTCGGGTGTTTCTCACGTAAACCATTATATCGTTATCTGATGTCAGGTTCCTCTCAAAGGTCACCCTTACATATTCATTCCCGTATATTGGCTCTGACCATATACCGTCAAGTTCTTTGGTTTCATTATATATGTCAGAGAGGAAGGTCCTGTTCTCATAAAGATGTTCTGCCTTGCTGGTTTCGATTACAATTTCATATGTCTGGTTAGAAAGATGCGGAACCACCCACTGTATTTTGTCAATAAGCCCGTTTCCGTTTCCGTCCAGATATGTCACATTTTTTACCAGCTCCTTCGTGCTGTTCCTTATCCAGAACAGCAGGATTTTGTTCTGGTCTGGTGTGATTTCAGGCACCTCCGAGTAGGCCAGAACGTTCTGGTAGTGCACATCCGAGAAAACAACAACCCTTTTCCTGAATCCGGATATGCTCTTTTCTGCAATCGCTGGGGGGTCAGTGAAATACTCCACCTCGGCGTCTGTGACATTTTCCAGCTCAACCTCATCCCCCACAACCCTGAAATCCTGCATTTTTTCCCTGATGTCACCCTTCACCCTGAAGGCCTTCACCCCAAATGCATTCCCCGGGATTGCGGATTTCACATGAGCCCTTCTTTTTGTTTTTATTCTCTTTATCCACTTCACCGGCTTCCCGATTTCGGCCTGTCCCTGAATTACCTCCTCCGAGTCCGGGGCACTCCACTTCATCCCACATTCCTGTGCTGCATTCTCAGTTGCAGCAGCTGTCACATTCTCTATAATCTCCAGAATGCTCTGGTTGGCCTCACCAGAAAGGTTCATGGTTTCCTGCATCCCTGCAACCGGAGTCTTGTTATTAAGAACACCAATACCCAGATTCACTGCTTCATCCATCCCAATTGTGATATTAATTCCCCGAGCCGCCATGCTTTCATTTCCGGTTCCGGACGCATTGGCCTCGTTTTTCATGTCCAGGTTTTTGACTGTGATGTTTACGCTCACGAACGGGTTTGGGTTCGAAGAAACCCCTGTCCCGTTCCCGGGCATGTTCTCCCCGAAAGTGATGTTTGTATCTGCAGGGGTTTCCCCTTTCCCTTCACCCAGAAAGGATGTGCTCATGCTCGTGTTGCTGTATGGTTCAGAGATTCCAGAAATGCTGTCATCACTGACGGAAATGTTTGAAGCATTCACACCCGGCGAGTTTGTCTGGTTCTGTGAGGAGACTACACCAGTCACGTAAAGTATCACTACCATTGCTGCCAGAGCCATTGTCAGTTTTGCCGAGGCCTTGACCGACGACTTCATCTTTCCACCTGCTTTAGCCATTCCTGCACACCCCTTGTCTTTGGGTAGTGGAACTTGGCCTTTCCAACCTCCCTTACAAATATCTTCTCAGTGGCCTCCAGAATCGCGAGATATTTGGAGGCCGTGGCCCGGTTTATTTTCAGAAAAACAGAAACATCCTCAATTGTTACCCCGAATTTAGTCTTGGAAATAAAGGCCAGAATCCTTTTCTCTATTTTGTCATTTCTTTTTCTACCCATCAATAATCATCATTAATGCTGACTATTGATAGTTAATTTGGCCCCAGCACCTTTATATAATTAACAACGACCTTTATTCTCCAGATTCTCTGAACGGATAGAAAACCAAGGAACACCCCCTGCTGAAACTGCAACACACCCGGCGCCGGGATTTCAGACAGATTCTGATATGAGTTTCTAACCCGGGCTTTACCCTCTGTGGTTTACAAAGCCTTCCAGTTCCTGCTGAAAACATGGACAATAAATCCGAACAAAAACCAAACTCCTTCTGAACGCTGGTCTCACCGGAGTCAAAGCTCTATCCCTTCTTTATTTCTTCCAGAATCTCCTTCGCACGGTCAACCTTGACCTGCCTTTCCGCGACCATCCTCTTCGCAACCTTCTCGATCTCTTCTCCTCTGGCGCCGGCCATTATGGCGATGTTCTTGGCATGCAGCTTCATATGACCAAGCTGTATCCCTTCAGTGGACAGGGCCCTCATGGCAGCGAAATTCTGCGCCAGGCCAACAGCCGCAAGAACCTCTCCCAGTTCCCTTGCGGACTTCACACCGAGAATTTTCACAGCGATTCTCGCCGTAGGATGCGTTTTTGTAGCTCCTCCCACGAGCCCGACTGCAACAGGAATCTCAATCGTTCCCACAAGATTCCCGTCCTTGTCCTTTTCGTATTTTGTGAGCGGTTTGTATCCCCCGTTCATGGCAGCGTATGCATGCGCCCCGGCCTCTACTGCACGAAAGTCATTCCCTGTTGCTATGGTCACCGCGTCCACACCATTCATTATCCCCTTGTTGTGCGTGGCGCACCTGTACGGGTCTGCTGCAGCAAAATGATAGGCGTCCAGCACACCTTCAATAACATCCTCACCAACAACCTCTTTCCTCCATACAGCCCTTGCCCTTGCAAGCCTTCTGTCCGCCAGATTGGAAACAATCCTCAGCCTCACTCTCCCATCAGATTCTTCCTCAAGGATGGAGGCTATGCTTTCGGCCATGGTATTTATCACATTGGCTCCCATGGCGTCTGATACATTGACCATCAGATGAACCACAACCATACTTCCCCTTGGGGTGTCAAGCGTCTTCACTTCTATATCCCTGACCCCGCCGCCATATTTTATGAGAACAGGGTCAATCTTGTTGCATTTTTCAATAAGCTCTTCCTTTTTCCCCAAAATAGCATGCTTGGCCCTTTCTGCATCAGGCACATTAACCAGCTGAATCTGGCCTGTCATCATGGGCTCGTCAGAACTCGTTTTAAACCCCCCGCCCGGCCTTGCGAGTTTGGCTGCATTTGAAGCAGCCGCCACCACGCTTGGTTCTTCTATGACCATAGGTATGAGATAATCCCTGTCGTTTATCCGGAAATTCGTGGCTACCCCGAAGGGAAGCTCATGCGTTCCCACGACATTTTCTATCATCATGTCTGCAAGCTTGATGCCAAGCGAACCTGTTCTTCTCAGGGTTTCGGTCTCTTCTTCTGTGAGGCCTGCAAATTCCTTTACCCTGAAAAGCTTTTCCTCTGGACTGAGTTTCCTGAATCCCGGCATTTCGGAATTTCTGGCCATAAAAACACCTTCATATGTTAAAAACAGAAAATACTTATAAATTCAACTGCAAAGGCTTGTGTGATTGCCATGCTAAACACAGAGGACATAGTAAAAAGGGTGAAAGAGACAGGCGCCAAGAGAATCTTCCTCCAGGTTCCGGAGGGCCTTAAAACAGGCGTCCTTGAGCTTTCAGAATCCCTTGACAGACAGGGCATCCGGGTTTTTGTTTCAGTTGAGAGATGCTACGGGGCATGCGACCTCAGGGACCATGAGGCTCTTCTGTTAGGGTGCGATCTGCTCCTCCACATCGGCCATTCTGACCTCGGAATAAAGACAGAGGTTCCTGTTCTTTACTACGAATATTCCCTGCCCCTTGATATTGCCCCCCTTCTTGAAAAGAACCTGGGCAAACTGAAAAAACTTCCCCCAAGAGTAGGCCTTCTCACAACCATACAGTTTATAAACTATCTTCCAGAGGCGAGGAAATTTCTTGAGAAGCACGGGAAAAAAACCATTCAGGCAGGGCATATCCTCGGCTGCGACCACTCTGCTGCAAGGGAAGCAGAATCCCGTGTAGACTGTTTCCTGTTCATAGGTTCAGGCAGATTCCACCCACTTGGAATCCTGAAGGCTACCGAAAAGCCTGTATTCTTCCTTGACATTGAAAAAAGGGCCCTGCACGACCTCAGTCCGGAGAGAGAAAAGGAAAAGATAAAGAGCATCCTCAGGATGGAGAAAGCCCGCTCCCTCCGAAGATTCGGCATACTGGTCTCCATGAAGAAGGGCCAGCTTCACATGCGGGATGCCCTGGAGACAAAACACGCCCTGGAGAAAATGGGAAAAAAGGCCTTCATCCTCACAGCAGATGAGTTCACCCCGGACAAGCTGCTCGGCCTTGACCTGGACTGCCTTGTAAACACGGCCTGCCCCAGACTGGCGGATGATTCTGAGCTCTTCAGGAAGCCCATTCTCACGAAGGAAGAGGCAGAGACACTCTAAATCAGAATTCCGCTGGGACCGTTTTCAGCTTCTGCACAGCGTCTGCTAATTCTGTCCCTGAATCATGCTGCCCGCCATACACGTCTGCAAACCAGAACAGGAAAGCAGGAGTTCTTACCTTTTTGCTTCGTTTACGCAGTAGTCAATTATCCTTTTGGCCACATTTATTGATGTGGCCTTTTCTATGCCCTGCAGGCCGGGGTTAATATTGACCTCTATGACCTGCGGCCCATTCTTGGATTCTATCATGTCAACAGCGCATATTCTGGCCTTCACGGCCTTGGCCGACCTGAAGACGATCTCCTCCATCTCAGAGTCGAGCTTGTAAGGCACGCCTTTCCCGCCCATATGTATGTTGGCTTTCTTCTCCCCCGGAGCCGCTATTCTTTTGTAAGAAGCAACAATCTCATCACCCGCCACTATTCCCCTGATGTCCTCCCCGGGGTTGGGAATGTATTTCTCTATAAGAATTTCCTGTTTGAGCGTGCTCATGGCCTCTATCATGGTCTCCGCAGCCTCCCTGCTCTCCAGAACCATCACGCCATGCCCCCCGAAACTGGAGAGTATCTTCAGTATGATTGGCATCTTCTGCTTCTTTACTATCTCTCCAGCCACAACCTTTGACCCTGTCATATATGTTTCAGGAACCCTTATCCCCTCTCCTACCAGCTGCTCAAGAGTGAGGAACTTGTTGTGCGCTATCAGGATGGTCTCGGCAGGATAGGGCTTCCTGACATTCATCCTGTCCAGGAATCTGACTATAGGATATCCTATTGCGGCCCTTTTGGAATCAATCCTGGGAAGGACATAATCGAACTTGTGAAGCTCTTTCTTTTCATAGAGAACGTGCAATCCCTTGTCTATCCTGAGCTTTATGTCAATCAGGGGTATGAGCTCTGCCTTTGCGGCTTTTTTCGCCTCTTCCACAAGTCTTTCTGTGGTATAGCTTGTCTTCTTCTTGCCAGGACCCAATATCGCGATTTTCATGGCTATCTTTTACGAACACTGTCTTATATTCATTAAAACCAGGGAAACAACGAAATCTGAGAAGCAATTGCCGAACTATTGCTCGCAGTTCACGCCTTAACTTCCCTGTAACACCTTTCACAGGCCTTTATGTTTCCGGGAATCGCCTCAGGATGCTCGTCATAGGTCAGCTCCACTTTCACGGCTTTTTTCAAACTTCCAATCGTGACCATACCAAATGCCCTGACAAACCCGCCCAGAACAGCTATGTTGGGAATGGGTTTCCCAAGCGTGTCCAGTGCGATTCTGGTGGCATCCACGAAAACCGTTCCTCCTGGATATCCCTTTAAGGGCTTCCCTGAATTTACAATTATCCTGGACTTTTTCTTCGCGCCCTTCAGAACATTCTCCCTGCCCACAGTGGGGTCAAGCACTATAACAGCATCAGGCTCAAAGATATACCCCCTTGTGAGAATCTCCCCCTTGGAAAGCCTGCAGAAGCTGGCCACAGGAGCGCCCCTTCTCTCAGCACCGTATATCGCGAAGTCCTGCGTGCAAAATCCCTGGAGAAACCCGGCCCTCCCCAGAATCCTGGCCGTGGTCTTGACACCCTGCCCGCCCCTGCCATGAATCCGAATTTCCTGCATACAGACCTGAAAATAATTGACTCTCTGGATATTAATTGTTATTCATTGTCAGCATCCCCGAAGTCCATGGCCCAGACCCAATACCCTTCAAGCCCCTTCAGAACAGTTTTCTTCTCCCATCTGCTTCCTGTCCATGAATAGGTATTCACAACCCCGAGCTTGTCAGAATTTGCAATAATCTCATTCCTGCCGTCCCTGTCAGCATCCACTATCATGACCTCATGAATGTTTCCCGTCAGATTACTGTCAATAACCTCCCCTTTCCATCCACTACTGGTCTTCCGTACAATCTGGAGCCCTCTCGTGTCTGTTCCAATAACAAGCTCGTTAAGCCCGTCATTGTCAGCGTCCCCGATCCTGAGCGACCTCGTCTTGATGTCAGGGATCTCTGCTATATCCTCTTTTCTGAATGCCTTTCCGTCGAACTCGTATAACCTTATCCTTACAGGCACAGCAACCCTTACCTTCACAACGTTGTCCTGTATTTCCTGATCAGATGCATTGCTCTCCCCTGCAATCCCCCAGACAGCGGCCACGAGTTCGGGCTTCCCGTCATTGTCCACATCTCCGACAGCAAATTCCTTTGCATGGCTGTCATTGATGTCCTCAACGGTTACGCGCTCATATGAGGAGCCGTTCCACTTATACATTGCTATGGACCCCAGCTGGGGGAGGCCTCTCCTGAGGTTGGGTTCTGTGGGATTGGAAAAGAATTCATTTATCCCGTCCCCGTCAATATCCGCAATCTCTATCTCATGTATGTATGTATCAGCAGCCCTGTCAGTCTCTGTCTTCTTCCACACCCCGTTTTCATTCTCAATGACCTCGACTACGCCATCCCTGTGGGTTCCTGCCACAAGCTCCTGCCTACCGTCAGAGTCCACGTCCCCAATCTCGATGTCCCTTATCCTGACAAAACCAGGCCTCCATATGGTTTCCCCTTTCCAGGAACCGTTCACCTTTCTGTACATGTTCAGTGTGGCATTCTGCCCCCCTGCCACATATATCTCGTTCCTTCCGTCGCCATTCAGATCCCCTATTGCTGCTTTGTGTGCAACGTCAGAATCAGGATTCTTTATGACATCCCTTTTCCAGCCCTCATCAGGATGAACTATCCACACCTGCGCATCTCCGGCTGTGTAGACCTGCTTCCCGTTCTTGTCAATCCCGACCTTAAAGTGACTCATCGCAAGGACAAGCTCATTGCTGTTGTTTTTCCAAACCCTTCCGGAGAAGTCGTTAAAAGGGAAAACCCACACCAGTATTCCAGAAGCTGCAAGAATTGCCAGAACAGGAATTAATATCTTGTCTATTCTTTCCATGCCAATCCTACTCTATATACCCGAGCGATTTCAGAAGCTTTTCTGTCTCCGTGTCAATCTCAACAGTTCTGTATTTCATGCCGCTGGAAACAATCTCTCCCAGCTTTTTCTCCAGCATGTCAGCTGTCTCCCTTTCAGCGCCGATGAAATTTCTTTTTTCGCCTTCTGTCATATTCAGCAGCAAGACTTTCCCTGCCAAACTCCCATTTTCTTCTGGATTTCCTGCAGGCCCCCCTTCCTGCTCAATCATGTCAGTCTCGAGATCAAAACCCGACGGCACCATCTTGACATATTTCCATTCCTGCGTCCTTATTCCCATGGAAGGCAGGCCCCTTCTTGATCTGGTTTGCATGAAAGCGTATCCCTTTCCTTTCCCACCCTCTATTAGAGGGACAAGCCTTTTCCCATTGTTTTCAGGCGCTTTTATCCCCAGTATTTCAAGCAGCGTTGGGAACACATCAACGGTCTCCACGGTCTCCTCTATCCTCAGTCCTTTGGGAAAAGAGGGTATCCTCAGTATAAGGGGAACATGAACCTCTTCGTCATAAAGTGTTTTCCCGTGAAAAACACAGGGGCCCTTTTTGTCATATCCGAAATCAGAGAAGTTGTGCTCCCCGAAGCATTCGCCATGATCAGAAACTATCAAAACAACCGTGTTGCCATCAGCACCCAGCTCTTTTAATGTGCCGAGAACCTTTCCTATATTTTCATCCATGTACCTTATCTCTCCATCATACCTTCCTATATCTTCCCTTATGGTTCTTTGCTTCGAAAGCCCGGTCATGCTGTATCTGGCGTCTGTGTAGTGCGTGCCAGTGCTGTAGTTGAATATGTCATACCCTTCGGGGGGGTTGTAGGGGCTGTGCGGGTCAAAATAATGAATCCAGAGAAAGAATTTTTTCTTCCAGTGCTTCCGAAGCCATGAGAGCGCCTTTTCAGTTGTGTCCGCAGCCTGCTGTCTTGTTTTTACCCTCTCTTTCCCTTCCTCGCTGTTGAAGTAGTCGAACTCCCCGGCAAAGCCGTTGAGCATCTGGCTGCTGACAAAGCCTGCTGTTACATAACCTTTCTCTTTCAGTATGCCGGGAAGCGTTTGCAACCCGCTTCCATTGTCCTTGGGCGTGAACATCCCGTGCCTGAAGGGGTAAAGCCCTGTGAATATTGACCAGTGCGAAGGCGGGGTGTGGGGGATCTGGGAGAACGCATTGGTAAACAGTATGCCCTCTTCTGCAAAACGGTCAATATTCGGGGTGGTTGGAGCAAAATATCCGTATGATGAAACATGGTCTGCGCGAAGGGTGTCCGCAGTGATCACAACAACATTAGTAATCACCGGCCTTGTCTGCAAAAGGAAACCGGTTACAGCAATGCTGCCAAAAAAAAGAGCTAACAGAATTCCCAACCCCGCGAAAACAGCCCTTGCCATATTGACAATATTTTTGTTTATCAATAAATAGAAAACGTATAAACAATCCCAGAATTTTTATTATCCTGCATATAATAATTAATAAAATGAAAGGATTCCTTTGTTGTCTGGTTCTGCTGGTTCTGCTTCTCCTTATTATTGCCCCTGCTGCCAGGGCTTCAGACCCCCCTGCGGCCTATCTCGTGTCTCCTGATGACGGAAACATGTCATCCTCGAACAACATAACCTTTTCCTGCAATGCCACGGATGATCAGGGGATTCTGAGAATATCCCTTTACCATGACATCAATGGAAGCTTTTCCCTGCACGAAACAAAAAGAATAATGGAGCTTGACAAAGACCAGAACACAACCCTGCTTTGCCGCTTTGACGGAAACTACATATGCGAGGACGGGGAGACCGGCGATTACTCTTCCACCGGATTTGTGTCCAGTATGTTCGGGAGCGGTGTAATGGTGAATGATACGGACACGCTGAGATACCAGACATCAGGAAACATGGATTTCTACAGGGGAACGGTTGAGTTCTGGATAAAGCTCGGATTCGATCCCTCAACAGGCCAGGGGTGGCTCTTCTCAACAGGGGACGCGTATCAGAATGACATGCAGATGCACATAAGTTCGCAGACACTTTATTATGATTACTGGGATGATTATGGCTATGTGACCAGCGCAACGTTTGATGTTTCAGGATGGAAGCAGAATGAGTGGCATCATATAACAGGCATCTGGGACATACAGAACGACGTTGGCAGCGGATATGTGATTGACCTGTTTGTTGACGGCTCCAACAGCTCGGTCACATTTGAATACACTGATTTCGGCGACATAGGAACAACAGGGCAGTACCTTTATATTGGAAGCTTTGCAGACGGAACCAACCAGGCCGATTCAGTCTTTGACGAGTTCAGGATATCTGACATCCCCAGAACAGAGTCAGAGATAAATGCCTCGTATATGAAGGGGTCAGGAGACCACAGGAACGAGTCAGCCAACTGGACCATCAGCGGGGTATCTGATGGAACCTATATATGGAACTGCCTGGTTTATGATAATGAATCCCAGTTCTCCTGGGGCAGCCAGAACTTCTCGCTCATTGTGGACGCCCATTCCCCACCTGTTGTGAGCAACGTAACTCTTTCTCCTGGCTCAGAGCATGACCTTGACCCAGGCGTGGTTATCAATGTCACGGCAGAAATCTCAGATGCAAGCAATGTTTCCTTTGCAATCTTTCAATACAAGTATGACGTTGACTGGATAAATGTCACAATGGAGCACGAAAACAGAAGCCTGTGGAATGCCACCTTCACCACAATAGGGTCAGAAAGGGTCTACCACTACAGAATATGGTCTAATGACACGCTTGGGAATTCCAACACCTCGCAGGAATGGGCAGTTAATGTGACCTGGGACTATACCTGGAGCAGAGACCCGTCATTCATTAACTCCTATGGTGCTGTCAATACTGTGGACAATGTGGGGATAGTGAGAATAAACAACACCGGTGATGACACTCTGATTATCACGCTTTCTGATGACTGGCCTATTCTTGATGTTTACTACAACACCACAAGCCAGTTCTCTATCCCCTCAGGGGCTGTCAGGGACATCAATGTCACTGCAAAATACGCAAGCCAGGACAGTGTGAACAACATGACAATAAATATATCAGCAGAGCCCTCGGCACCTTCAGAAACAGCCTCTCCCCCTTGCCAGATTACCACAGTGACGATGAACTCCTATACAGGAGGGGCTTATCTGTATGCTGAAATAACCGAGTCTCCGACTTCTGTTTACCAGAGTCAGACCACCAATCTCACGGCCACTGTTAAAAACATAGGTAATGAAACCGCTGAGAATGTCTGGTTCAACTGGACCCTTCCTTCCGGATGGTCAGTTTCTTCAGGGAATGCCTCCAGGTTTATAGGAAACATGAGCCCCCAGTCACCAGTAAACTCCAGTTCTCTTGTTGTAACAGTGACGTCCTCGGCTCATGCCGGGGTGTCCATTATCTGCATCAATGCAACTGGTTCAACCGGCTCCAACGGCTCTGACTGCAAAAACATAGCTGTTACCTGCTCAAGCACAGACGGGATATGCGGCTCGGGCTGCACATACCTTAACGATAATGACTGCACTGTTCCTGTTACAGGGGGCGGCTCCACCACTGTGGTCACAGCAGAAGCCGCGATTCTCGATTACGGTATCCTTATCCTTCCGCACAAAAGGTTTGACATAATCAGGGGAGAAAGCCGCACCTTCCAGTTCAGGGTAAAAAACCCCTCCAACAGGACTGTTCTCAAAAATGTAACCCTGACAATATCAAATTACCCTCGCACGCTTGCCACAATAATCCCGGACAGGCTTGAAATCGGCTATGGAGAAACCAAAGTGTTCTCGGTTAACATAACAGCTCCTGACTACATGTCTTATGGAAAGAAAACCCTGATATTCAGGGTTTCAGCAGCTGTTCTAGCCGGTTCAGGCCAGGAAGCAGTCACCGTAAGCAACGAGACCTCTGTTGACATGCTGATTCACAGCAGATGGGAACACCATACCCAGGAGATGCTCGATATGGCAAGAAATAATATAGAGTGGCTGAAATCCATGGGGGTTGACACCAGCGGTCTAGAGTCCCTTCTTATGAAGGCGGAGGAATATGCAACCGAATCCAGGTATGATGAAGCAAAGAGCACGCTTGACATGATTCTGGACTCCTGCCGCAGAGCAAACAATTCCATAAGCATGATATTCCAGGTGAACCAAAGCATAGAAACCGCCAGGTTCTTTGGTATCTCCGTGCCCCACACGGAGATGTTTCGTGACCTTGCCTTCTCAGCTCTCAGAAGGGGAGATTTTGCCAGGGCAGAAGAGCGCTCAAGAAACGCAATAATGGCATACGGGATCGAGGCCGCAGGGATGGTATCCCTGATAGGATTTGTGTATGAAAACTGGGCGCTTCTCACAGCAATGATTGTCATTTCAGCAGCTTCTGCTATCATACTGATGAAAAGGATAAAACTCCGCTTAATAGACAGGAAGATCAAGTCTCTTGCAAAAGAGGAAACAGCGGCGGAAAAGTTAATAGAACGCCTTCAGAAACAGAGATTCCAGACAGGTCTGAAAGCGAAGGAATATCTGAGCGGAAATGAATACAAGACGGTGATCCTGGAGCATGAAAAAAGAATATCCAGAATCAAGAGGATGGAGGTCGAGCTTGCTTCAAAAAGGATTCGCCTCATAAGCAAAAACCCGCTTGCCTGTTTTGAAGAGCAGAAGAAGCATATAGAAAGAATGATAAGAAACATCCAGAAACAATATTTCGAGTTCGGAGCAATGAGCAAAGACCTGTACGAAAGAACCCTGAAGGGGCTTACGCTCGAGCTTGCGGAAGTGAACAAAAATATCGCTGCTGAGAGGTCCAAACGCACGGGATTCAGGGCATTCAGAAACCTGTTTTTTGCAGCACTGGTTTCACTCATCCTTGTTTCATCTGTCCCGGTGTTTGCACAGGGGGTCACATATGGTCAGGCACTGGCTTCTATAAAGAATGCTGAAAGAATCATAGCAGAAATGCAGGAACTGGGTCTGGGGACAAGCTACGCAAATGACACCCTGGCAGAGGCCAAGAGCATTCTGCGTATCGGATACCCTGAAGCTGCTAAATCCCTTGCAGACAGAATACCTGAAATCAAGGAAACGGCCATTAATCTCAGTCAGGAAATAGACACCACTGAAGCAGAGCTGCTCGAGTCTGAGAGAACAGGAATCAATGTCACATCCGCAAGATATGTTTTTGAAAGGGTGTTAGAAGCTTTTGCAAGAGAGGATTACTCTGAGACCCGGAGTCTGCTGAAAAGAACATCCAACATAATCGATGAGATGCGCTCAAAGGCCGCGCTCAAGGGCCTGAGCAGAGACATCTTTTCGAGCGCCTGGCTGTTCTTTGCAAGGCAGTGGCAGTTTATCCTCGCCTTTGTTTCGGTCTCAACCCTTGCTGGCTGGGCGTCTCTGGGAAAATACTTTACTGCCAGAAACAGGAAAAGAATCAAAGCCCTGAAGAGAGAAATTAACTCCATAACAAGAATGATGCAGGACACCCAGAGAAAGTATTTTCAGGAGTTCTCCATTGACAAGAAGGGGTATGAAGCAGTAATGAAAGAGGGCAGGGAAAGGATACTGAAGATGAGAAGAGAGATAATCTCCCTGGAGGATTCTTTAAAGCGTTCAGGCAGAAGAAAAGCAGCCCTGTTTAAACAAACACTCAGAACATTTAAATGATTTAAGGAAAGCAAGAATATTATTATTATGGAATTTGGCAGCGCTCCAGAGGGAAGGGTTATCCTTTTCATTATTCCCAATGAGATGTACAGGCAGAGCATTCTGCAGCTTGTAAGCGCCATGACCAAGAAATTCAAGAATCTCTGCTTCATAACCCTCAACAGGCCGCACTACGCTCTTGTGGATGACTTCAAGAAGATGAACATTGACATAAAAAGGCTTTTCTTCATAGACGCTGTAACAAAAAAGACAACCGAAAACATCAAGGTTCTCCTCGTGTCTTCGCCCAGGGCCTTTCTTGAGCTGAATACAGGAATAGAAGAAATAATAGTAGGCAGCGGAGCCGACTGCTTCATATTCGATTCCCTTTCCACACTGCTCCTTTACGGGGATTCCCTTGGGGTTGCCAGAATGGTTCACATGATGGCCATGAAAATAAGATCAGAAAAGCTTCATGGAGTTTTTACCTGTCTGGAGAAGGACATCTCAAGCAGCCTTGTGAGCGACATCAGTATGTTTTCAGACGAGGTCATATATGCCGGAAGAGGAAAATATGTATAAGATAGAATCAGCGCTGAAGAGCAAAAGAGTGATTGTTTTTCTTGTTCCAAGCAGTTCTTATATTAGAAGCATAGGCAAGTTCATGGGCACTGCAGCAAGGCTAAATGAGAGGTTGTGTTATGTCTCCCTCAGCAGACCCTACAAGTCACTCTGCAGCTATTTCCAAAAGAACGGCATAGATACAAAAAGGATATTCTTTGTAGATGCTGCAACAAGGAACCCGGAGGAAACAGGAGAAGATGAGCAGGTTGTCTTTGTGTCATCCCCAAAGGCCCTCACAGAGCTTGGGATAACGCTCAGTAAAGTGGTGGACGCCGGAAGCGTGCAGTGTGTTATATTCGATTCCATCTCCGCACTTCTTGTTTATGAAGATGAGTCCACTGTGCTCAGGTTTGTCCACTCCGTCATTTCATCATTGGCAGAAAAAACATCAGCAGTATTCATTCTTCTCAAGGACAGAACAGGGGAAGAACTTCTCAAGGATCTGAGCATGTTTGCTGACGAGGTGATCGGGATTGACAGCTAATCTCCCTGTTTTGAGGTGATATTATGAATCCTGCAGATAGTGCTGGAACCAGAAACCCCTTTTTTGATGTCAGGAAAATAAAGGAGGCTGTTAGAAAGGGGCCGAAAACCCCTCCTGCAAAAGGCACGAAAAGAGAATATATAAATACAGGCATCAAGGGATTTGACGACCTTTTCGAAAACGGCATCCCCAAGGGTTCTAACATCTTGGTGGCAGGAGGCACAGGCACTGGAAAGACAATTATCTGCCTTCAGATAGTCGCAAATGCTGCAAGAAAGGGCAGCAAATGTCTGTTCATGTCTTTTGAAGAATCTGAGGAAAGACTGATTCAGCACATGGAAGATTTTGGCTGGAGCCCCAGGGAACTTATAAAAAAGGGCAGGCTTGTGATAAAGAGATTCAGCCCCTTTGATGTATCGAGATTTATAGACGCCTTGCTTGCACAGGAAAGAGGGGAGCTTCTTATAGATTTCAAGCCTGTTATCTTCCCTGACAATTTCAAGCCCGATATTATCATTCTTGATTCCATGAGTTCGATAGCTTCGGTTTTTTCAGAGGAAATCGGTTATAGAAATTATATTGAGCAACTCTTCAGATACTTTGAAGAGCTTGATGCAACTTCATTCCTGATTACAGAAACCGAGCAGATACCCACAACCTTCAGCCCGACAGGCGTTGAGGAGTTCCTTGCTGACGGCGTAATTGTCCTCTACAATATAAGGAAGGGCGATATGAGGGAGAATGCGATCGAAGTGCTCAAGATGAGAGGAGCCAAGCACAAGAAAAGAATAGTGGCAATGGAGATAGTCAGCGGTGTGGGCGTGGAGGTCTATCCGAAACAAGAGATATTTTCTGATATCGAGACCGGGAAATAGCTCATCAAACATGCAAAAATTTTTAAGATTTTGGCTGAAATATATACAGATAGAATGAGACTTCAGAACCCTTTCAATGAAGCAAGCCTTTACAAATCAATCCTGTACGAGCTTTTTATCCCAGATGATGACGCATCTGCGACTGGATTCACAACCAATTGCCCTGATAACAAGATATGCAGAATTGATCCTGTAAAGCTCCTTAAAGGAAAGCGTTAACTGGTTCTCCACGCCTTTATCGCCAGCCCAAGCTCCCTGTAATTCTTCGAGAAGTCCTTGAATGGAAGCCCCTGAACTGCCAGGTCAACTGCCTGCCTCGCTGCCATAGCCCCTGCTTTTGTCCCTTCAGGATGCGCATGAATCCCCCCACCCATCTGTATTATTATATCACTCCCCAGGTATTCCATAAGCTTTGGGACATAACCTGGGTGGAGGCCCCCGGAGCAGACAGCAAACACGGGCTTTGTCCCATGCCATTTCTGGGAGAGAATGCTTCCTTTCCCGTTTACTATTTCATTTTCAACTCCTTCTCTAACATTCTGGACCTCTTCTCTGCCCCCCTCCATCTTACCTACAATTGTTCCGATATGCAGCTGGTCCACTCCGGCAAGCCTGGCAAGTTTTGCCAGGACAAGCATTGAAACCCCGTGTTTAGGGTTCCTTGTAAAGGCCGCATGCATGGCCCTGTGCGCATGTATTATAAGCCCGAGCCCGGCTTCTCTCAGGCTCTGAAGCCCTGAGAACCCGCACGTCACTATGTCTACCATGACATACCTGCCTCCATGATCCTTCACAAACTCGGCTCTTCTAAGCATCTCTCCTGTTTCAGAGGTTACATTAGGCATATATGCCTTTTTCTCCCCTGTCTCCTGCTCAGCTTTGTCCCTTGCCTCTAACGTTTTGACGACCCTTTTCTCAAACGGATTAAATGCCTGATTTGTGAGGTTTTCATCATCCTTGACAATGTCACATCCACCCACCCAAGCCTCATGTGCGACCCTGGCATGGTCTTCTGTTCTCAGCCCAATCTTAGGTTTTATTATGGTTCCCACAAGCGGCCTTCTCCTAACATTCATTATCTTCCTGACACCACGAATCCCGTACGCGGGTCCGGGGAATGATTTTACAATCTTTCGGGGAAGACCAATATCTACAAGCCTGATATTTTTCACAGCCTTCATCCCGAAAATGTTTCCAGCCACGCTGCTCAGAATCTGCGGAATGTTTCCATGTTCAAACAGCCCTTCTGGATATGCAATTCTTACGCTGTTCCCTCTTATCCGGAAAACCTTTGCCGCCAGGCTCCTCATGTACCCCTTCTCTGTGTGAACCCTTGTCCACGTTCCTGTAGATGACTCGGCTGCCACATGCTCTGCGGCCTTTTTAATGCTCGTCCCCCTGGCGGGTTCAATGAAGAATTCGCATACAGTGTCATTTCCCCCCGGAACATATCTCAGGTTAGTGTATGGCATGAATATATTTGACTTTTTAGTATAAAATATGAAGGCAACCCTCATAAATAAATTATTTACCTGCCATTCATTATTATGGCAGAAATAAAATCCATTGAAATCAGGAATAATAAGACTTTTGTTAGTCTCATGCTGTCAAAGGACGAATATACACTTTTGAAGAACAGGACCAGTGATCTTCTTCTCCTCCCAGCTGATCTGAATACCCTGAGCAGGCGCCTCACCTCAGGAAAGCTCGGAAACAGCAACAGGATAATGGTTCCAAAAAAAATGCTTGAGAGGGAAAACATAAAAGGACTTGACAAAAAGCTTCCTGCCCAGATATTCCAGATGGACGATGAGATATTTCTGCTGATAAAACTCAGGAGTTCTGAAACAGGGATACCGAAGTTTGAGGGTGATTAGATGGAAAGAGTGACCACTGGTCTGAAAAGGCTCGACAAGCTAACAGGGGGCGGGTTCCCGAAAAACACAGCAGTGCTTGTGTCAGGCGGGCCCGGAAGTGGAAAGACGCTCCTCGGGCTGAACTTCCTCCTGGAGGGAGCAAAGAGGGGAGAGAAA
>CAZCSS010000012.1:0-19731 GCA_964501515.1 uncultured archaeon
AACCATACAAACATGTAGGAGTGTTTTTGGGCAGGCTGAGAGGCAAGCCCTTTTTGATTGAGCAGTTCTGGGAAGACATAAGGACCGCTGACATTGATGATTACGAGAAGAACAGGCTCCGGGTGATATATATCCTGGATATTCAGTCTTGAACTAAGCCCAAAATCACTGGCCTTAACCGGCAGATGAATGCGAAGTTCGAGAGATATGCTTAACCAGCAAACCATTGATTAGCCAGTGGTTGTATAGGAACACTTGATTTTTGGGTCATTTTTAAGCCGGCTGTGCAAGAATTAAAGATGCATTTTCAGGGCAGTGCTGTTCTGGTTTTGTTAATTATTGTTGCTGTTGTTTCTGGCTGCACCGGAACGGGTGATATGGCATCGAAAACAGCATCAATTGCCTATTCAGGAACAGGTAAAAGCAGCAGTTTTGGGAACACAACCGGCTTCGTGTCCAGGGTCATGGACGGGGACACGATAAGGCTCAGAACAGGAGAGAAAATCCGTCTGCTCGGGATTGATTCTCCTGAAAGGGGCCAGCCGCACTGGCTTGAAGCCAGGAGGCTCCTGAAAGAGATGGTTGAAAACAAAACCATTGTGCTGGAAAGGGATGTGGTGGACAAGGACAGGTACGGCCGGCTCCTCAGATATGTGTACGTGGCCGGAAAAATGGTTAATGAGGAGCTCGTGAGAAAGGGACTGGCAAGCGTGTATATAATCAAGCCAAACAACATGCATGAAGATTCTTTGAGAATGGCCGAGGCCGTGGCCAGGGCAAATGAAGAGGGGATATGGGAGCCGCTCTGCGCAGAGAACTGGGTATGCGAGGACTGGTCAGAATGCCTTCCATCAGGGGAGATAAAAAGGGTATGCGTTGATAGAAACCACTGCGGCACATACCAGGACAGGCCCAAGGAAAGCGCGAAGTGCATCTATTCCGGACATGAAACAAACGGTACCGAAACACACAGCGGACACAAAGAGCAGGAGGAACACATGCAGGAAGCAGAACCTCCCTGCCACGAGTGTGTGAACATCTCGGAATTTCACTGGAACGCAGAAGGGAATGACAACAGCAACAAGAGCGATGAATATGTGGTTTTTCAGAACATATGCAAGAGGGCATGCAATCTGGATGGATGGAACGTGAGCGACAGGACAGGAAACACCTACACCTTTGCGCAATTCGCATTGTCCGGCTCCGGCAAGGTGGCGCTCAGATCAGGCTCAGGGGAGGACACCGGGGATGATCTCTACTGGTGCAACCACGGGTATAGATGCACCGCCATATGGAACAACAAGGGAGACACGCTGTTCCTCAGAGACCATGAAGGGCAGATAGTTCTTGAGCATTCCTATCCCTGACACTTCTGTAAACTATTTGAATGTTAAAAACAAATATTCTTGTGGTTGTATGGAGGAATGGAAAGAACTGCCCCTCTCCCAACTGAAGAAGCTTGTCAAGAGCAGGGCAGGCAGGGTTGCCGAACTCCGGATGGAAATAAAGGTTCTTGAAGGACTGATAGAAGCCAGGGCCAGGTCAGGGAACTTCGGGGAACCTGTAAAAGAGGAGAAAGCCCCCCGGAATGAAAAAGAACCCGGACCTGTACCGAAACCGCAGGTTCAGGAACGCATTCAACCCGCTCCAGAACCTGTTCATGGTTCACAGCATTATCAGCAATCCCGGCCCACCTCTCCTGCGCATGAGCCTTTGCGTTCCGACAGGCCCGCACCCGCGCATCCCGGCCAGTTCATGGTCAGAAAACCAAGCACTGAAACGTCATCCGATGCCCCGCAGGTTTATGGCAGTCAGGAGAATGAAGAAGGAGAGAAAGCTGAAGATTCTGAAAAAAGGAAAAAAGGGGTCAGCACATTCGTTGAACTCTGAGCACAGCCATTTTTAATAATGCGGCCTATTCATAATTATGGGAAAGGCCGTTTTCTGTGTTGCAGCCCTGATGGCGCTGGTGTTTGCTGCATCTTTTGTTTGGGGTGAAGATGCCTTCAGAAGCTTTGCACTGGTGTCTTCAGATGTGACTTCCAGGCCGTGGATACTTGTCACCCACATGTTCCTTCATACCGGACTCAAGCATTTTGCATACAATGCCTTCGCACTGGTGCTGTTCGGACTTGTTCTGGAGAAGAGAGTGGGCTCGCAGAATTTTCTTGTCATATTCTTTACATCAGGCGCGCTTGCCGGGGTTGCGAGCGCGCTTTTTTACCAATCGGCCGTGGGCGCATCCGGCGCTATAATGGGGATCATAGGCTCGCTGGTCATGCTCAGGCCCATGATGGTGGTGTGGAGTCTCGGGGCGCCGATGCCCATAGCAATTGCAGCAGGAGTGTGGACACTTTTTGACCTTGTGGGATTCAGCACGCCTGACAATGTGGCGCATGCTGCCCACCTGGCCGGACTGGGACTCGGTCTGGTGATAGGTCTTTTTCTCAGGGAGAACTACGGCGACAGGAAAGGCAGGAAGGAAAAGGATTTGATATCAGATGAGGGGCATGAAAGATGGGAAAGGGAATATATGGGGTCTAGCGGAATAGCGGCCCTTCCGGAACGCTCCTTGGATTCGGTTTATATCCTCCCCGGCCGAAGTGTTGTTCAGGAAGCTGTTAGGAGGTGCACGAGATGTTTGGAGAGGATTTTCTTGAGAGGGCCGCTGACATGGCAGTGGACTTTTTTGAAGCCGTCAGGGGATGGAATGACAGGCCCCAGAAACAGGCATGGGCAGAGTGGTTCTAACAGACCGCAAACATCTGGTCCCCAGTACCGAATGTGCAGTTTATATAACGGAATGGCTAATATTCCTATAGCAGGTCCGGGGATTTTATGGATGAGTATAGAATAATAAAGGACGCCAGGGTCCTGACAGAGCATTTCATACCCAGGCTTATTGTTCACAGGGACGGCCAGCTTCAGGCAGTGAGAGATGCCCTGAAGCCCATTCTGAGAGGCCAGAAATCCAGGAATGTGTTTCTCTGGGGTGACACAGGAACAGGAAAGACCTGCCTGTCCAGATATGTAGCAGAGGAGCTTTCCAGCTATTCTTCTTCTGTCATGGGCAGCTATGTAAACTGCTGGCTTTACCCTTCCAGATTCAAGATTCTTTACAATATCCTCCATGACCTGGGGCAGGTATTCAGTGTTCATAGAAAGGGCACGCCCACAGACGAGCTGTTAGATATATTCAGGAAAAAAACACAGGACAGGCAGTGCATTATCATACTGGATGAGGTGGACCAGATAGAGGATGACAAGATACTTTATGACCTTTTGAGACTGGAAAATCTGGGTCTCATTCTGATATCCAACAGGGAGAATGCCCTGTACAAGGTGGATTCCAGAATAAGAAGCAGTCTGGCATCGGCGGAAAGAGTGGTGTTCAGGAGGTACTCCCCATCTGAGGTTTTCGACATCCTCAAGCACAGGGCAGAGTGGGGCCTTTACCCTCATGCGGTTTCTGATTCCCAGCTCAGAAAGATTGCCTCGCTCTCCGGAGGGGATGCCAGGGTAGGAATAGACATCCTCAGGGTGGTTTCAGAGTGCGCCGAATCGAATGACGATGAGAAGATAAGGGATGAGTATATAAATTCTGCAATATCAGTGATCAGGGAAAGCAGCATAAAACAGGAAACCGAGCGGCTGAACGACCACCAGAAAATAGTTTACAGCATAATCAGCAACAGTGGAGCGGTTAATGCAGGAGAGCTTTATCCCCTTTACAGGAAGGAGTGCAAAAGAAAGGGTGTGGCTCCTGTGGTGGACAGAACATTGAGAAAATACCTGGAAAAGCTCATCAGGTACGGTATTGTCACTGCAAAATCAGAGGGCAGGTGGAGGGTGTACAGGGCAGGGAAAAGTCCGAACTAAAGGAATCAGGCACAGCCTTCATTCATATGGAGATTATTTGACGGTCTTTGTTCTGAGCTTCTTGCCGCAGTTGTAGCAGTATTTTGCAATCTCAGAATTCTCTGTCCCGCACCTGGGGCAGATTATTATCTTCACTATCTTTTCCCTGTACTCCACATGTGCCTCCTCTGTGGCAGGCGTGGGGCTTTCTTCCATCGCTTCTTCTTTTGTCTTCACAAGACCTGCTGCCTCTTCAACCCTTGGGATATTCTTTGGCATGTTCTCCATCACTCTTCTTATGCTCCTGAAAACAGGCTGGAATGGTTTTGGCGGGATTTTATTTATGTTTAACGGCCTGGTTTGTGGGGGGCTTTCGGGCTGTTCTGCCGGGGGCTTCCTCCTTATGTCATCCCCTGTCACCGGGATCGCTGTTTCTGAAAGCGTTTCTGAAGCATATCCCGCGCTCAGCATAATCTTTCTTCCCCTGGCGGCGCCCATGCTGGAAACCGCAAGGCCTGCGAGCATGACTATTATTCCGTCCGGACCAGGATTCTGGTAAACAAACACCAGGCCAATGATTATTATTGAAACGCCTATGGAATAAAGCCAAACCACTGAAAGATATTTCTTCAGCCTGGGATTTGCCATGTATAATAATTGTAAGAGGGAAATAAAAAGCATTACAGGCCGTTCATCATTCCTTCTTTGCAGCGTATTCAAACATGTATGTGCTTTCAGGAATCACCCCTCTTTTCCTCTCCTTAAACATCCAGAACAGTGTTATGGAAAGCAGGAAAGCCGTCTGAAGCCCGATTGCCACGGCATGGAATATATCAAACCCCAGAACAAGGAATGTCAGCATCACCACGCCTGATATGCCCGGTATGTACTTGGATATTCTTGACCTGGTCTGGGTGGTGTATCTTACCAGGCTGCCATAAAGAGTAAGCATGAGAAGGGTGACGGAGAGGAAGTACATGTACAGTGCAAAGGCCCTGTACACCGTAATACTGCTGAATGCTATCAGTATTAGGAAAGCACATCCTGTGATAATCAGAACCCTCCCAGAGGTCTCCATATTAAATTATTCTCATGATAGGTTTATAAACCAGAAATCCAAAAAAATGCCAGGCACTGCTTTGCAGTGTATGCCACATCTGAAAGGGCTATGATACGAGCCCTTTTATATCTTTATCATACCCTTGCGATCTCTTTCTGGTTTCCTCGAGCCATTCCAGAATCCCTTTCTGGACATGGAGCCTGTTCTCGGTCTGCTCCCATATCACAGAGCCCGGGCCGTCCATCACATCATCTGTTATCTCTTCCCCTCTGTGTGCGGGGAGGCAGTGCATAACAAGGCACCCCCTCTTTGCCAGGGAAACAATATCAGAATTGAGCTGGTACGGCCTGAGGGCCTTTTCCTTTTCCTTTGTCCTCTTCTGCCCCATTGAAAACCATGTGTCAGTATAGAGCACATCAGCGTTCCCCACTGCCTTTTCAGGTTCCCTTACTGTCCGGATTCCGGTCTCCCTCTGTATCTCATGGTGCGGGGAGTACTTTTCAGGGCAGCAAACCAGCATGTCAGAACCCAGTTTTGATGCGGCATACATAAGGGAGTGGCACACATTGGACGAACCGTCGCCAATAAACACAATCCTCTTCCTGACAGTGCCAAGCTTTTTCCTGATGGTGTAGAAATCAGAAAGTGCCTGGCAGGGATGGAGAAGGTCGTCCAGTGCATTTATCACAGGAACAGACGAATATCTGGCAAGCCATACCATGTGCTGGTGCGAGTAAAGCCTGGCTATTATCCCGTCCGCATATCTGGAAAGCGTTCTGGCCGTGTCCTCTATGCTTTCTCCTCTGGAAAGCTGCGTTCCGGATACATCCAGGCAGAGCGGATGACCTCCGAGTTCATTTATGGCCACATCAAAGGATACCCTGGTCCTGGTGGATGGTTTGGCAAACAGCATAACCCATGTCTTGCCGCCCAGCGAGAATCCGGTCTCTCCCTTCAGGCGCTCGGCTAACGTGAATATGTGCTCTATATCCCCCTTTCCGAGGTCTGCTATTGACACCAGATGCCTCATATCTCTCCCTATCTTGTTATTATCGTGCCCCCCTTTCCTTTAAGGGCACCGACTGCTTTTTCAGGCGAAGTTATCACCACTTTCTTTCCCCCTTTCTCCAGGAACCTTATGGCAGCCAGAATTTTCGGCCCCATTGAACCAGGCGGAAACTGGCCCTGTTTGTAGTATTCCCTGATATCATCAAGCCCTGCTTTCGAGAGTTTCTTCTGCGTTTTTTTCATGTAATCAATAAAAACACAGTCCACATCAGTGAGCATGAGAAGAATGTCAGCCCTGAGGAAAGAGGCCAGCTTTTCGCTGGCCAGGTCCTTGTCTATAACGGCTTCCACACCCCAAAGCCTCCCTCCCTTCTTAACAACAGGAATGCCTCCCCCGCCCAGCGCTATTACAACAAAACCAGAGTTGAGAAGGCTTCTTATCTCCACTGATTCTATTATCTCAAGGGGTTCAGGGGAGGGAACCACCCTGCGAAAGCCCCGGCTGGAGTCTTTTCTGGCTCCTGGAAAAACATGCCTGAAAAACGGGCCGATAAACTTGGTCGGGTTTTTGAATGCAGGATCCCTGTCAGACACCCTGACCTGCGTGAGAACAGTTATGATTTTCCTTCCGGGAAGATATCTCCTTAGGGAACGCTGGAGAAGATAGCCTATCTCGCCTTGCGTCTGGGCCCCGCACACATCAAGAGGCATGGCCGGCACAATGTGTTTCGAAAAGTGCTGCTGAATCAGGATGTCACCAACCTGCGGCCCGTTGCCGTGGGTAATTACAGCCCTTTTTCCTGTCTTAATAATGCGCGCAATCTGCCTGCATGCCCGCTCCACATTCTCTGTTTCCTGGTGCACGCTGAAATGCCTGCTGGCGCGCAGAAGCGTGTTTCCCCCAAGGGCGATCACCACCCTTTCCTGCACCATAATATTATTTGGACTGATAAATTAAATATCGGGGCTGCAAATATTATCATGGCAAATCCTTTTCTCCTGCTCTCTGGAGCAGGAATGATTCTGGTCGGAATTGTTTTCCCTCTGTATTTCCAGAGGAGGCTCAAAACACCCTGGAGGCTGTTCGTTTATGGCGCTGCTGTATGGCTTGTGGCCATGCTCATAAAGGGTATCATGGACATTGTCCTTACCAATAATCTGAAGCCCCTGCTCGATGAGCAGTGGGGGATTCCTGTCATGCTCACTGTTATGGGTCTGTATCTGGGAATCAGGACAGGCATTATGGAATCAGGGCTGAGCTATTTTGTCGCATGCAACTCAGATCTCAGGCCGGGTTACAGGGAAGCCCTGTCTTTTGGGATAGGGTTTGGCGCAGCAGAGGCCCTGCTTCTGGGGGTGTCTACAACCATAAACATATGCGTGCTTATTATGTTCCCCCAGATAATATCGCCACTGCCGCAGGGCATGCAGGAAACAATCATATCGCAGCTCAGCATGAGCACCCTGGCCGCGATTCCTCCGGTGGCAGAGAGAATCTTTGCCATCACCCTGCATGTGTTTGCCACGCTCCTGGTTTTTCTTTCCCTGGCAAGGCATGACATTAAATACCTTCTGGCATCGGTCGCTTTCAAGGCCGCGGCAGACGGTATGATACCCTGGCTGGCCTATCTGCTTGACTTCTCCAAACTTCTTGACCTCTTCCTGGCCGAGGTGCCTGTAGGCATCCTGGCGCTGGCCTCCCTGGCGGGCATAATAAAGCTGAAAAAGAAGTTCAGGAAGAACAGCAACTAAACCGTTTGACAACCGGTTTTCTTTATTTCTTCACCAGAAGAATGAATCTTGCGATCAGAATTGCGATGATCACAAGGGTTATTGCAGCTACTGCGGCCACTCTCCAGATGTCCCTGTTTTCGCCTGTTAGAAGTCCTGTAATGTTGCCGCCCCCGATTGTGATGTTTATTTCAGGCAGCCCTACACCAGAGGTTGCGTTCTCTTCTGTGCCGGAAACATTGCCAGGCACTGTAACGGTTTTGTTTCCTTCTTCACCGCCTATTATTATGGGGATTTCCAGCTCGCTTACTGTGTTCGCAGAAGAAGCTATAATCCTGGCAGTGTATGCTCCTGGCTCTGCCTCCAGAACCGGGGATATGTACAGGTATACTGTTTCCTGCTCCCCGGAATCCAGCTTCACTGAATCCGGAGAAATATACAGCCACTCAGGACCCTGGAATGTAAGCTGGTACGTGTCAGGAAGCTCCCCCGAATTATTGACAGTTATGGGGACTGCCACTGCTTTTCCTATAACCACGTTCTGCGCGCCGCCGTTTGAGAGTCCGACCGAGAAGCAGGTTTTCCTTGATTTCACGGTTATGCTGGCATTTGCCTCTTCTGCCTGGCCGCTTTCAGACACCAACATGGCCCTGATTTCATATGTTCCTTCTTCCTGGTCTGAATCAACAGGCACGCTCACATCAAGGGACTCCTCCTCTCCGGGCTCAAGGGTGAATTCGTGGGTTATGTCACTTTCCAGCAGGCTGCTCTTAACCGTAAGCAGGTAGTCATCCTTTAACTCTCCGATGTTCTTGGTTTTCACGGTGTAGTTCGCAACAGAGCCTGCGCACACTGTTCCTTCGCCGGGCGTTATGCTCAATTCAGATGAATAGCATGTCTCCAAAGTGAGTTTTGCAGCAGACTGGTCAGACGCTCCATCCGCAGTGGCTGTAACCATTATGTCAACAACCTTTTCGCTAATCCCGCTGGTGTCGACATTCAGCTTGATGCTTGCTGTTTCCCCCATGCCCAGCGTTACGTTCTCCTGTTCCATGACCCCGTAGTTGGACTTCAGAGAAACATCCTCCTGCACCATGCCGGTGTTCTTCACAACCACATTGAATTCTGTTTCAAGGCCCTCGCACACCGAACTCTGCTCAGGGGAAAGAATGACAGCGACCCCCCTGCATTCTGCGGAGTCAACATAGGCCTTCAGAGAGAGTGAGTTCGCAGGATTGCTTTCAGGCGTTACCTGGATATCAAAGCCCAGCCTGCCCTCTTCTTCAGGCGTTACCGCAGCTGTTATCTCCTTTGTCTCGCTTGCCTCCAGAGTGACCTCTTTTTCGCTGAGCTGAACAAATTCGGGCGCTGTCAGGACATATGTGTCTTTATGCCCCCTGTTTTTAAGGAGTATTGTATATTCTGCCGCAGTTCCCTTGCACGCGCTCTTTACATCAGGCTGTATTGCGGCATCAAAACCAAAGCACTTCTCTATGTTGAGTTGCACAGTGGCCGAATCGGAAACATCAATCGCGCTTGTCCTTTCAAGCTTTGCCTTTATCGTGACTGTCTGCAGCCCTGTAAGGCCTTCAGGCGGATTTAACACCAGCTTTAGAAGCCTGCTCTCGCCGGCATCCAGAGTAACGCTGCTGTCAGATAACGAAGCCCAGTCCACCGAACTGGTCAGGGCAAAGGTCTCTGCAAACTTTCCTGTGTTTGCCACAGAGATATCATATTCAACAGGTTCCCTGCTCTCAACGCATGTCTCCTTGAATGCCTCGTCAACATCAATGGTGACCCCGTAGCATTTCAGAATCTCTATCTCAAGTGTCCTGGAAATTCTGTCGCCGGTCTGGCCGGAAACCGCATTTATGGTCACCGTGTATGTTCCGGGAACAGCATCGCATCCGGGATTGATGAGGAAAAGGTCAAGCTCCTGTTCCTGTCCGGGGCCAACGGCCTTCTCCAGTTCTATCCTGTTCTGGTTGTTCTTCCATTCAGCAGGAACGTTCATTGAGAATACATACGTGTCAGCCGCATCGAGCAGGTTTTTCACGTCAACCGAAACCAGTTCAGGCGTAATTGATGAGCACGGGCATACGCTGACTTTCGAAGGTTCAACACCCAGCTCAAAGCTGGCTGCGCTTGCGCTGGGCACAATCAGCACGGCCATTATCAAACTAAGCAGTATTAACGATTTTTCCATGACAAAAGATTACCAATAAATTTTTTAAGCATTAGGTGCAAAAGCAAAAGCCTTAAAAACTTAACTGCACCTTTTGACAAACACCTTTTAGGCCAAGATAAACGTCCTAAAAGCTGTACCAAAAGACCGCTCCCGCAACACCTTTTAGGCCAAGATAAACGTCCTAAAAGCTGTACCAAATAACCCTTTTACTGCTACCTGTATCGCCAGATAACCACATGGCAGGTAACAGGAACGAATTCTGAATTGATTATAAAAGCGTTAACGGAAAATACGCTCCCGCAACACCTTTTAGGCCCAAACCCAACCGCTGAGGGCTATATCACGTCTATCTTCAGCCTCTTCCAGCCCAGATAGATTATAAACGCCCCTGAGAGTATTATAACGGCCGTCACTGTCGCGAGCGCGGCTGCGCCTGATACAAGCATGCCTGTCAACCCCCCTCCGAGCAGGCCCCTTTCACCTTCACGAGGAGCCACGTAAAGGCCAATATCAGCAGAGAACTCCTTTTCTTCTTCCGCGGCCTTTACAGTAACCGTAAATGTGGTCTTGACGCTTCTGTCAGGCGAAACATATATGTACAGGTTCCTCTTGCCTTTTTCCACAAGAACCTCTTTCTTATAGCTGAACCAGTCTGGGGGCGCGCCGCTTATCTTTATTTCAAATATCTGCCTGACAGCAGAGGTTATCTGAACAGTCACAGGTTCGCCATCACCCATTTTCATGTCCATCTGGGAAGGGATTATATTCACAGTGGTAGTGATCTCTTCAGGCTGTTCAGGGGGCTGTTCGGGTTCTCTGTAAGGCGGCTCGACGCCGGGAAGGACCTGCATCTCAAAATACTTGCTCTCGGAACCGCCGCACGTAGAGGTTGCCGTCACCTTTGCAGAGTGCGTCCCGCTGTCAGGATAATAATAAAATGTATATTCCAGAACATCGCCGCTCTTCACATCCCTTGATATCATGGCAAGATTCTCATCATCCAGATAAAGACTTAGTGTTAAGGACTCCGTCCTGCTTCCCGTATTCCTGGCCCTTGCCGTCACTGCGGCCCTTTCACCTGCCCTGATCTGGTTGATATAATCAAGACTCTCCAGGTCCAGGCCGCAGACCTCAGGAGCAGCGCCAGGCACAGAAGAAACAGCCTCGTTAAGTATGGTCACGTATATGGTCTCCGAATCGCTTGCCCCGCAATCAGAACTGGCCTTTACCCTGACCTTGTATGTTGCATATCCTGAAAACGGGAAAGAATATCTTACTGTTCTGGAATGCCCGTCATGTATGGTGAATCCACCCACCTTCACAATCTCGTCCTCAACATATATCCTGTATGATATATGCTCAGAATCATCCCCCACGTTTGAGACCAGGGCTCTTATCTCATCATCATTCACTGTCAGGCCTGTTACAGTTACCCCGCATTCTCTCTGCCTCCCCTCCACGTATACAGAATCATCTGCAGAATCCGCATTCCCGTTCATGTCATACACCGTAACTTCGCATCTTACAATATCATCAGGGTCAGTGTTATCTTCATCAAGCACATCATGCTGGCCGTCATGTGAGCCTGAAACATCCTTTGTTCTCACCCTGAAAAGGTCGCTGTTCACAAACCACTCGAACCTAATGCTGTCCAGGTCCCCGTCAGCGTCAGAAACCTCTGCGTTGCATGTGAGATCATCGCTATCCTCCGGCTCTGTTGGGGCAATGCCAATGTCCACAATATCAGGGCTGTGTTCCAAGGGAGGCGCGGTGACAGGGTTGACTGTCACAGTAAACGTGTCCATGTCTGTGAGGCCGCCCGTGTCTGTCACCTGGACACTGACCTCTGAACTGCCCGGAACAACGCCGCCGGGGCAGTACATGTAATGTCCGCCCTCAATGCTGCATGTGGAAGCATCAGGGTTGGTCTGCAGTGTTATAGCAAATGTGAGGCTGCTGTCAGGGTCCTCTGCATCGCTTGAGTATTCCCAGAGGTCTGCGGGAGCCGACGGGTTGCCTACGTACGTAATCCTGTCAGGAAGGCCTGATATGTCCGGAGGCGTGTTTGCAGGAGGAGGCGCAACCGAAACTGTCTCTTCTAGTGTGTCAGAATTACCCTTGACGTCAAAAACGCTTGCCCTGCATTTGACAGCGCTTCCCGGATTTGTAAACCCAAAACCAAGGGTGTCCGATGCCCCCCCTGCTGAACCTGAAAGCGGAAAATCTGTGGTTTTTTCAATCGCGCTGTCAACTATCCACCTCACCCTGACGAAGTCCAGATCCCCGTCAGCGTCAGAAACAAATATTGTGCAAACAACATCACTATAGGAATCAGGAGCAGCGGGGCTGATGATAATACTGTCTATCATAGGAGATGCCGCACTCGCACTGTTCATTTCCAGCAAAAGAACAGTTGTCAGTGCCAGAAATAAAAGCATCTTTTTCCCCATAATATCATCTATATAGATTAAAGGGCAAACCTTTATAAGATTTTGCTATTTAAACACTCTGTAGTAGTGATTTTTAAAGACCGAGTCCTCTTCTGTCTCTTGCTTTTTCCAGAAGCAGTTTCCTCTCAGCCCTGGTTACAGCGGTCTTGGTTCCCTCTATGGCATCCGGGTCCACTGAAAGAGAGTTCGTGCCGAGTTCAACCATCTTCTCAGCCACCTCAGGCCTCATTACACCCTCACCGAAAACAGAGGTATGCACGCCATGTCTTGAGCATGTTCTGGTGATGTGCCTTATGAGAGAAATAACAGACGGCTCCAGGTCAGAGTACATACCTGAGAGCCTCTCATTGTTCCTGTCTATCCCGAGAGTGAGCTGTGCAAGCCCGTCCAGGTCTATCATCACCAAAGAGATGCCCTCCCTGCAGAAGTCCCCGATCCGTATTGCAGAAGAGGGGGTTTCCACCACAATTCCGAGTTTCATTGGAAAATCAATCATCCCCCTGACCCTTATGACTTCTTCCACCCTTGAGACAAACGGAAGCAGGAGAGACACATTCTTCGCGCCCTCATGGTAAAGCCTTCTCAAGGCCTTTATCTCACATTCCAGCGTTTCCGGACAGTCCAGACTTCTTCTTATCCCGTGCCATCCCAGGACAGGATTGGACTCCTCACACTCTTGCTCCCCTCCGGGAAGCGCCCTGAGTTCGTCTGTCCGCATATCAAGGCTTCTGTACCACAGCGGTTTGGGATAGATCGCTTTGGCAAGCCTGGAAACAGCCTGGTATATCCTTTCAGAGAGTTCCTCCGGGTTGCGGCGCGCGGCCTGAAACGGATTTGCGCCGGATTCTGTGAGCATGTTCTCGGCTCTCAGGATTCCCACGCCATCAGATGCCCCCGCATGTTCCGGGTTGAGCCGGGGAAATCCCAGGTTTATCCTTATCTCCGTAGCCGTGGGTCCTGATTCAGGCATTTCATACGCAGCAGGAAACGGCCCGCCAGGGGAGGGACCCTGTTTCCGGGAGTCATCTTCAAGGAAAGCAGGGGAATCCGGTCCGGCCATGTCCGGAGCGCGAGGAGCGGCCTCCGGCTCAGGTTCGCAAACCTCCCCTTCAAAAGCATTTATCAGAATCTTCTGGCCGTTCTGGAGCACAGTTGTGGCGGTCTCAGTTCCTGTTATCACAGGAATGCCCGACTCCCTTGCCGCTGAAGCTGCCTTTGAGGAAGCCCCCCCATCATCAGAGATTATTCCTATCGCCCTGTTCATCAGCGGCACCAGCTCAATGGACAGGTTCTTTACAACAGCGATGTCGCCTTCCTGCAGGCCATCAGCGTCTGCTGGGTTCAGAATAATCCTTGCACACCCGGTGGCAGTGCCGGCAGATGCCGGGATGCCGCTGAGAATAACCTTCCCCTTGTTTATATTTTCCCCTTCAGGGTTCCTGCTGGCAATCTGAACAGGTCTTGCATGAAGCAGGAACATCCTGTTCCTCTCTATTCCCCAGCCAATCTCCTGCGAGGGGCTGAATATCTCCTCCACCCTTCTGGACATCTCCCACAGCTTTGAGAGCTCCTTCTCATTCAGCAGTTCTGCATTAACCCTTTCCCTCGGGGTGCTTTCCTTTATCACCCTTCCTGAAACAGGGTCTTTTACCTTCATCCAGAATTTTTTCGAGATTCTCTTCTCCAGAACATTTCCTGTATTCTTCTCAACAACATATCTGTCAGGCGTGACCACGCCGCAGGACACAGATTCTCCGAGGCCCCACGAACCTTCAACAAGCAGATTGAATGCATTGCTCGTGAGCGGGTCGCAGGTGAACATGCTGCCTGCCTTGTCGGTATTCACCATCTTCTGGACGATCACAGATATCATGGGCACACTACTGGAGCCCCTGCTTTTCATGTAAAACATCGGCCCGAAACCAAAGAACGCCGCCCAGCAGTCTTTTATTGCCTCCAGAAGGCTCTGGGGACCAATGACATTGAACTGGCTCTGCACATAACTGTCCAAACCCGGAAGCGTTGAGACCGCAGATGGCCGTACAGATACATATTCGTTCCCCCTGCCTGCTTTTATCATGTCCAGCGCAACCCCGCCGATCTCCCTGACCTCCTTGCCTACTGACAGCTCGTCATAAGATTCCTTCACGTCCCTGGCTATAAACTCAGGGAAGGGTGCGGATTTTATCACCCCCTGAATCTGCAGTGATATATTCTTCAGCGAGCCGATGTCCCGTATTTCCGCCTGCGAGAACAGGTTCTCAACCTTTCCCTTTATCCTGTTTGCTGCGAGAAACTTCTCAAAAGCATCTGAAAGCAGCACAAATCCCTGGGGGACAGGCAGGCCTGATTTGCTTAGTTCCCCGAGACATGCGGCCTTGGAACCGGCATTAATGTCATTCTTCCCTATTGAGTCCAGTTTTCTTGTGAACATACTCCGCGCCTTCTGCGCTGTTTTTGGTCCCTTTCGTGCAACTGTTTGGTATAGTATAGTAGAATAGTAAATAATTAATCTGTATTATTAGTGCCTGTTTCAGTCCAGTGTATTTCATCAGACCTTCTGGTCCGCAGCTTTCTGCTCGCAAAAAACGCTGCAAGCCCTGCTGACAGGGAGATTATGGCCACTCCAATATAAGTCCATACCGGGCCTCCGCTGCAGTCAGCAGGGCAGTAGTTACTGTTTTCCCAGTGTTCGCAAATACCGTTCGGGCATGAGCAGTCGAGATCTCTCCATGACGGGCAGTCGGGATCGCACACCCCGTCAAACGACTGGCCGGCGCACACCCCGTCATTGCTCTGGGAGGTGCAGTCACCGGGGCAGGAGTAAATATTCTCAAACCCGTTGCAGACACCGTCCTGGTTGCACAGTTTTTCCTGAAACATGATTGACAACACCTCTGCGCTGCTGTTGTATATCCTGACCGTTTTCATGTTCCTGTTATATGGGAGCGTGAGTATCACACTGGTTTCCTCTGTCCTGACAGGGGGATCAGAAAGGACAATGAACGAGGGCGTGAATCCCGTATAATACAGAACATCCTGATTCTCATTCAGCATTTCCACTCTCATTGTTCCTGAATCTTTGATAAAACGGTATCCTTCCTGGTCGTTCAGAAAGAAAAGGTCATAATCTGTCACCTCCATCCTGTCATTTATGTCAAGCGTGAGAAAGACCACCCCGTTGCCGGCCAGTGCCGGAACTGAAAGAAAGAGCATGACTCCAATACAGCTTAATACTGTCAGCCTCCTCATGCAAAATCACAGTTCCTTAACGGGCAGGTTGCCTCAATCGGGTATATCAGGTTATCGCTGTAGTAAAGCCAGTGACCCATTATCGAATAGTAAGCCCCGTCAAGACCCAGATCAGGGTCAGGTGTGGTTTCGTCTTCATATGGCATTCCTGCGCATTCGTATCTGGTTCCCTCGTCTGTGGTTACTTCAAGCAGGCAGTTGCCCGGTTCTCCTGGATCAATATTGCAGCATTCAGGATACGGGTTGGAGCACCCTCCTCTTGCCTGGGAGTTCTGTTCCTCCCACACATTCCTGCTGTATTCATCGCACAGGCCGCCTATTGCATGCCCCAGTTCATGAGCAAGAACAAAGGGCGTTGTATCGCTTTTTACTATGATGCAGCAGCCTTCTCCCCCTTGCTTCATAATGGCAAATCCGCCTGAGTTTTTGTAAATAGTGTTCTTCATTGCAATGAACTTGTCCATTTCAAAGGAACCCGGATATATGCTGCCTGCCACATACCGGGCGGTTTTCAGCAGCTCCTTTTTTATCTTTCCAAGCGTATCCTCTGGTGTGTTACCATCAATGCCACCGAGATCCGCGTGCATCACATGATTTATATATATTGGCTTTACAGATGTTTCCGGGCTCTTGTCAGCGTCGCTCAACTCAAGAAACGTTCTGTACATCTCCCTGGCATTGCCCAGGCCATAGTCATCCAGTGGATAAAAAATAAACACCCTCTTGGCAGACACAAGCTCGGATTTAAGGGTCCATGTCCCGTCTGATGCTGTGCAGGTAATAATCCGGCCCCTCGGCCACGGTGGAGGGCGCACCTTAACGCCGCACAAACTCTTGTCACAGGTTATTTTCCTGCTGAAATAGACAGAGTCCCCGGACGATATCTTAAACGTTATCTCCTGACCAACAACAGCATTTTCTAAATAACAGACCAGCGGGTCGTTTGGCGCAATTATTCCATCATCGTATGGATTGATCTCAGAGTCAAGACTCCTGCCGTATCTGTTCTCAGACGTTCTGGGCTCGTATATCTCAGGATCAACCCCAAACCAGAGACCAGTGTCTGACCTCATATCCATGGGACATTCCCAGTTGCTCTTTCTGTTGGCAAGCGCCTTTGTCAGGGAAACCGCTGTCTCCATCATGGCCAGCGTGTAGTTTTGCTGGTTGAGCAGTTCACCAATGCCACTGTCACTGAATATGTTCATAACATCCCTGCTGTCCAGGCTGCACCTGTCAGCATGCGCTATTGTCATCTCCCTGTTCTTTTCTGAGTAGAGAACAACTGTATTCAGTTCGCTGATTCCATTGTCAGCAAGCCCCTCCCTGAAAAAGACATCCTTTGCGGTTTTTTCTATATCATCCGTGTTCTCAACTGTTTCGATTCTGATTATTATGTTGGTTTTTTCATAGAAATCTGAGAGCATCTTCTCTATTTCAATATCATTGCTGATCACTCCTGCGCTATCTTTCACAAAAGATGCGCCTGCTATTGAAATCTGCGCAAGAAGCAAGAGCGCAAACACCGCTATCGCTGCTTTCATCTGCTTATCCCCCCAGACTTATCAGGGTTTCCGAGAGTTTCACATCTCCTATTCTTGCCTCTGCTGGTTCCTGTTCCCGGGGCCGTGGTGCTGACTTTTTACCCCCCAAAATGCACTCGCAGCTGTTGCATCCAGTAAGCGAGGCGCATGTCTTTCCTTTCGTGGCAATGGTGTTCCATCCTGCCGGGAGCGTATTTGTTGCGCTGCATACTGACCTGGCCTGAACAAGGCACGATGTCTTCTGGCTGGACAGGCTGGAAACCTGGGATATTCCGGTACCGAATATGCTGATCACAGTGACGCCTGCTACAAGAACCACTATGGCAGTGACTGTCATTGCGAGCACCGGGGACAAACCCTTCATATATATTATTTTATTCTCTTCAATTATATGGTTATGGACGCCGCGGAAAAGAGGCTGGAAAGGGAGACCAGGAAATGGCTCGAAAAGATTGGGAGAACCAGAAGCTCACTAAGGATTCTTGGTGCTGAAAAGAGAACCAGAAGCGCTCTTGAGAATGCGGATTCTTACATAAGCGACTGCGGTCACTGGATAGAAAGGAAAGACTTTGTCCTGGCGTTTGAAGCCGTTGTGTACGCATGGGGGATCCTGGAAACGCTGGAAAGCATGGGGTTCGTGGAATTCGGAAAGCAGGGCGGAAAGCAGGGGAGATCTCATACCTCATAGATATTTTCTATTGCAGAAGTGATGCAATAATCACAAACCCCCCGGCAAGCCAGCAGTACGCAGCGAACAGATAGAACCTCTTCTGCAGGACCAGCCTGATCACCATCTTCAGACTGAGGTATCCCACCGCAACCGAGGCCAGCATTCCTGCAATCATAGGGACCGGTTCAATACAGGTTATATCATTAAGGAGAAAAAGGGTTGCACCCAGTACAGCAGGAACCGAAAGCAGGAATGAGAACCTGATTATCTTCTCCCTGTCTATTCCCAGAAGCAGGCCGGTTCCTATTGTGGCTCCTGACCTTGATATGCCGGGCATAATCGCAATTCCTTGGGCAGCACCCACAACGAGGGATTTCCCCCAGCCTATGCTTTTTCCCTGACTGGAAAATCTGGTCATAATAAGAATAATTCCTGTGACAAGAAGCCCTGCTCCCACCGCTGCGGTGTTCGCGAACTGGGATTCGAAAAATCCCTGGAAAGCAAAACCTATAAGTCCAGTGGGGGCGCTTCCCGCAAGTATGAAGAGAAAGAGTCTGCCGTCCTCGCTTCTGAAGTCCTTCCTTATGACTGCTCTGGCAATATTCATGATGTCACTTCTGAAGACCGTAAGAATAACAATCAGCGTGGCCATGTGAAGGAGAACATCAAAAAGAACAGGGATGTGAATTCCCATATAGTGCTGAACAAGAGCGAGATGGCCTGAGCTGGAAACAGGGAGCCATTCTGTAATACCCTGGATTATTCCCAGCAGAATGGCATCAGGAAGCATGACCATTAATATTTTTTGGGCAACCAGAATAAATATGGCATTCCGGATTAAGCAGATCCCTGAAGATTTTATGGTAAAGGAAATCATGGACATAAAAAACAGGCTCTCCCCCGCTGGCAGATTTTCTTACTATTGCCTTCGCAAGAGAAACTACACCAGCCAGAAGGCGGTCGAGATTGCAGCCAGGGCACTCAGAAAGAAAATAAAGTATGTGAACTTTGCAGGCAACAAGGACAGGCAGGCTGTCACCGAACAGTACATATCCGTACTTCACGGACCTGCAAAAAGCCTTGAACTTGACGGAATTTCGCTTGAGTTTCTCGGGAGGGGGAAGGAAAGGATAAATCTCGGGGATTCAGAAGGAAACGAGTTCGAGATTGTTGTGAGAAATTTGGATAAGAAATCCTGCGCAATGGGCAACGGTCACAGCACAAATCAACACCAGTCAGGGCATCCAAAGATGCAGATCCCCAATTATTACGACGAGCAGCGGTTCGGGATGAATCTGAACAATCATATAATAGGCAGGTGCATCGTCAAGAAGGAGTTTGATAAGGCTGCTGGTATGGTTCCTGAATGCAGGGGGTGGCTGAGAAAGCATCCGAATGACTTTGTAGGCGCCTTGAGGTCACTCCCGAAAAGAATCCTGAGGCTCTATCCTCATTCCTATCAGTCATGGCTCTGGAATGAGACGGCCGGGGAATATCTGGGGATGTTCAAGCACAGGAAAATTGAAACCAGAACAGGAGAATTGCTCTTCCCTGCGGAAAAGGTTCCTGACACCAGAATTCCGGTCATCGGGTATGAGACCATGTTGGATAAGGCCAGAACCAACAGCGAGATAAGGAAAATAACAGGGCGGCTCATGCAGAGAGAGGGGATCCGGCTGGATGATTTCAGACTGAAGCAGTTCCCGGAATTTGACCTGAAAGGGGGCGAGAGGAACCTGTTTGTGAGAATGAGAAACCTGGAGATCGGGCGTTATCAGAAAGACGAACTCAACAGGGGCAGGAACAAGGTAAAGGTGAAATTCTTTCTCCCGAAAGGAAGCTATGCCACTGTTGTTATAGAGCACTTGTTTGGGGAGGGGCACGAAATAGCTCAGTAGAGGTAGTGGAGAGAATCCAAATTGCCAGATGCAATTAACTTTCAATCGCTTTAACAGCTCTTTCAAAATTCT
>CAZCSS010000013.1:0-19041 GCA_964501515.1 uncultured archaeon
CACATTCATGAAATTTATGAAAGCATCATATGGATTGTCATACGGATTGAAATACTTGTGAACATCTCCGTCAGCAAACCATTTTGTGCACATAAAATAGAAATGGTCGCTTGTCTGAAGCTTCCTCCATGTGTCCAGAATAACAGGATCCTTTATCTTCTTGACAGCAGATTCAAGCTCTTTTACGTTCTGGAATGCCTTCTGCTGCATCTCATTCTCAAGCCATGCGCTCAAATCCCTGTGGACATCCGCCCATGAGCTCAGGTAAGGGACATCAAAAACCCCCACAGGCTTTACATCTCTCATTATCTCACTCGGCGTTGCAAACTCAAGGTGTTCGTGCTTGAGGACCTCCCTGGGCAGATGTTCCAGGAACTCGAATATCCCTGTCTCAGGCCACTGGTGCTCCCCAAAAGTCTCATAATCCATGAACAGATTGAGGAGATTTCCCTCAGAAGCACTCAACCACGAAGCGAATTTATCAGCTGTCAGGGGCCACCCTTCCCAGTCACGCGTGGAAAACCTGAAGGCTATGTCATCACTCAGACTGTAATTTCTCAGGAACAGGTTCATATCACTCCCGTTAGCAACGTACAGGTAATTAGGCGACCTCCATTCAAGAATATGGGAAAGACCTTCAGCCACCACAGCCCTGAATCCCATTTTCTTTGCCACAGCAGCTACATCATTCCCGTACATAGCCTCTGTGTTTCTGAACACCTTCGGCCTCACACCAAACACTTCCCTTACCTTCTTTTTGTGCATCCTGACCTGCTCCTGAAATTCTTTCTTGGAAATCAGGTATGCTAGGCTATGATAATAAGTTTCGCCGAAAATCTCAACACACCCAGTATCCACGAGCTTCTGGAATGACTCAAGGACATCCAGGTGTTTCCTTTCCAGTTCCTCCAGGAGGATTCCTGTTATGCTGAATGAAACCTTGAACTTTCCTCCTGTTTTGTTTATGAGTTCAAGAATCTTCCTGTTTGCGGGGAGATAGCATTTCTTAGAGATCCTCTTGAGATAGAAAGAGTTCTTCTTATCATCAAAGTAATCATGCCTGTTTCCGATATCAAAAACCCTGTACTCCCTCAGCCTGAGCGGCTGGTGCACCTGGAAGTACATGCACACATACATAAAATTATGTGGTAACTTTAGAATAAATATCCATTGTTTTCTCAGCAACAGTTTTCCAGCTGAATCTCCTGGCCTCCTCCAGGGCATTCTTTCCCATCTCTTTCCTCACGCAATCATGCCGGAGGACTCCGATTATTTTGTTTGCAAGAGAGTCAACATCCCAGAAATCCACCCTCATGCAGTGATTGATGACCTCTGAAACTCCTGATGACTTTGAAACAATAACAGGAGTTCCCGCAGAAGCCGCCTCCAGTGCTGTTATTCCGAAAGGCTCTGAAACCGAGGGCATTACGTACAAGTCTGCCATCGTATAATACTCATCAACACTGTCAACATACCCTGTAAAGAATACATTGTCGCTTATGCCCAGATGCACACTCTTCCTTATCAGCTCATGAAGCATGTCACCCTTTCCAACAACCACAAACCTGACATTTTTCTCTTTCTCTAGGACCTTCTTGGCAGCATGGAGGAAATAATCCGGACCTTTCTGTACGGTCACCCTGCCAAGGAAGAGAACAACCCTTTCACCGAGCCCGAACTTCTTGCATTTTTTCCCATAGCATCCGGAGTCAACAGCATTGTACACAACCTCTATCTTTTCTTCCGGGACACCGTACCTCTCTACAAGCCGCATCTTCTGGTATTTGCTGACTGTGATTATCTTGTCAGCATTGAACATACCTTCCCACTCTATATGAGTTATATCCTGATTTGGAGCAAGTGGGCACCTGTCAAATTCTGTGGAATGGACCGTGACCACAAGAGGCCTTCCCATTTCTTTTTTCGCTCTAATGCCTGCGGGGAATGTCATCCAGTCATGACAGTGTATGACATCGCATTCTTCGTTCTTCAGAGACTCCATTGCGAGTTCTGTGAATCTCTTGACTTCATTCACCAGATGGGACAAATCCCTTCCGTACACTTTCTTTTCCCCTGACCCCGGACTCTCCCCTATTTCGTATCCACTCACCTGAGAGGTCAGGTAAGGAGTGAGAAAGGACGTTATTTCTATGAACTTATTCCTCCCTGCCTGTATAATCTTTGCAAAATCCGAGGTGATTTTTTCTGCTGTGTTGGGCATGACAAAAACAGTTTTCACACCCCTGCTGTGAAGACCCTTTGTGAGTCCATAGCAATGCGTCCCAAGACCCCCTGAACTGAACGGGGGAAACTCCCAACCAAACATCAAAACCTTCATCTCAGTCCCCGATTCTTACACCTAATGCTTTACCTTCTTGCTGTTATATAATTGAGCAATGTCCTTTAAATCTGCCAGTTCTTTTTAAGAAACCAGAATAAATATTAACCAAATGTATTGCAACTATATCTGGGCCTCCAGCAGGATGGGCTACATAAAGGACAAGAAAAAGCTCCAGCCATACAGAGGATGCATTCTCTGCGGTGTTGCCAAGAACAAGCCCGGAGTCATAAAGAAAGTTCTCTACAGGGACAATCTAATGATGGTCATAATGAATGTGTTCCCATACAATGTAGGCCACCTCCAGGTGGTTCCTGTCCGTCATGTTGAGGAACTTGAGGACCTCACGCAAGAGGAATATGAAAGGCTCTGGAACCTTGTCAGAAAATCAGTCCTCCTCCTCAAGAAATCCCTTCACCCGAAAGGCTTCAACATCGGCTTCAACATCGGCGGGGACATCGCGGGCGGTTCCATCCCTCATATTCACTGCCAGATTGTCCCCAGATATGCCAGGGACCTCGGATTCATGGAGGTCACGGCTTCCACCAAGGTAATGCCCCAGACGCTTGACCAGACGTTCAAAACCCTGAAAAAGCATGCAGACATGCTGAAGTAATAATCACCAGTGAAGCAGATTTCCCAGTATTGAGAAGAAGCCGGAAACCCACAAAACCAAAAGAGCCAGGAAGATGGCGGCAAAAATTATTATGAGTATTGTTTCGAGACTGAGATGAATTGAACCCTTCATTTCCTTCTCCTGAGTTTCCTCTCCATCCTGCTTACAAGAAAAATTGTTTTTACAGCCACGTCTGGATTCACTGATATAGAATCAATTCCTTCCTTCACAAGGAATTCTGCGAATTCCGGATAGTCTGACGGAGCCTGGCCGCATATTCCTACCTTTTTTTTGTATTTATGCGCGGTTTTTATCAGCGAGGAAATCATCCTCTTCACGGCCTCGTTCCTTTCATCGAACAGGTGGGAAAGCCTTTCCGAATTCCTGTCAATCCCAAGCGCCAACTGGGTCAGATCATTGGACCCTATACTGAACCCGTCAAATATTCTTGCAAACCTGTCAGCCAGGACTATGTTGCTGGGAACCTCGGCCATTACATAAAATCTGCATCCCTTCTTTCTGGAAAGCCCGAACTCCCCGAGCTTTTTCATAACCCTTTTCCCTTCTTCAGGTGTCCTGCAGAATGGTACCATTATTATCACATTCCTGAGTCCCATATCATCCCTTACCGCTTTCAGCGCCCTGCACTCCAGTTCAAATGCCTTGGAAAACTCCCTGTCATAATATCTTGAGGCCCCTCTCCAGCCAATCATGGGATTGTCTTCATCAGGTTCGAAATCCCTGCCTCCTTTGAGGTTGGCATACTCGTCGCTCTTGAAGTCAGAGAGCCGGACTATCACCTCTCGCGGCCAGAAGGCCGCTGCAATCTTTCCTATCCCCGATGCCAGGGCATTCACATACCTGCTTTCCTGTCCTTCCCTGATAAGCTGGAGCGGATGGACGCCCACATAACTGTTTATTATGAATTCCTCCCTTGCAAGACCCACTCCCCTGACAGGCAGGTCCGAGAGGCCAAATGCCTCCTCAGGCTCCCCTATATTAACCATGACCTGTGTCCTGGTTTCAGGGATCTTTCCCACACTTTTTTTTACAACCACAAAATCCAGCAGGCCGCGGAAAACACGCCCCTTTCCGGTTGAGCAATCCACCGTGACAGGTTCCCCTGTCTTCAGGGTTCTGGTGGCGTGCCTTGTCCCTATTATACAGGGTATGCCCAGCTCCCTGGAAACGATTGCAGCATGAGCCGTGCGCCCTCCCTCGTCTGTTACAATGGCAGATGCGATCTTCATTATGGGCTCCCAGTCAGGATCGGTCATCTTTGTAACCAGAACCTCACCCTTCCTGAATTTTCTGATCTGCCTCGAACTCATGAGCACATTGGCTGTTCCGGCCCCGATCTTCTTTCCTATTGCCATCCCGGACAAAACAACCTCTGACCTGCTCTTAAGTTTATACTCATCCAGCACAGAACCGCCCTTTACCGAATGCACGGTCTCCGGCCTGGCCTGAACTATGTAAACCCTCTTTGTTTCCCCGTCGAAAAGCCACTCAATATCCATGGGCCTTTTGTAGTGTCTTTCAATTCTGATAGCGTGTTCAACAAGTTCCATAACCCGCCTGTCTGAAAGGCACATTCTCTTTCTCTCGCTTTCAGAAACCTTTCTTTCCACATTCCCTCTCCTTCCCCTGACAAGCTTTATCTTCTTCTCCCCTGCAACCCTTTCCAGAATCCCCTTCGTGGGCTTGAACACCACCCACTCATCCGGGATGACCCTGCCCTGAACCACATACTCTCCCAACCCGTAAGAGCCGTTTATCACCACCACATTCTCGAACCCCGAATCAGGGTCTATGGTGAACATCACGCCAGCGCTTCCGATATCAGAGCGGCCCATCTTCTGAACGCCGATTGAAAGGGAAACAGAGAAATGGTCAAAGCCCTTGTCCTCCCTGTAGGATATGGCTCTGTTAGTGAACAAAGAGGCAAAGCACTTCTTCACCTTTCTGATGAGTTCCTTCTCTCCCCTTACATTAAGATAGGTGTCCTGCTGGCCTGCAAAAGAGGCGGTCTCCACGTCCTCTGCTGTGGCAGAGCTTCTCACAGCCACATATGGGTTTTTGTCTCCAATAACCCTCCCCAGAATCCTGTACGCCTTCTTTATCTCCCCTTCAAGTTCCTTTGACATCCTGGCGGAGGAAATCCTTTTCCTTATCAGCGCGCCCTTTTTCCCGAGATCCCTGACATCATGAACATCAAGCCCCCCAAGAACATGCTCAATAAAATCCCTGAGTCCCGCATGCTCAATAAAATGCCTGTAAGCAAAGGTGGTGATGCAGAATCCCGGAAGAGTGGGCACGCCCACCCCTGACCTCAGTTCCCCCAGATTGGCATTCTTTCCTCCCACGAGAGGGACATCCTCCTTTCCTATATCCTCGAACCAGACTATAAACCTGCCTTCTTTCATCTAACCTATTATTAAGTTCCGGATTCTAATAAATTGCCGCCTGCTATTTTTTGTACACCCTGAATTTCTTGTCAAGCCTTTTCAGAACTTCCACTATCCCTCCATATTCAAGTTCGCTGTACGGCAGCATTGCCGGACCCGAGAATCCCTGTTCTCTCATCTCCGTAGCCTTCCTTGATACTCTTTCCCTGAACCACTCCCAGTACGGGTGATCAAAAGCGTCTACGACCTCCGTGAACTTCCCGTTCTGTACGCAGAACGCCGCGCAGCTTACCATGGGCGGACCGTCGAAATACGATGTCGGCGAATTGATTTTCACAGGCATGAGTGGCATGTTATGAGAACCCCTCATTCCTCCCCCCACAAAATGGCCCCTTGAAAAAGCCGCAAGGACTTCACCCGTGGCAGGGAAGTGCTTCTGCACCCTGACCAGCATTACAGGATCATCCTTTCCTGTGTACTTTCCGGCTATGTTATGAAGCCTTGTGGTGCTCACCACAGCAACCGGCTCGCCCTTCCTTGTCCACACAGATTCCACTACAAACTTTTGATTGTCCCTGAGAAGGGCTGCAATCTCATACATATGCTCCGGCGTGGCAAGTTCTATAACCCTGTCACCCTTTGTGTAACCCACGTCCATTATCCTGAACCTGAACCCCCTGCCAAGCTCTGATGAGAGCAGGAGACCCGGCGTGTTCATCGGGTCTGCAAACATGAGATAGAGCGGAAGATTGTACGCCCCTGGCTCGGTCTTGTCAGCAGCAAAGAACAGGAACGGCTCATTTGGCCTCTCCTGGAATTCTATCTCGCATACAGCAGGGCCCATACCCTTCACATTCCCCGAGAAAGATGACTTGAGAAGGTCCTGCCCTGCCCCATATAGTCCCTGCTCTTTTGCGACCTTGGTCCCTTCTGTAAAAGCGTCCCATGCCAGTTTATGAATTTCCCTGCTGCTCTTCCCTTTTGTGTGAGCCATCAGGATTGCAATATCATCTCCGGTGTGGCTCACGTAAAAATCATTCAGAAGACCAGATCCCTCTTTGGAAACATGTTCCCTGACAGTATCGATCAACCTCCGGCTGGGTTTTATATGGCCCCCTATGGAACCTATATCTGCCTTGATTACGGACAATGTTGTTTTCACTTCATCACCTGAGTATAGTTTAGATTCATCTCCTATAAATATATCCTTGCTGCATCACTTCCAGTACGGTCTTTTGATATACTTGTAAGCAGAATAGACTGCTGTTTCGCCCTGCGCTATGGCCTGCGGTATCCTCTTTATCCCTCCTGTTATATCGCCTGCAGCGAAAACCCCCTGCACGCTGGTCTTCATGTCCTTGTCCACTACAACCAAATCCCCTTTGGTCTTCACTCCAACCCTCTTCAGGAATTCTTTGTCCATCACGCTCCCGCAGAATATGAACACATTATCCACACTCATTTCTGAAATCCGGCCGGTCCTGTTGTTCAGAAGCTTCACCTTCTTTCTGCCCACCCCCTTTAGTTCAGTGTTCCAGAGGATCCTGATTCCAGACCCCTTTACCTGAGCCTTGGCTTCATCCATGCACCTGAATTCGTCCCTTCTGTGAGCTATCCAAACATTTGCTCCTGCTCTGTCCATGGCCAGGGCGTTCTGGACAGCAGAGTCCCCTCCACCAACCACGAGAACCCTTCTCCCGCTCAGTTGTTCAGGATCTTTCACAAAATATGCCACGTTCTTTGAGTCCTCTCCGGGGACGCCCAGTTTTCTCGGGGTTCCTATTGTCCCTGTAGCCAGCACAACGGTTCTGGTATCAAAAACCTTTCTGCATGTCCTGACCCTTATTGATTTGCCCGCTTTCACGTCCAGGACTTCCTCATTCTCCATTATCTCGCATCCCTCGCTCCTCACATGGTTCACATAAAGTTCTGCAATTTCCTTTGCAGTGTGCCCCTTCAGGCCGAGGCAGGAGTCAGGCTTCTTCCAGGGATATCTGGTTATCAGGGCCCCGCCTGCTGCTGCAGCATCCAAGACCACAACCCTGAGTTTGAAGTAGGTCGCTGTCAGCCCCGCAGAGAGGCCTGCCGGCCCTGCCCCGATTACAACAACGTCATGCATAATAATCAATTGTTCCTGCAGAATAAATTACTTCTTCATGCTAAATACAATGGTGTGAAGCTTGGTCATCTCATCTATGGAATACTCTATCCCTTCCCTTCCCATGCCCGAGGCCTTGTCGCCTCCGAAGGGAAAGTTGCCAACACCATGTGCAGGAGCTCCGTTTATCGTAACAGAGCCATCCTCAAGCAGGCCCGCTATCCTTACAGCCCTGTCCACATCCCCTGTAAAAACAGAGGCATCCAGCCCGTAATGCGACTGGTTCGCAACCCTTACCGCTTCCTTTTCGTCCTTCACCCTCATTATGGTGACCACAGGCCCGAACGTCTCTTCCCATGCAATCTTCATTCCAGTTGTCACCCTGTCCAGAACAGTGGGTTCATAGAAAAGCCCCTTGCCTTTCTTCCCCCCGAGCAGGACTTTTGCCCCCTTCTCCGCAGCATCCCTGACCAGAAGGTCCACCTTCTGGACAGCTGCCTCATTTATCAGCGGCCCTATCATGGTCTTTTTGTTTTCAGGGTCGCCCATTTTGTATGTTTTTCTCACCTCTTTCACAATTTCCTTCACGAACCCGTTGGCTATTTTTCTCACAACCAGAATCCTCGAAAGCGCATCACACCTCTGCCCTGAAAACTTGAGCGCCCCTGCTGCGCACTCCTTCGCTGCCAGCCCAGTGTCAGCATCCTCAAGGACAATGGCAGGTCCCTTTCCGCCCAGTTCGAGATGAAGCCTCTTCATCCCAGCCACCATGGCAATATGCTGCCCTACTGAAGTTGAACCTGTGAATGAAATCATTCCTACCTTCGGATGGGATGCAAGCAAATCACCTATCTCGCCACCACTGCCTGTTATCACATTCAGGGCCCCCTCCGGGACTCCGGCCAGTTCGGCCAGCCGGGCGAACATAAGAAGCGCAACAGGGTCGTCGCTTGCGGCCTTGCATACCACAGCATTCCCCGATGCCAGAGCAGGCGCTATCTTGGATATGGATATGAAAAGAGGATAATTGAATGGTGAAATCGCCAGAACAACCCCAATCGGCTTTCTACTGACTATTGCAAACCTGTTTTTGGTCTTGGGAACAAGGCTTCCAGGAATATACTTCCCTTCAAGTGTTCTCACCTCCTCTGCTGCAAGTTCAAGCCTCTGAACAGTAGCCCCGACTTCACCCTCTGCAAAATGGCGCGGCTTTCCCGCTTCCTTTATCAACACATCTATAAGTTCCTCTCTGTGTTCTTTCACATTCTCCGCTATCCTCCTCAGGAGAGCGATCCTGTCAACAGCATCCATACCCGCTATCAGGGATCTTGCCTTCCACGCGGCCTCAACCGCCTGGTTGGCATCCTCTGCAGTGGCTTTCTGAACCCTGGCCACAAGATTCCCGTTATAGGGATTCCTCACCTCAAAGGTTTCCTTTGTCCCGGATTCTGTCCACCTCCCGTTAATAAACATCTTGTAAATAACCGAGCCGTCGCTTGCCGAAGGAAACCTCACATCATACCAAATGTCCCTGCTCTTTTTCATAACAATTAAGTTTTGTCAAAGGTTCCTTATAACTCTAACCGGTTGCTGGGGCGTGTCCAAAAAAATAACTCCATTCTCCCTCGCTCTCCTATTCGCAGAATCATTATGCTGAAAGGATGAAGTTCGTGCTGAAACCTTTCCTTCATGGAAATATTCTTTCGGGGCTGAAACCGGTAAACTGCGATAATTATTAGACACGTTCCCGGTTGCTGTCATTAAAATCCTGTCACAAATACAGCAGAACCAGACCCGCATTTGCATCGCTTGACTTGTATATTCCTGCAAGCCTGCTGCTTCCCCCCAAAACATGTCAGAAAAAACCGACAATTTCGACATGATTCCTCTGGTCCTGTTTTTTGGTCGACTGTTTCAGGAAAGCCTAATTTGAAACCAAAGAATAGAACCTTTTTCGTCGAACTGTCTCTCCCTCAACCACACCAGCCCTTTCGAATTCCTTCAAGTATTCAGAACACCTGGTTCTGGAGAGCTTGAGCATCTGACTGAGGTCGTATGATGTAAGTTTCCCATGCTGCTCAAGAAGAGAGCGTATAATCCCCTTGACTTTAAGCTTCCTTGTTCCCTCTTTTGGTTCATCTTTCTTTACAAAGGGTTTGTCCTTCTCAATAAAATCGGTTATTCTTTCCCTTCTGACACTTTCAACCCTCCTTTCAAGTTCCTTGAGTTTTATTAAAATATCATCCATCTTCTGCTCAAGAAGGCCGAGCCCCTCTGACTCGATTTCCTGCGGTCTTGGGCTCTGCTTCTGCAGCTTGGAGCGCAATACAATCAGAGAATTCATCATCTTCTTTCTGTCATCGCCTCTTTCCCATATCTTAGGCATGTTTAATTTATGTCGACTCGACATAAATAATTTTCGCGGATATTAATTAACATACTGTATATAGACTTCGACATGAAGTTTTTTCTATAGTGATGTGTGCGTGCACTGCAAAGAACATAACCAAAAAACAAATAGAAAGTTTCTTTCCAGACAAAAGAAGTCCCAGGTCCAGCTCCTTGCCATTTTTGTGTTCCTCGTTCTGGTCCCCACGGTGATAATCGCCCAGAACGCCACCAATACGAGTATTTCTCCTTCAGCTGAAGGCGGAATAATCACTGCCAACGACTCTGTCCAACCCATCCCTTCCATCCCTTCTGCTGAAGCCAACCAGACACCAGCAGGTGGGAGCGGCGCAGAGTCTCCTGAAAACCAGTCCGAATCCCGGGAAAACACAACAGAGTCTTGGCTGCCCCAGCCAGAAGAGAACGCCACATCAGACCTCCCAGGAAACGAAACCGATACCATCAGCAACCAGACCATCCCCGAAAACCAGACCCTTCCGATGAACGCAACAGAAAACGTCACGTATCCTGAAAACCAGACCCTTCCGGAAGAAAATGTAACAGAAAATATAACAGCAGAGCCGCCCGAAAATGAGACAAATATCCCCGAAAACCAGACCCTCCCTGAAAACTGTACGCAGCCCACGAATGAAACCCAGCCGCCCGGGCCTCCAGAACCTCCGGAAGAACCAGAAACCTACGCACTCCTTTCGGTCAGGATAGAATCCCCCGACAGGTTTGTGAGGGGGGAGAACACAACCATTTCCGCTGTTATTTCCAACACAGGCACGGCCCCGGCCACAAATCTTTCCCTTAAATGGTTCCTTCCTGGCGGGCTTGCTCTCCAAGAGCTTAGCAACCCCTGCGAAACCATCCCTCCGGGAGGGCAGTGCACAGCCACGGCCAAGGTTTTGACGCTCAGGGGTTCGGTCCTTGGAAACAAGGAAATCAGAGTTTTGGTGAATTACAATGAATAAAATATCATCCCGGGCAGTGCAGACAACAAACATGGCAGGCATGAAGTCAAGCTCTGGCCAGAGCGAACTTCTGGTTTCCATTCTCCTTGTCCTTTTGGCATCCGGCATAGTAGTCGCTTCCAATACAAGCATCATAACCAACACAACCGATTTCATGAGCGGCTATATCCTCAACAGCACAGAAACCCCCTCACTACCCACTGTCAAGACAGCAGAGGCCACGAAAACGATAGAAGTCTGGGCAGACTCCTGGATTGAATTCTCCTATGCTTATTATGAGAACGAGACTCTAGAGATTGAGGCCTCACTCTTTCTGGACAATGGAACCTCACTCCCAAACGAACAGCTGAATTTTTATCTAGACGGTGTTTTGACCTGGTCAAATTTAACAGATTCCTCTGGAAAAACCTCCCTCCAGCTGGATGACCTCTCAGGGGAGAGAGAAATTACTGTTTCCTTCCAAGGTAAAGAGTTTGTGAACCCCTCATCAATAAACACAACAATTTATGTAACCAAAAGAGATTTCCATGAAAAAGTCCCAACAGTCCTTTCACTTGATTTAGAGAACGATACCCTTTTTGAGCTAAGGGAAATCTCAATAGATACCAGACTCACATTACAGAATGGAACGCCTTTAGATGGGAAGGAAATTGAAGTCTTTGCAAACACCGAACTTATATCCAAAAAGCTAACAAACGAGGACGGAGAGGCTTTTGTTAGATATCAACTCCCAAACATAAGTGAGGAAACAGATATAGAAATAAAAGCCCTTTTCAGGGGAGACCCTCTCCTTTCATCTTCCACCGTCTCCAAAACAATAAAAGTCCTTCCTATAAACATCACAATCCCCACACATCCTGATTTTATCCTCCAGAAGGGTAGAGGGGTGATAACAAGAATAGGAAAACCCAAGTCTGAAGCAATTCCAGGAGAACCTATCAAATGGAGACAAGAGGTTTTGGTATGGAACATCTTTGAAAACCCACTTGAAAATTTCTCCCTTACCCTAGAGGAACTCGATTTTCCAGAGGAATTCTCAAACCTAAACATTACTGACGACCATGGAAAGGAATTCACCTATCAGGAACAGAAAGGAATTTTTTTCCCTACAATTTCTCCAGGAGAAAGTTATAACCTCACAATAACTTATGAGACTCCACCTATTGAGATTGGAATCCAGGAAAATGAAGTAAACCTTGAGGAGCTTGTTCCTGAAGAAGCCTCAGATATTGAAATCAATGAAAACGGCTTCACAAGAAAAATCAATAAAAAGGAACTAGAAAGCCTTTCCTGGAAAGAAAGAAGAATCCTAATCAAACAGAATTCCAGAAACTCATATGAAAACCTTTCAATTAAACTCAGGGAAATGGGCAGTGACATTCTGAATCAGAAACTTCTTGAACCTTCTGGAAACCAGATTCCAATTGAAATTGAGGATTCTGAATCCCCAGGCAAAAAAGAACTTGAATTCGAGATAGATCTCCAGAAAGAAAAAGAACTCATTCTAGAGTCTGATGTCCATGAAACCCAACTTCCCTCAGAAGTGGGAAAACCAGTTGAGTGGAAACTTACCTATTCGGATAAGGAGATCAGATTCAAAACCCCTGCACCCACAAAAACCGAGACAGAGGAAACAACTGGAAAATGGAGGAAAACAATCAAGATTAAAAGCAATCTAAAAGGCAATCATATTAAGAACACTACAGTGACTACCAGAATACCAGAAGGCTTAGAAACAGAAGCAAAAATTACATTAGAGGGAAAAGAGAATTTCAACCTGGATGAGAACCCAGAATTTAAGGTAAGGGTTTCTGGAGGACTCAGGCTTCTCTGGACAGGAGGAACAGGCCTTGAAAGTCCAAGAGACGTTACGCTGGATGAAAGCCATTCTGTACAGGTTCTGGATATTGATGGAAACGGCCTCAATGATACTTTGGAATGGAAAGTCCCGAAACTCTCAGAACAGGAATATCAGATAGAAGAGGGAGGTCTGCAAGCGAAAGTTGAGGACGGACTCGGGAATTCCTACCCGGTCAAAATTGAGAAAACAGGGGAAGAATACACACTTTCACTGGAGAAAGGAAGGAAATTCAGACCAGGCCTTTACAAACTCACCCTAGAGTCTGGGTTCACAAGAGAGGAATTCTGGTTCAAGTGGGGCCTAATCACAGTAAACACAAGAAAAGCAATGTACCATCCTGGAGAGGTTTCAGAAATAATTATGGTTGTTCTGGATAGTGGCGGTTACCTGGTTAGGTCAGCAGACATCCAACTTGATATTCTAGACCCAAACGGAATGGTCACTGTTCTATCCACAAGTTCAGGTGAAATTGTACAAACAGGAAAAGGGGTTTTCCGGGCAAACTTCACGCCCCAATACGAAGGAACCTATATAATGACAGCCAGAGCTTCACATTCAGGAATAGATGCAGTAATAACATCAAGTTTTGATGTCAGGGAATTCTATGAGTTCGATATAATAAGGGATATTCCAGTCACTATTTATCCTACTGAAGGCCCCTTCGGGGCCAAAATTAAGGTTATCCCCCTTATCCAAACAGAATACTCCTTTACAGAATACTTACCTAATGAATTCTTTGTAACTGATTTCGGAAACGCAGAATACTCCAGCAATGGAGATATTTCACTAAAATGGAATAATCTGAGCGGTGAATCAGAACTCTCCTACCAGTTCAATACTCCAAGTGTATGGCCTTATATGTACACAATGGGACCTGCAAGTATTGAATACCAAAACACAACATTTGATGAGGCCAGGCCCTGGTTATTAGCTGTTGACCCTCCTCCGAACTGGTGGAATGTTACCTGGGCCAGAAGAAAGGCAATAAACATCTCTGAAAACTCAGGTACCCAACTTGATGAGTATCAGGTCTTAATCAGGTTCAATACAAAGGAGCTTATTGATAAAGGTCTAATGCAGAGCGACTGCGGGGATATAAGGGTCACAAACCTCACTGACCCAATACCCTATTATGTTGAGAGATATTCATGTAACAGAAACGACACATATATCTGGGTCCAGGTCCCTCAGCTAAATGCCAGCATTAACAACACGATATATATCTATTATGATCCGCTCTATACTGTGAACACAACAGGAGATGAGGATGATGTCTTCAACTATTCCCAGCCCTATGCTGCATACTACCCGGTTGGTTTGCAGAACAGTGATGGAGGCACAGCTATTGCATTCAGAGACAACACAAACATAACCGTGGGCTCAAGCAGCTGGATTTTGGACCAGTATGAGACACGAGACCTTGGTCCGGTAGGTCAGGCAACCCCTGTTCTTGCAGACAAACCTATATATATTGTGGATTCAGCAAGTAGTAATGGAGCAGGAGACTCATACGTGCCTGTGAGCTGGGCCTCTGATGAGTTTCTTTATGAGTTCTACAGAAATGATAGCAGTTGTCCTGACTGTTCTAGAATCTATATACTCTCTCCTTGGGCAGATGGCTACTGCGTATTCTATGAGAAAATAGGCACCCCCCAGGAACAAACAGTTGGTTTTGACTGGGAAAATCCCCTGGCAAATATAAGCTTCACCAAAGGGGTTGTTACTGATACATATTCAGGCAGCCCATTGCCCACACAAACATGGAGGGAAGACGAGGCCACATATTTCAACTGCACAAGCCCTGTTTTGGCATTTGCAGAAGGAAGATATGCAAGAGACAACTCCCCCTTATACGGCGCTGAAGAACGAGTTTATGGAATGCCCTCAAACAGCTTCGATGCCGCTGCCAGATACAACGGAACCAAACTAAAACTGTATTTTCAGGATGGTGAAACCACACTTACAGTCTTCCTTAATGAAGGCGAAGGGCTTCAGGTCCAGGCTATCTGGGGAATAATGCCAGTTACTCCTGTACTAGACCCGTTCTATGACACCGGCAGCTGTGATGTGGGAAGGGGAGGACAATGCGGAAGGTTTGGAGATTCAGCAGCATCTCATGTCATAGCTGGGGGCGATGAGAATTACGATTATATAACTGGCGTGTTACAGACCGCTGACTCTGATGGCAGTGAGATGACAACTTTCCTTCCTGACTTTGAGCTTGGAAAAGAATATTTCTTCCCATTAGAATCAAACTACGTTGCTATTGTAGCTGTTGAACCTTATGTGAATTGTTCTATATACAACAGCAGCGGTGTTATTCACTACTGGCCAAACTCAGGCGAATTCCTTACAAGAAATATCGCTAAGTATGATAACAACTATCCCTTCCCAGGAAAGAATTATTTCGGCAGCGGTTCATCAACCAACGAAGGGGCGATACCTGTTGGATCGAGACTCCTTTGCAACGGAACAGTCTTTGCCTACTACGAGAGGAATGATGGTGATGATGAAATGAACATTTTTGGGGTAAAAGCCATAAGAAAGTATACCTACCCCGAACCCACCTATGTGATTTTTGATGAGGAAACAATTGTCCCGCAGATAAATGATACTTATGCTTTGAATTCCACTGGTGGGAATAAGGCAGGTTGGGGAGAGGGGTTGAACTTCACAGTATGGGTCTGGGAACCTGAGAACCAGAGCCTGAATATGTCATTCTGGTATTCCAATGCAACCTCAGGAGAGGTCTGGTGGCTCCATAATGTGAGCAATGCTTCTGGTTTTGAAAACCCAGGAAACCATACTGTTTTCTTAAGGTTCTCCTGTTCTGACATACTTGGAAACTATTCATCCTTTCCTTCACACCTTTATTTCAAGTTCAATACCACAGACCCCGACGGCCATTCAAATGAGACTATACCTAATGATTTTTATCTTGAAGAGGATGACTTGGATATTGGCAACAGGTTTCCAAACCAGAACGCCAATATAAACAGAACAGACGCAACAGAGTTTGTAATCCAGCTTTATGACAGGGATTATGAAGCCTATCCCACATCCTCTACTGGTATAATCTATATATCAACCACAGACATTGCTACCTGGGACTCAGGTGCTGCTGACGGGGTCGTGAACTCAACAGGCCACTTGAAAAGAACAATGGATTATAACGATTGGGGGTGTTCTGGAACCTATCCTGTAGGCATTCACAAGTTCAGAGGCGATACAAACGATTCCTGTTATTTCAGCAACCTCACAACAGGATGGGACTTCTATCTCATTGGTGACATGAATGATACCTGGTTCAACACCCCAAACGGAAGCCAGAACTTTACAAAAGGCCCTCCGCTTATTCTTAATTATACTGTATATGATGACTGCGGCGTCGAAATAACTTCTTTTACTGATTCCTATTTCAACCTGACGAACCTGGATACAGGCCAATCTTATCTCTGCAGTCAAGTTGAGTATTCCCCACTGGGGTTCCACTATTGTTACTGGGACACTTCAGACAAGCCTATTGGCAATTATTCAGTCAGATTCTTCATGAAAAAACAATATTACAACAACCAGTCCAATACAAGCTATTTTTACCTGCTCACACCTCCCCAGCTTTCCAACCCAACAGTCACACCCCCTTCAGGAGGTTGGGGAACAAAACCCTATAACTATTCCATTACTGTGAGCGATGATTATGGTGAGGAGGTGAATGTCTCAATATATTTCAAGAGAGGAGTTACAGGAGACTGGGAACTCTATAACTACACCACATGCACCAACTGTGATAATACAGCAGTCTGGTTCTTGAGGAATTTCTCTTGTTCAGATATAGATTTCTGGTATTTCTTGTTCAATGCTACTGATGAGAAAGGAAATAATAATGTCACAGACGGGAGTGATTTTCACTATGTCAATAAAACCACTGTTGATATTGAATACGTAGACGGCGATGACCACATAGCTTCTCTTGTAACTTCAACAAGGTTTGTGGTCAGGTTATATGATAATGAAGCTGGGGATTACGGCCTCTCACCTGCATGCACAGTTGATTTTAATATAACAAAAACCGGTTCTGGAGGAACTTATTACGAGGCAGGAAGCAACACAACAAACGATACAGGATATGTGGTTTTTGATTTTCTTCCAGACACCACATACACTTCAGGAAACCAGGACTGGTATGCTGTTATAGATGATTCCTGTTATTACCAGAATCAGACAAACACCTACAACCTGAGCACACAAGTCCACGCACCCCTGCTTAATGATGAAGAAGTAAGCCAGTCTTCTGAAGGATGGGGCCAGTACTGGGCTTTCAATGTCACTGTCTATGACGAGTCTGATAATTTTGATTTGGAATTATGGGCAAGAAAGGACTCAGGTCCATGGCAGCTTCTGGATACGCAGACCTATTCCAGTCCTGGAACATGGGAAACAAAGAACTTCACAAAGGTCTGGAACTGTTCAGATAAAGGAAACTGGGAATATAAATTCAACGCTTCTGATACATATGGAAACTCAAATGAGACCAGCGCTCACACATTCACCATCGAGGAGGACAATGTAAACTTCTCTGTAATCTGGGGCCACACCAACACAACCAACCGCTCCTCAGACCTGATAAACCTCTCCCTCACCGTAAGGGTCTACGACGAGAATGGCTCCCTGGCAGGAGAGGGAGCCAACACCACACTCTACATAACCAAGGTAGGAACAGGAACAGGAGCCTCCTGGGATGCCGGGCACCCCATCCAGGTCAACGGAACAGGTTTTGTGACCAAGGAATTCTTCCCCACGTGCGACAATTCCTCAACAACAACAGTCAATGAGGAGTATGAGGTAGGTGTACATGAATGGTATGTTGAAATAAACAGCAGTGATGAATGCTATGCTCCAGATACATCTCCAACCTACAACTTCACTGTAATAGGAACACTCATTAATGTGATAGACCTCCCTGACGGCTCAACCAATATAACAACAGGTCAAAGCATATTAATACAGGGCTATACAGAAAACTACTGTGGAGAGCCGATGAACCTCAGTACCACAACACAAATAAGATACAACCTCACCAACAATGTTTATGATACAAACTGCACGGATATTGAAGCAGTGGGTGCAAATATTTACAAATGCACCTGGTATACTTTACAGGATTCCCCTCCTGGATATTATAATGTGACAATGTGGTCTAATTACAGTTATTATTATGAAAACACCACAATTAAAACCCCGCCATACACTTTCTATTATACAACCTCCCCCTCACTTACAGAAGCCAACATCACTCCTAGGGAGGATTCCTGGGCCGTGGTTCATAATTTCTCAGTAAGGGTGGCTGACAACCTGGGTGACACTGTAAATGTCTCTATTTATGACAAACAATTGGGATCAGACTATGTGCTGGTCAACTACACAGAATGCGAGAACTGCTCTGACAATGATGACGGGTACACAGTGATAAACTTCACGAAATATTACACCTGTTCTGATGCATCGGGAGGAGACACTGGAAACTTCTACAAGTTCAAGTTCCAGGGAAACGATACTGAAAACAATCTGGAGGAAACAGACAGCGTAGCCCAGTATTATCTTCAGGATGACAGCTATGAGGTTCAGAAATCAGACGTGAATGTAACCTATGTTTCAGGAGACGGGGACTCCGCAGCCCCGCTTGTGCCTGCAACATTCGTTGTCCGGGTATATGACCTTGACAACACATCCTACAACTTTTCCCCAACAAACCGCCCCCTGGTAAAATTCTATGTGACAAAACAGGGTCCCGGGACAGAGGCCAAAATGGTCAATCAGTCATATGCGAATGACACTGGTTTTGCAAATGTAAGCTTCTATGTGACAGGCGAGTTCAGCGCAGGAAACCAGGAATGGTGGGCCGAAGTAGATCAGTCTGACTCCTGTTACAAATTCAACAAAACACCCTCTAACTACACAGTTACTGTCAATGTAAACTGGCCTCCTTATTACGAGGATGAGAGAGTCAACGGCCAGACAGACGGGGTTTCAGCCGGATGGGGCGAAGGCTGGGAGTTCAATGTCACTGTATGGGATGATGAGGCAGACGATGTCAACGTTTCTCTCCAGTTCTGGAACGGGAGCGAATGGAGGGTTCTTGAAAATCAGACCTGTGTGGCCTGTGCTTCTCCGGGCGAGAGGAAGAATTTCTCAATTAACCTGACCTGCGCTGATATCACAGACAATGCCAAGTACAGGTTTTACATCACAGACAATTACACAACCCCGAACGCAAATGTCACCCCTGAAAGAGCGTTTACTGTCGAAGAGGACTCTGTCACCTACGCAGTAATCTGGGGCCACACCAACATAACAA
>CAZCSS010000014.1:0-17535 GCA_964501515.1 uncultured archaeon
AGCCCCGGTATCATCTCGATCCTGTCCGTGAGCCTCACATCCACCCATTTCCAGCCTGTGTGCTCCCCGCTTATAACAGGCCCGTCTCCCTTGACAAACCCCGTGACTTCGCAAACAAACCTTACCCCGGGTATCCTTCTCTGTTCAGGGTCATCTGTTTCCACAAGGAATGTGTCCACAGTGTCCAGTATCCTGACTCTCACGTTCAGCTCCTCGGCAAGCTGCCTTGCAAGCGCCTCCTCAAAGCTTTCCCCCGGCCTTACCTGCCCCCCGCCGCATTCCCACAGGCCTGGAAAGAGCTTTCTGTCCCGGGAGCGCCTTGCCAGAAGGACCTCTGTCCCGTCCCGGGTCTGCCTGAGGCACACGCCGGCAACATGCACTTCGAGTTTGTATCTCTGTTCCTCTCTCATTCTATCTTCCTATTATTTCTTTTCACAATTCTTATTATTATCGAGTGCCTTGTCCTGATGACATCCAGGTCAGGCTCCTCCCTTATGGTCTGAATGATCCTGACATACTTCTTCACTGTTATGTTATGGAGGCCGGTTCTTTTGGCCAGCTGGTTCACTGTAAGGGCCTCGTTTTCCCTCTGAAGGATTTCAAACATCTTCTCTATGATTTCCAGCGGGTCCCTTCTCATGCCAGCCCACCTGCCCGGTGTATCCATCATGTTCCCGGTCTCTGCATATCTGCAATTCTACGCTCTTTAGATTATATAATTATATATTTAAATGTTTTCACTATAATTGTGCATATTGTACATCACAATATATAAATATAGGAACAGTCCGCTGTTACCCGGACGGGGCGCAAAGGCCAAAAACAGGGCCTGTCACGCCGGCAATCAGCATGAATACCCCCAGAAAGACCATGAGGCCTCCCACGCCCCTCTGAACCTTCACGCTCATAACAAGGCCCAGGACCAGCATAAATGCCCCGGTTACAAAAAGCCCGCCGCACCACAGGAATGGCATATATTATATTATCCACACACCCTTTAATGTTCTACACACTCCCGTCAATAAACCTGTAAGCGTTTTCCCTGGCCTCTGCCGGGAATCCGTGCCCGCCATTAAATACATACAGTTCCAGGGCCTCCTCATCCCCTTTATAATACTTCCTCCCTCACTTAATAAAATCCCTGACAACCCTTAATCGGGAAATTGTGGTCATGCAGCTCCTAAAAAGGAATTCAAGCTAATGCTTTGTCAGCTCTTCGATCTCTTTCCTTCCCTCTTCGAGCTCTTTTGCCTGCTCCTCGTCCAGCTTCAGCAGAAGAGCCTGGAACTCTCCAACATGGGTCTTCTCTTCCCTTGCAATGTCAAGAAGGGCTTTCTTTATGTGCTCATTCTGGGTCAGGGCGGCCATCTGCTCGTACAAATTCACAGCGTCCAGTTCTGCAATCATTCCTGTCCTGAGAATCTCCCTGTCAATCTCTTCCCTCTTCACGCTCTTCAGGTCTATGGGGATATTTGACATCACTTTCTCACCTCCTTATTCATCTTGATTTCTTGTGTTCATACATAAAACCCAAGCATGTTCAGTCCCGTCTCATCCGCAAGAGCCCTGAATAAATCCTAGGTTTCTTTCATATCAATTTACATATCAACACCTATAAATACAGCCTGCTATCGGCTGCAAAGACCGCTCAGTAATATCCTGACTCCTGCGCTTTTCTGTAGTACTGCTCTGCGCTTTCCTTCTCGCCCATGCTCTCATATATGCTCCCAAGAAGATGGTAGGAGAAGAAGAAATTGGGATTGATTTCTATGTTTCTGTTGAGGTGAGCGACTGCATCCTGTATGCGGCCTTCCCTGAGATAGAGCCTGGCCAGGTTGTAATGCGCCTGGGGATATTCCCTTATGCCCAGGGAGAGCAGATAGTGTTCCTCTGCAAGCTTCAGCTCTCCCCTGTCAGCATAGGCCATTGCCAGATTGTTGTGCACCCGCGCGGTTCCGTTATTGTAGAGCAGAATGTTGCTGTAAAACACCACAGGATCTCTCCAGTCCGTGTTCCTCTGAAGCGCAAGCCCGGCAGAGAATGCAACCGCGGCCACAAGCAGCACAGCAACATGTTTCCTGTACCCCCTTTCCATCAATCTGAAGGCAAGCCATCCGGCAGCCAGGAAAAACCCGATTGCAGGAAAGTAGAGCCAGTGCTCAAGAAGAAGGGAATTCACAGGGATTATCCCGCTCATGGGGACAAAGGCAATGAAAAACCACAGAATCCCGAACCTTGTTGCTCTGCCTCCAGCACTTTTCCATGCAGCAAGCAGAAGCCCTGCCAGAATAATGAGAGATGCCATGACCTCATGAGAGAACAGGGAAACAAAAACAGGGAACTCCCTTTCCATGTGCAGTCCGACAGGAAAAAGAAGAAATGAGTAATATGACGGCAGGGATGCCAGAAACGTCATAACCCTCACGCCGATATTTGCGGTATAGATATTTGACTCCTCAAAAAGATTCAGCGTGCCACCGAAATTCAGCACGGTCAGGCGCAGGATGAAGTAAACTGCAGCAATTGCCAGAAGCGGGGTAATAAATCTGTATCTTCTCCAACTGAACCGCTTCTCCCTTTCCGGGTCCCTGAGAAAGACAAACTCGTAAAGCCCGAAGAGGAGAGGGAGGATTATCATGGTCTCCTTTGAGAGAAGGGCAAGGATGAAAAGCATTCCCGAGGCTCCCAGCCATTTCATACCTCCGGAGCGCTTTTCCCTGAACCTGACATAGGCCAGAAACGAACCCAGGGCAAACAGAACAGACAGGGGGTCTGCTGTTCCGCTCATGTAGGTCACGGCCTCTGTGTGAACAGGGTGCACGGCCCAGAGAACAGCGGCCAGGAACGCCGGCTCCTGCCCCGCTAGCCTCCTTGCAAAAAGGAAAAGCAGCACACCGCTTCCCGCATGGAGAAGAACATTCAGCAGATGGAATGCCCAGGGCCGGGGCCCTGCCAGATGATAGACAATGCTGTACATCAGCAGCTGCATCGGCCTGTAAAAGTTGTCAAGCCGGCCCACCCCGGCGCCGCTGCACGTGGAGAATATGTCAGGCAGGTGACCGAAGTCCCTTATGAAAACATTCTTTTGTATAAGAAACTCATCATCCCAGAGAAAGGCATTGCCAAAAACATTTGAATAAGTTGCAAACACCGCCAGCAAAACAGCCCCTGCCAGGACCATCTGGCTGTGACTCCTCCAGAGGGTCTTCAAACCATTTCTGATTTCCGGCATCATCATTATTTTCTTTTGAGTTCCCTGACAAGGATTTCCATCACACTCTTTCCGCTCGCTCTCCCGCCGAGTTCCTTCATAACCAAACCCATGAGCGCCTTTTCAGGCCTCTCCCTCTTCAGAATATCCCTGTGCTCGGATATGGCCTTCCTGACCGCCTTTTCTATCTCCTGGCGGGAAGCACCGGCCTCTCCCGCGAGCTTCTCCACGCTTTCTCCTGGTTTTTCTGCCCTGGCCTTCAGCAGATCAAGAATCCCCTTTTTGGTGAGTTCGTTCTTCCTCAGGAACGCGAAAATCTCCAGCAGATCCTTTCCGGTAAGCCTGCCCACCGGGACACCGTCCCTTCTCAGCGATGTCAGCATGGATGTCAGGACATTCGCCGCCATCCTTGGGTCAGAGCCATTCCTTGCAGCCTCCTCGAAGAGTTCTGTCCTTCCGGATCTCACAAGCTGGCGGGAAATCTCGCTGCTCAGCCCGTATGTTTTCTCAAGCCTTTTTGCCCTGTCTTCCATCATCTCAGGGAGATTCCTTCTGATCTTTTCCAGCATGCCTGGCGCGATTTCCACCGGAGGAACATCAGTCTCCGGATACATTCTGGAAGCCCCGGGAAGCGGCCTCAGGTACTCTGTGTCGCCATTGGCAAGCGCCCTTCTGGTTTCCTCAGGGATGCCCTTCCTGAACGCATTGATTCTGTCACCTATGGCCTTGAATGTTTCTTCGGCGTGTTTCCTGTCTCCGGCCACTATTATTATGGTGTCGCCTTTCTTTGCCTTCAATCTTTTCCTTAATCTCTCAAAATGGGTCTCCATCCTGTATTTTTCCAGGTTCTCGTCATTGTGCACAAATCCCCCGGCCCCTATCTCTGCCTTTACATATCCTGCAATCTCATTCCCTAGCGTTCTGGTAGGCGTAAGTTTCTCTTTGAAAAACCCCCTGAATCCGGGGATGTCCATGGCGAATACTCTTTTCCCTTTTGTGATGTCCGAGTCCGTGTCCCTGAAGATATCCGTTACCTCTGCAACCCTTGGTTTTACCCTTTCCATGCCCCTTAGTTTTTTCCCGATCTCCAGGATCCTCAACTGCCTGGAAATCTCATTCTCCACAAGCCTGGGAATCATTCTGAGTTCCTGCGCGCCCTTGATTTCAATCCTTGCGCCGTCCCTGACTGATATGTTTATATCCTGCCTTATGGTTCCTATTCCCCTCCTGACCCTTCCGGTTGACCTCAGAATCATCCCGAGCTTTTCAGCCACCTCTCTTGCATGCTCAGGGCTTTTTATGTCAGGGGCTGTCCCTATTTCCACCAGGGGGATGCACAGCCGGTTGAGGCCGTATGTCACTGATTTATCATTCCTTGCCAGAATCTGGGATGCCTCCTCCTCAAGGGAAACGTTTGTGATTCTGACCTCGCCTTGGGATGTTTCCAGAGCACCGTCAATCCCCAGAATCGCTGTCCTCTGGAATCCTGTGGTGTTCGAACCGTCAAGAACCGTTTTTCTCATCATCTGGACCTCGTCAGGTATGCAGCATTCCAGAAGAAGAGAAACCATAAGCGCAATCTCCATGGCCTCTGCATTAACCGGTCCCGGCGGCTCCTCGTCCATCTCCACCAGGCAGCTTTCCCTGGGATATATCTGGTAGAAGAACTCCTTCCCCCTGAGGGCCTCGCGCGCAGCAGCCCTGTCAACCTCCCCCAGCTCGCCTGCCACGACCCTGAGCTTCCTCATTATTCTTCCCGACGGGGAGTCAGACATTGCAGAGCTGCATCTGCAGAAGAGCTTTCCTGTGTCCAGCTGCTGATGGATTTCAATCCCGCATTTGAGACCCAACTTCCTGTAGTCCACAACCTCACCGCTAAAATACCGATGCTGACCAGATTAGTTAAATTAATAGCGCGGGATTTAATAAGCATTCACCGGGTTCAGGTCTCTGGCAAACCCAGCGACTCCGGCATAAGCTCATACCTTTCGCACAGCTCTCTGGCTTTGCCCAGATATTCCGGGTATAACTTGTCTATTATGTTTTTTATCACTTTCATGTTTCTGCGATCTTCCATTAGCTCCCATTCAAGGGCCTTTAAAAGACCCTTGTTATACATCTCTATTGCGACCTCTCCGGCGCGGGACATGCTCTCATACCTGCATCCCAGAGGGAGAGTCCGGGCGCGCTAGTAGAGGAAATACTCAACACTCCTCTCTGTTATCTCTCCCGCGTAATTCCTGAGCATCATTTCTCCTGCTTTTGAAAGCGATTTTGTGTGGCCCAGTACCCAGCCGAGCTTCACATATGCTGTTTCAGGGAGCATATCTTCAAGAGGAACAGCCCCTGCTTTCACAACCACTCTTCCCTCTGAATACACATTGCAGTTCAGCCTGCCGTATATGGTTTCAGGCGCCAGGAAAACCGGAATCCCTGAATCCACTGCCCTCCTTATATGCGGAAGCCATGATTTTCTCTTTACGGGAACCTGGCCGAGTCCTGTGGCCTGTATCACAAATCCCCTGCAGCCCCTTCTTATCATGTAGTCCATTATTTCCGGGTCAGAACCCGGATATGTCTGGAGCATTGAAACTCTGGGCTCAAACCTTGTGTCTGTTTTCACCCTTTCCTTTCCCCTTTTCCTGTAACTGTTCATGATTTCCATCCTGCCGTCAGGAAAGACCTTTGCAATAGGAGGTTCATTCACAGGGCGAAAGGCGTCCCTTCTGGATGTGTGCATCTTCCTGACCTTTGTTCCCCTGGAGAATATGCAGTAATCATCTGAAACATATCCATGCATGCATAAGCCCACCTCAGCAATGTCAGACACCGCTGTATGTGATGAACAGATGAGATTCATGCCCGCGTCCGAACTTCCGCGGTCGCTTGAGCGCTGCGCTCCTGTGAGCACCACCGGCTTGTTCAGTCCCCTGAGGAAGAATGACAAGGCGGCCGCAGTGAAATGCATTGTGTCAGTTCCGTGCGTAACTATCACACCCTTTGTGTCTTTCCGGTTCAGCTCCCTGGCGCATTCTCTGGCAATTCTCTGCCAGTGCGTATGGTCCATGCTCTCGCTCATTATGATAAAGGGTTTTATCATCCTGCTGATGTTTACAACATCTGCGAGTTCAGGGACATTGTGCAGCAGCTCCCTCGGTTCAGTCACAGCTGTCACTCCGCCGGTTTTATAGTCTATCCTGGAGGAAATGGTCCCCCCTGTGACAATCATTGATATCCGCGGCTTTCTGGGGTTGAATCTTACTGACAAAAGCTCCTTTCCTGTTCTGCCAAGTTCGTATCTCTCCTCTTCAACCATTCCCTTCGGGGTCTTGGCAGTGCTTTTCTCTATTGCTACTCCGGCGCGCAGCTTGATGCCCATGTTGTATCCACTGTCAAGCTTTATTATGACAGAGTCCGGGTCACCTGTATCAGGCCTGGGCATAAGAAGCCCCTCGAAAATTTTCCCGTCTTTTGTGACTTTTATCCTGTCAGCAATCCCTATTTTCTTGGAATCCAGAACCTTTCTCACCCTTGCAGAATACATGTCAATAGTGTAATTTCCTTATTTAATAGCTTTGCCTTCCGGTCCTGCCTGACATGAATTTTCCTTTTTAATCAGACGCCAAGCGAACATATGATTTATTAGTAAACATCACAAATAATAATAGACTAAACAAGCAGAGGGAGATGAATGGCAGCAAAAAAGAAAGCAAAGAAAAGAGCAGCAAAAAAGAGAAAGAAGTAGCTCCTTGCTACTAATGCGCTACGATTAATGTTTTCCTTTATTCTTTTCTATATTCTGCAGGTTCTCCTTCAAGATTTCCAGAACCCTGTTATGAATCGCCCTGTTGCTGGCCAGAATATTTCTGTCTCCCAGAGTCCATTCCTCCCCCCTCATGTTCGTGGAAAGCCCGCCGGCCTCGGCCACCATAAGAGAGCCCGCTGCAACATCCCATGGCGAGTTGAAGTCAAGCATGTAGAACCCTTCAATCCTTCCTGCAGCCACATAGCAGAGCTCCAGTTCTCCTGAGCCCATTCTCCTGACATCCAGTGCGATCTTTCTCAGCTTCACAAGCGAATCTGCCGAAGACTTCACAGCTCTCTGATGAGGCAGGCTGCAATATGCTATTATTGACTTTTCAAGAGGCTTCCCGGAGACAGCGATTCTTTCCCTGTTCAGAAACACCCCCCCTCCCCTTTCTGCAAAATACAGCTCCTTCAGAAACGGGGCATTCACCGCTGACATCACTACCCTGTTCCTGTGCACCAGGGCTATTGCCGAACAGAAGAAGGGGTTCTTTATGGAAAAGTTCGTGGTTCCGTCAAGAGGGTCAATCACCCACGTGTAATCAGAGCCCCTGTCCACTGTGGAGCCTTCCTCTGCCACTACATTGAATTCAGGAGTCACCCTTTCAAGGATTTCCACTATCTTCTTCTCGGATTCGCGGTCGGCCTGTGTAACCAGGTTCCTGGGGTCTTTGTATTCCGCCACCGATGCCCAGAAACCTTCTCGAAGTATCTCCCCCGACTCTCTGGATGCCTTGATGAGGGGTCTCTTCAGATGCGAGATATTCATGCAAAACTTTTATTGCATTTGTTCTTAAATAAATCAGTGATTTCAATGGGAGAGCCGTATTACCTGAGGAATCCTTATCTCAAAGAGGCAGAGGCAGTTGTTGCAAAGGTCAGCCAGGGCAAATACGTGGTCCTTGACAAAACGCTTTTCTATCCCAGTTCAGGCGGGCAGCCATGGGATACCGGAACCATCACAAGAAAGGAGAACGGCGAGAGATTCAGGGTGGTATTCGTGGGAAGGTTCTCAGGGGAGATTTCGCACGAGGTTGACAGGCCCGGCCTGAAAGAGGGCGATTCTGTCGCCCTGAAGCTGGACTGGGGCAGGAGGCACCTGTTCATGAGATACCACACAGCCGCGCACATACTTTCCGGCGTGATTTACAAGGAGACAGGGGCCATATTCACTGGAAACCAGATAGCAGAAGACAAGACCAGGCTTGACCTGTCTCTTGAGGGATTTGATAAGACCAGGCTTCCCGAGTTTGAGAAAAAGGCCAATGAGATAATAAAGAAGGCCCTGCCTGTCACTTTCAGGTTTGTTTCAAGGAAAGACCTGGAGAATGACCCTGATCTGGTCAGGCTTGCAAAGGGAATGCCCGAAGGCATAGAGGAGTTCAGGATAGTGGACATCAGGGGCTTTGATGCCCAGGCCTGCGGAGGATGTCATGTCAGGAACACCTCAGAGGTTGGCAGGATAAGGATTACAGATTTTGTAAACAAGGGGGCCAGAAACAAGAGAATCTATTTCGTGATAGAATAGTGAATGTCCCAGAATAATTTTCCATAAGCACATTTATATAGACCCGGAACGGAAAAAAATGCATTATATGCAGGGAAAACCGATTAATATTTAAATCTTCCATTCCATTACCGTTCATGGTCAATTACGGATATTTTGACGATATTGACAGGAAAATTGCAATCAGAGAGTTTGCCTTATCGGGCTTGAAGAACCCCTCTCACAATGTGAGCGAAAGGGTCCTCGCAAGGGATGAATATCTCAGAAGCAGGCCCTACAAGGAGCAGGCAAGGCTCGAATTGGATGACATACGAGCAATGAATGTTATTGGCGGTCACAGACTGCCTGCAAAGCCATAGCTTCTGGGCCGCCAAAAAGATTGCACAGACTTTTGTGCTGCTACTCTCCGATTATTGTGAGGACCACTTCCCTTGTCCTCTCAGGAACATCAAAATCCAGCAAGACGAGCTGCTGCCATGTCCCGAGAATGAGCTTTTTGTCCTCAAAAGGAACGCTTGTTCCCGGGCCCATCAGGGCGGCCCTGACATGTGATTTCCCATTGTTGTCTCCCCATGTCTTGTGGTGCTGGTATTCTATGCCGGAGGGAACCAGCCTCTCCATGGCGTCTTTAAAATCCTTTATCAGGTTCGGCTCGAACTCTATTGTGGAGACAGACGCTGTTGAGCCTGCAGCAAAAACATTGACTATTCCCTTTTTGAGGCCTGACCTGCTAACCTCCTCCTGAACCCTTTCGGTTATGTTGATTATATCAAGCTCTTTCTTGGAGGGGAAGGAAACCCTGACAGTAACCACAGCCATGTTTTATTAATTGGCAGTCTAATATAAAACCTATGCCACCTGAAGAGAGACTAAAATCAATCCTGAAAGAATGCGGTCTTGAATGCAAAATAAGAAGCTTTCCCGAATCCACGAAGACGTCCAGAGAGGCCGCCAGCCTGCTTGGCATTGACGTTTCCGAAATAGCAAAATCAATAGTGTTCGACTGCGGCGGAAACACTGTTATCGCGGTGGCCTCAGGCAGCAACAGGGTTTCAGGGAAAAAACTTGGCAAACTTACTGGTTCCAAACCAAGGATAATGAGCCCGGACGAGGTTCTCAAAGCAACAGGCTATCCTGTTGGGGCTGTTCCCCCTCTGGGGCATGGTGAGAGAACCAGGATATTCATTGACAGTGACCTTATGACAAAGAGAATGGTATGGGCGGCAGCAGGGACAACCCATTCTGTTTTTGGCATTGATCCAGAAGACCTCGCCAGAGCATCCCGCGGCGAAGTGGCTGACATAAAAGAATGACTACAAAACTGCAAAGCAGCCTGGTCAGAAATGACTGATTGTTCTTCTTTCCTCCTTCTCACCTGCCTCCTCATCCTCCTGCTCGCCACTCTCCTCTGTTTCCGGCTCTTTGCCATGCCTCTTTTTCTTTGCCATCTCCCTTCTGGCCTCCCTCTTTTCCACCCTTTCCCTTTCGGCTTCTTCCCGTTCCTTCTTCACCTTGTGTTTGTGCCTAATAATCATGAGCAGAAGCCCGAAAACAAGAGCAATGAAAAATACCAGCATTACACTACCTTCGGGCTTCACGCACCGGCCTTCATAGCACCCGTACCGGCAGGTTTCTACTACCATTTCCCCTGTTCCAAGGGTGTTGCAGAGCATCACTTTGTTCCCCTCGCATCTGGTAGCATCAGCCGCACAGGCCGGCGCCTGGTTCTGCTGGCCACCACCCTGCTGTACAGGCACCGGCTGTTCTTCCTGCTGTACGGATTCATTGCAGGAAAGTGTCTCATTGCTGCAGCCGAACTCGCATTCAGTGCTTTTCAGCAGCTCGCCCCAGTCCGAGCATTCCCTGAGAACATTCCCCTCGCACACGGTCTCCCCGGGCGTGCATAGCACAGGGCCTGTTCCCGTGTCCCCTTTTATTGCAAACACAGAGAATCCCGGAACCTCTGATTCGTAGAATGCATTCATGTCATTGTAGCTTACCATGGTGGTGTTCATCTCTTTCCATGCCCCTTCAAATCTTAGCAGCTTTACGCTGCTCCTGTTTATGCCAAAAGACGTAATCCATTCCCTGCTCGCTCTGAACAACACCTTTGCATCAAGAATCTCAGAAAAATTTATCCCGCTGGTGGTGATGTTTACGTACTGCGAAACCAGACCAGGCGGGTCAGGGAGGCCCGCGGGCTTCCCTGACAGTGACGCCACCCTGATTGAGTTCCATGAAGACAGCCTCGCCGGTATATAGGAAATCTCCATTACATCTATGCCATCCTCGTTTATTACCATCCTCTTCGTTATATTGGGCTCCACTGTTTCCCATGTAACAGAACGGGCCTTGACCTCCACTATCTCTTCAGGCTCTTCAACACATCTTCTGTATATGCTCTCCTTTTCATCCGCAGTGCCGCACATATTCCTGTCAGTTGCAGACCTGACCTGGTATCCTGCAACGCATGCGCCCCATTCGCCATAAACCCAGTCCTCCCTGCAGGGCGTTGTGAAGTTCCGTATTTCAGACTGGTTGCAGTTGCCCGCCCTGTCGCACGAAACTGTGTAATAGAAGTATTCTGTCTTGTTCAGAAGATTTTCAAGATAGATGTCATGTATGTTCGCAAAAGTGCCGTCATATCTTGAGGAGGTGAGTTCTGCGAGTTTTTTCCCGTATATCACCCCGGAATCAGCCTGCTCATCAGTGGTCCAGATGATTTCCGAACGATTGTACGTAATGGTTCCGTTGTCAATGTTCAGGATGGCCGGGGGCGTGAAGTCCGTGGTGAACTGCACAGCAGGGTGTGTAAACACGCTCTGGTTTGTGTCATTGCACTGAAATGCAATGCTCTGGTCGCCCTCATCCAGGTTCCCGGCGGTGGTCTGCCATTCTTTTGAAGAAGTGTTGCTCATGTCCTGATAGGCGGTTCCGTTCAGCGAGTATCCGCACCACAGGGCATCCTCATCAGTGATGATGCTGGCACCGACCGAGCTTGTGTTATAATAGCCCCCATCCTGCGGCGAGTTCACCGTTATGACAAGGGCCGACGCATCCGCTGCTGAAAGCAGCGCTGAAGCCAGCAATGCGATGAGCGCAGCCCGCAAAACCCTCATAAATAATATTTGTTCCAAACCATATAACAATGTTTAAATCTGAATCCGTCGCTCTGTGAGCGGTGGCAAGGAATTCACCAGTGAACCGTCTGGTGTCGGCCGCGCACAGAAGCGCAGCGCCCCGCCATGAAAACTGAACGCCCAACCGCATCGGGGAGACACTGGCTCCAGCCGGTGCTAACGCTTTTCCCGGGCCCTGTCAAGAACCTCATTCACCATTCTGTCCACCTTCTTTATGTCAGGGCTGCTTCTTGGGACATGCACATATGTAACCTTTGAGAACAGATCCTCCAGGTTTCTCACCTTCTGAAAAAGACGCTTCAGTTGCGGGTTTTTTGTTCTGTAACCGCCCCTGAGCTGATTCACCATAAGTTTGCTGTCAGAGTAGCATGCGGCCTCGCCGCTTGTCAGTTTCGCTGCCTGCATGAGGCCGTCAATCAGGGCAGTGTATTCCGCCACATTGTTGGTGGCAGTGCCTATCAGTCTCGCCCCGGCCTTCACGATTTTACCTTCCTGATTCTTTATCAGAAATGCCGAGGCAGCCCTGCCCGGGTTTCCCCTCGATGCACCGTCTGAGTACACAATGACCTTTTTCATGCCATCAAAAATCCTCCTGTGACAAAGAAGGAGAGTATATACTGCATCCCGTAGAAGCCGGCCCACGCAATTATCATATGGAGTATGGTTTTTCCTATAAAAGTGGCAGCCAGGAACTTCTTTACGCTGTATTCTACCATCCCGCAGAACGCCCCTATTATGTCACTGGGCAGAGGCGTGGCAGCGAAAAGGATTATAACAGGGAAAACCCCCCTGTTCTGCGCCCACTTCTCTGCTTTCCTGAACCATTTCCCATGCCTCTTTTCGAGGACTTCTCTCCCTCCTCTTCCAAGGCCGTATCCTGTCATCTCCCCCAGGGCAGCTCCTGCCCCTGCCGCCAGACCCAGCAGCCAGGGATTCAAAACAGAAGCAAAGGCAAAGACCACAACGAAGGACGGGATGGGAAAGAATATAGAAGCATTCCCCATCAGGCAAATCAGGAAAACGCCTGCATAGCCCCATGCCTCTACAAATGATGCGGACCAGCTCATGAACTGCTGGGAAGCCGCAGCAATGTCAATCATGTAAATAATTGTCAGCAGAAGGATAAAAAGGGATTTCGGCCAGTTTCTCAAAATTATCATCCAGCTCGTTTCTGGCCAGCTTCATTCTTTCAATCCCCGGTTCAATTTCATCTTCACTGCGGCAGAAAACGCAGAAAGCCGGTTTGTAACAGGGTCCTTCTTCCCTGCCAAGATTGGCATCGTATTCCCCGAAGATTATTCCATGGTCTCGTGCTATTCTCTCTGCCATTATGCGCCCAATCCGTTCATTGGACGGGAAAGGCAAAAGAATCCTGACTTCAACCCCGGCAATATCACGTTCCCCTTCTCCTGATTCAGAAACATAATTATAGCGAACACCTTCCCATCTGTATCTGTTAAGAATCTCCGAGGCCTTTTTGAAATCCATGCAATTCCACCTTTCTCCTTATGTATTGTTAAGTTTTATATCTGTAAGCCCGGTTCATAATATGACCAATAACCGGCCGTTGCCCGGCATCTGCCTGTGCTGGCAATGTCACATCCTTCTGGGCGCTTCTATGTCCAGCAGGCGGAGCGCATTCTCCAGAACAGTCCTCACGGCCGCCACCAGAGCGAGTCTGGCCTGTTTTTTCCCCTTTTCAGCTTTCAGCACAGGAACAGACTGATAGAATTCATTAAAGGCCGTGGCCAGCTCGTACGAGTAGTTCGCAATAAGGCTGGGTCTGAGCTCCATGGCCGCTCTTGACACAGTTCTTGGGAATCCCATAAGAATCTTCAGCAGGCTGATTTCCCTGTCTTCAAGAAGATTGTCTGCACTGTATTTCAGGCCCCTGTTTTTCCCGGCCTTGCCCAGTAGCGAGCATGCCCTTGCGTGGCTGTACTGAATATAAGGGCCGGTGTTGCCGTCAAATGATATGGACTCCTCAGGGTTGTAGAGCATACTCCTTGATGAGTCAATCTTGAGCAGGAAATATTTCAACCCGGCCAGCCCTATCATGCGGGCTCTTTTCTCAGTCTCTTTTCTGTTGAGTTTCTCCCTTTTCCTTATTTCCTTTCTTGCGAGTTCTGTCACCTCATCAATGATGTCATCAGCATCCACAACCTTTCCTTCTCTTGATTTCATCTTCCCCTCCGGAAGGAACACCATGCCAAAACTGAGATGCTGGCACCTGCCCGCCCATCTGAAACCGAGCAGGCTGAATATCCTGAACAGCTGCTGGAAGTAAAGGTTCTGCTCAGAACCCACCACCCATATGGATTTGTCAAGCCTGTATTTCTCGAATTTGTGCTTTGTGAGCGCGAGGTCATTGGTGATGTAAATCGTGGTTCCGTCCGAGCGCACTACAACCCTGTCCGGAAGTCCGTGCTTCTCCAGTTTCGCCACAATGGTTCCGTCATGTTCTCTGAATACCCCCTTTTTCAACCCCCTTTCTATTACAGGCCCTGCCTTGTCCCAGAAGTCTGATTCAAAGAACTCCACATCAAACTCGCTTCCGAACCTGTGGTAGGTTTCCCTGAATCCTGTCAAAACCCATGATGTAAGCTTCCTCCAGAGCTCTTTTATTTCCCTGTCCCCCTGCTCCCATTTTATCAGCATCTGCCTCACAGCCTCCTCGCTCCTGTCATTCTTTCTCTTCTCATACATCACATAGAAATCCCCCACAAAGTGGTCGCTCTTCCTGTCCGGCTTCCTGTTCCTGCCGTATTTCTGGTAGGCAAACACGGCCTTGCATATATGAACGCCCCTGTCATTATAGAGGTTGGCCTTGATAACCCTGCTGCCTGTGAACTCCAGAATCCTGGAGACAGACATGCCTATTGCCCCGTTCCTGAGATGCCCGAGATGAAGAGGCTTGTTCGTATTCGGAGCAGAATATTCCACCATCACCCTTTTCCCTTTCCCCTCCTGGGAAGAGCCATATTTCTTCCCTTCCCTGAATATTGTCTTCAGAACAGAATCCCCGGCCTTTGCCCAGTCCAGCCTGAAGTTCAGGTAAGGCCCTGCTGCATGGATCTCCTTCACCAAGCCTTTGGGTTTTATCTTCCCGGCAATCTCCCGGGAGATGTCAGCAGGCTTCTTGTCCTTCCCGGAGAAAACAAAACACGGCAAAGCCAGGTCAGCATTCACCCTGCCGGGCGGCTCTTCCAGGGCGGCCTCCAGTTTTTTGGCGTCCAGTTTTGCCGCTTTCGACACCATCCCTGCTATTTCCCTCTTTATTTGTTGCCAGATGTCCATATTAATTTACTGAATCAATTATTAAAAAGATGGGAGCATGGGCATAACATACAGGCATGCGCCTGACATAGAGGACAGAATCTTTGACATAGTCCAGAAGCTGGGTCTTGTGCATGTGAACCTGGCCAGGGTTTCCTGCATCCGTTCCAGGGGCTCGAAAAGCAGGTATGTGCTTGCCAGGTGCCACACCCTTACCAGAATATTTCAGCACGCCTTGGGCATAAAGGCGCACTACATAATTGAGGTGATTTCTGAGAAGTTCGACTCCCTTACTCCTGAAGAGCAGACCAAGACGCTTATCCACGAGCTCATGCACATACCCAGAACATTTGGAGGGGGGTTCAAGCATCATGATGTAGTCAACCGCCGGGCAGTGGAGAGGATGTACAGGAAATACGCCAGGCTGCTGCAGGACAGGTGACGCCCCAGATACCAGCCACCGCCAAACCTTAAAAACCAGGCCTACAATTTCTAATTGATGGTTTCATGGCTGAGCTGAAAAGAAGCATCCTTCGTCACCAGCTCCAGCTTGAGGTGGATGCTGCCAGGGATCTTGAGAAGAAGGGCAGATACAACAAGGCCATGGGTCATTACCTGAAGGCCGCTGCCATATACCGCCGAATGGCCTCCGAGGCTCCGGTGGAAGAAGCGAAACCCATGTTTGATACGGCCTCCCAGTATGAGACCGTAGTGCAGAGCATAAGAAAGAGGGAGGATGCGGGTTCTGTCAGGCAGATTGAGCCCGAAACACTGGACAGAATGATTGACAGCATGATTATCACTGAAAAACCCGCTGTGGAATGGGACGACATCGGGGGTCTCAGGGACGCCAAAAACGAAATCAAAGAGGCTGTCATACTCCCCTTCATACAGAACAAGCCTGATTTCGTGAGCGCTCCCAGAACCATTCTTCTTTACGGCCCGCCCGGAACAGGGAAAACCATGCTTGCAAAGGCCTGCGCAAACAACCTCGAGGCCACCTTTTTCGAGGCCAGCGCATCCTCTCTCCTCTCCAAATACTTCGGCGAGTCCACAAAACTGGTGAACGCGCTCTTCAACAAGGCCAGAAAGCTCCAGCCGTCTCTTGTGTTTATGGACGAGTTCGATTCCCTGGCAATCTCAAGGGACTCGGACATATCAGAGTCCGCAAGAAGGGTGCTTTCCCAGATACTGACAGAAATCGACGGGTTCAACACAAGGCAGGCGGACAGGATACTCATAATGGCCGCCACCAACAAGCCCTGGGACCTTGATGATGCAATAGTTTCCCGCTTCCACAAAAAAATATACGTCCCGCTCCCTGACGAGGCCGCAAGGGAGAGAATCTTTCTTGTGCACCTGAACGGGGCCGGACTCTCAGGGGCCGGCGTCTCAGAGCTTTCAAGAAGGGCGCAGGGCTTCTCGGGAAGGGACATTGCTTCTGTGTGCAGGGAGGCCATAATCCACATGGTCAGGGAACAGAATCCTGGCCTGCACGACCTCTCGGCAAAGGAGCTTGGGAAGTACGTCCTTAAGCACCGCCCCCTGGAAAAAAGGGACTTCGAGGTCGCTTTTGAGAAAATAAAACCCGCCCTGAAGGCCGTGAAGGCCGAGAGATATGAAGAGTGGCGGGATGATTTTGGCGGCTAATCTGCACGGCAATCTCCACCATGATGCGTTTTCCTTAAGCAAATCCGCAGGCCTCTGTTTACTGGCCATGCCGCACGCCCGGCAGTTTCCACTTCACCAGCAGATTGGAGAACAGCAGAGGTATTGCAAATGTGAAGACTATGCTTGATGCCACGATAACCGAGTACAGGCCAGTATCTATGAGGCCGCTGTCAAACAGTATTTTCGCAATGATTATGCTGGTGCTGAATCTCACTGAAAGCCCCATCCCCATAAGGACGGATTCCTTTGTTTTGAGTTCCCCCCTGCCGACGAGCCAGCTTCCCAGAATCTTCGTCCCATTGGACACTCCCACAACCAGAAGGATGAGCAGAGGGGAAACAACAAGATAGCCCACGTTCATTGTGAGTCCGACCCAGAGGAAAAAGATAGGGGCAAAAAACCCGTAGCACATTGTCTTTATTTCGCTTTCAATACTCCTGATTCTTCTCTCCGGTATAAAGGTTTTGAGGGCAATCCCCGCCAGCAGCGCAGCAACTGCGGTGACCTGAGCGTATTCGCCCACGCCCAAAAACAAGAACAGGACAAAAAGCGCGATGAGGAACAGGCTTTCTATGTCCAGAAAGCTGAACTTGTTGCTCTCCTTTTTGAGTTTTGTGAGACCAAAGGCCATGCCGAACAAAACAAACAGCGAAACCAGTATAATGGATATGTTCAGGTGCGGCACAGATGCGCTGGAGCCCACCAGAACCATCACCAGCAGCAGGGTGAAAACCTCTATTATGTCATCCAGTGTTCCTATCCCTATTATGCTTTGCCCCAGCTTTGTGTTCACCATTCTAAATTCATCCAGGATGGGGATCAGAACCGCCTCTCCGACAGTGGCGAATGAGAGCGCCACGACAAATGAGATGAACCATTCATAACCGAAGACAAAATGAACGAGGAGTGTCCCAAAAACAGCC
>CAZCSS010000015.1:0-16691 GCA_964501515.1 uncultured archaeon
GCAGGGACCTGGAAATACAGAAACTCCTTACTGATGCATGCCCTGTTGAAAACTGCAGGGCTTTTGAATACATGTTCAGGGCAGATTCAGGATATTACAATGTAACAGTGTATGTATCCGACGGAAAGGTCATTCAGGTAAACTTCAATCCAGAGATAATAATCACAGGTTGACAGGCTGTTATATGTTTGTTTCTATGTTCCTGTACCTCAGGGTTATTCTGTAGCCCGCCTTCTTGAGGTCAGCAAGCTTTCTGGACGTGAATCTCTCTTTCTTGAAAACATGTATGAGCATGGCCTCAAGGAAAACCGGAAGGTTTGTTATCTCTACTATTATCTCATTCCCCTCCATATGAATCTCTGCGAAGTTCCTGTTCCCCATGGCCGCAAAGAAATGCATCTGGCCAAACATCATCTCAAGAACTTCATAAAATTCCATGAATTGATTTGGAGCATGGATTTATATAATGGAACACCAGCAGCAGAAAACCCTACACGTTTGCATACACCCTGAGCTTTCCTGAATAATGGGCCTGGAGCAGTTTCTTTCCCATGGGAGATTTCTTCCTCACCTTTATCCTGCCCTTCTTGCCCACCACAGCCGAGAATAGAAACTCGTCGCGGGAGTAAACATCAGCCTCCTCTCCTATCAGGCTCAGGTCCACGTTTATTATAAAGTGCCCGCCCGATTCCTCGAAACCATGCGGGACCGGCTTTCTTGTAGTGGCATCCCTGGGTTCAACGGATATCTTTATGCCCAGTTCCTTCTCGAGCTTGTCTATATTCTGGCCCCTTTTTCCTATAATCCTCGCTATCACATCATTGTCCACCTTGATGTTTATCCTGTCGTCAGAGAGGAACTCAATCTCCATGCCGGGGTCATATCTCTTCAGGGAGTGATATATTCTTTCCTTTGCGAGTTCCCTGACAGGAGAGGTCACGGGCTTCCCGGAGTCCTCGATGGACATGATGACGTTCTCCTCGCCGTATGTGTATATCTCATAGGCCAGCTTCTGGGTTTCAAAGTCAACCACCTCCACCACAGGCCTTGCCAGATCCTGCTCCTTCATTCCCGTGGGAACCTTGACGGTGAGCCTGAGGTCAAAGACCCTCTCTATCTTTCCTGCGTTTATGTATATCACCGTGTCCAGAACATGGGGTATGGTCCCCAGCTCGAGTCTTCCGATGAAGCGCTGTATTGAGGAAACAGGGTTTGTGGCGTGCACGACTCCTAGCATGCCCACCCCTGCAAGTCTCATGTCAGCGAACACCCTGAAGTCCCGGCTCTTCCTGATTTCATCAAATATGGTATAATCAGGTCTCACGAGAAGCAGGACTTCTGATGTCTTTTCCCAGTCGCCTTCGAGCGGGGCGTACTGCGTTATCTCAGGTCCCACCTGAAGGTCCCTGGGCTGTTCAAATGTCTTGACAATCTTTCCGTTCTCTGCGAGAAATTCTGCTACTGAGGCCGCAAATGTGGATTTTCCAGAGCCAGGCGGCCCTGATATCAAGACGCCCTGCGAACCCCTGAGTATTCTGGACTCGAGCTCCTTGTGGAGGTTGTAGTCAGAGAGCTTAATCTTGGCTATTGGCCTCACAGCAGTGAGTTCGACCCCTTCGGAGAATGGTGGCCTTGTTATCGAGATTCTGTAAGGGCCCATCTGTATGACAAGGGCGCCGTGCTTTCCTATCTCAATGAAGGAATCGTCATCCTTTCTGGCCTTGGCAATGACCTGGTCGATTATTGCCTTCAGTTCTTTCTCTTCCATAGGCTTGTCTCTTATCACGGCAAGCTCTATCTGGCCGGGTTTTCCTCTCTTTGCATAGGGCCTTACCCCTGACTTGAGATGGACGGACTGGGTATCCTTTGTAAAGAATTTCTCCAGCGTGTCTGCAGCATCCTCCTCGATCTTTGCTATATGCTCCACAGCTACGCCCTCGGCCTCTCCTACAAGGGCCTGGACATAGTCTGAAGTGACAAGAACAGCGCCCTGCTTTGCGGCCGCATCCCTGATAATGGCATCTATCCTTCCCTTCTTGGCAAGCTGTATCTCCTCGAATGTGGGCCTCTGGCCTGTGAATTCAAGTTTTATACCTGCTCCCGAGGCCAGTCTTCTTATCCTCTTTATCTCCTCCAGCCCTTCAAACCCGATATCTTTCCCTCTCGAGGCCTGGGCCTGCAGCTCATCAATGACAGCTGCCGGAAATATGATAGTGACATTTCTTATTTTTCCTTCTTCGATCTTCCCGGAGAGCGTTCCGTTTATCAGAACGCTGGTGTCCGGCACTATTCTCTTGTTCTCTGGAATGACTCCCGTACGGGAACCGGTTTGTTTTGCGTTTTTTACGCGTTTCATATTTTCACCTTCTTTTTCTGGAAATGCTCTTTCGAGGCATGTCCTGATTTCAAACAGCAGAAAGAGCATCGAATGCCTGAGTACGGCTAAACAGCCGCAGCCAGCTATCCGAAATTTACTCAAACTTTCTGCCGGTCAAACCGTCAAAACGGTCTACCACGTTAAGGATATGTTTTTGGGTATATAAATGTTTGGGTGCTTTTGGCTGCAACAACTTAAATCCGTAATTTACTGGAAAACATACGTCCTGTCTGTTGGTTTCGAGCAGAAAGCCATGAAAACCGGAAAACCAATACCATGCACAGATTTTTACGGAATTAAATTGGCAGAGCCGTGCTTTTTGGCTTTGCTACTAAATTGTTATGTTGCTTAAAAACATATATGTTTCATTAGTTTTAAAAAACTTACTGCTAATTAATTCATTAGTGATGTTGATGCCTTATGTTGAATTTTACAGGTATGAAGACCCAAAATTAAAGACTGTTGGAGTTGAGGTCGAATCAGTTCCTCGTGTCGGCGAAGCCATAAGACTCTTTAACAAGAGGTATAGAGTTAATGATGTTATCCATATTATCGGTTATGGTAACGAAGAGGGAGTTGATGAGGGAGAACACCCATTTTACGCTAATTTAGGCAAGAGAGGAAAAATTGAAATTTATCTGGAATATATTGAAGATGAGATAGAAGATTTAAAAAAAACACCTGGAGAAACAAAGTAATTACCTATTTTTGGTTCTGTTAACTTTCCGTCAAATATTAAGGGTCGGATGATGTTCACGTCTTTTTTAAGAGTTCTTCAACTCTTATCAGTTCAATCTCTATCCCATCATTCTTTGCCCTTGCAACCTCCTCATAAGCACCTTTACCAAAAGAGAAGGCCACAAATATACCCTTCTTCTTATTTACTCTTCTAATAGCAGTCTGGAAGTTGTCTATCGGATTCCTTCCGACCCTTTCGGACTGCTTAACCTGAATAGGTATCATATCCAGAGTCCAGCCATCAATTCCCATATCCCCCGTTTTCCTTTGCCTTACCCTTCCTCCGAGCTTTTCACATACCCAGTTCTGGAACTCGAAAGGTGGGAACTTCTTTAGCTGTTTCTCAGTGAGTTCCCCGAATATCATGGCCGGGGAAGCTCCTTCCGAACGCATCCTCCTTTCCATCAACTTGCATGCAGTTCTGGATACATCTATACCGATATATTTCCTTCCCAATCGGTGAGCCGCAACAAGCGTAGTCCCGCAACCGCAGAAAGGGTCAAGGACTATGTTCCCCTTATTGGAAGATACGCTGATTATCCTTTCAAGCAGGGTAAGGGGTTTTTGGGTCGGATAGCCGAGCCGTTCTTTTGACCCAGAACCTAATGCTGGTATATCAGTCCACAAATCCTGTAGGGGAATTCCTTTCATTTCATCCAAATAGTTCTTCAGATATGGCACTCCGCTTTTAGAATAGTACAGGCGTCTTTCCTTCTCAAACTTCTCCATATTTGCTTTTGAATACGCCCAATACCGACCTTTCGGTGGTTTAACTCCCTTCCATTCATATTCTACATCACCACCGGGCTTTGCAGCAGAGAGGTCACTTGTTTTGAATCTTCGCCCATTTTTGTCTATTTTTGAATAGGTTTTACTGATGTATTCTTCATCATATGGTCGATACTGCTGATTCCATATATATTTTTGTCCTTTTGTGTAAAACAGAATGACATCATGAATATGACCATATTGTTTAGGGTCGTTGTGTGACTTTGCTCTTTGCCATATTATTTGGCTCTTGAAACATTTAGTCCCTCCGAATATCCTATCAAGGGCTACTTTAAGATAATGGCATGCATGCCAATCACAATGGAGATATAATGAAGCGTTTGGTTTCAAGACACGATGACACTGCTCTAATCTGTCTGTCATCCATCTTACATAATGATTTATCCCACCCTTCCACCTGTCACCAAAAGCCCTTATTTCAGCACCATCACGCCAGATAATTTCCCAATGCCTTTCAGTGTAAAAAGGCGGGTCGGCATATATCAAATCTACTGACCTGTTGGGGAATTTCTTGAGAACGTCAAGGCAGTCGTCACAATAGATTGAATTGACCTCCATACAGTTTTAATGGAAGCATTCTTAAAAAGTCTTTTCTGCCCCTAAATCCTTTCACTTGCTCCTAAAATCGGTCATTTTTCAGGTTTTAGTAGCAAAGCCTCGGGCGGCCGAAAGCTTTATAAATGCCTTTATAAGCTTGCTGTGCAATATATATATTTAAAGTTTTCTGTTGGCCTGGTGAAAAGGAGGATTTATGAGTGATGAATTCCATGTGAAGATTGAGAATGTCGTTGCTTTCGCGTCTCTGGAAAAAGATATTCCCCTGACCACGCTTGTGGACAGCATAGAGAATGCCGAATATGAACCAGAGCAGTTCCCGGGACTGGTTTACAGGACCACTGACCCGAGAGCGGCTGCGCTTATATTCTCTTCAGGAAAGATTGTGTGCACAGGGGCCAAGAGCATAGAGATGGCCGGCGTGGCAATGAGAAAGGTTGTGGACAAGATTCGAGAGGTGGGCATAGACATGCCCAAGCAGTTCGACATAAAGGTTGAGAACATAGTGGCCTCGTCCAAGATAGAGGCCCAGTTGAATCTCGAGGAGATTGCCTTTTCCCTGGAGAATGCCGAATATGAACCAGAGCAGTTCCCCGGGCTGGTTTACAGGATAACAGAACCCAGGGTTGCTTTCCTTTTGTTCAGCTCGGGCAAGATAATCTGCACGGGCGCGCACAACATAGATGACATACATCTTGCGCTGAAAAAGTTAAAGGAAACGCTCGAAGGGATTGGCATCAGTGTAAAACCCGTGGCTGATTAGATTGACTGACAACCCTGATCATCCTGATGGCTATTTCTTTCGGATTAATATCAAGAGAGTCCAAAGTGTTCGTATAGGATTTAATCGCCTCCAAAAGGTTTCCATAGGTATCAGGCTTTTCTGATTCACCTGCATCGAGATAATATATTGTGATGCTGTTTCCACGCATTTCAACCCTGCTGATGCCGGGCACGCAGAATGTGTTCAGTTTCAGCAGCCCGGAAAGCTTGTCTTTGTAAACATCCTTCATGGCATATTTTTGAACAGAACACTTAAAATGTTACGCTTTTATTTCTCTGTTTTCAAACTCTCTGCATGAAGAGATGGGTATGGGTTGCTGCGATCCTGATCCCACTGGCCGGGGTTTTGTTTCTTCTACTTTCACAAGGCGAGGCCTATTCTGTATCAGCGGATGGCTTCCTGGCATATGCAGGGAGAGCCGCTCCTGAATATTCCCAGACACTGCTTCTTAAGGAAGGCGGCTGGTCACTGTACAAGATTGCTTTCAAGAGCAGGGATTCCAAAATATACGGACTGCTATCTGTCCCGGATTCTGCTGCAGAAAGAGCCGGAGGCCAGGAAGCCCGCGTTGGAGCGTTCATACTGCTGGGAGGAAACACGGTGACAAAAGAGGGCATTCAGGAAAGGTTGGGAAAGGATTTGAACTCGCTGGGCTTTGCCACGCTATCACTTGATCAGAGGGGTGAGGGAGAAACAGGGGGGAGGGTTCCCTCCATGCAGGATGACTACCAGACATTTCTCAGGGGCGGGGAGCCTGTGCAGCACCTGATGGTCAGGGATGCCCTGGCCGCATACGACCTGCTGAAGGAAAGGGATGGTATAGACCCGGAAAGGATATATGTGGCAGGAGAGAGCATGGGGGGGAGGATAGCTGCGATTGCAGCAGGGATAGAGCCCGGGATTGCAGGAGATGTTCTTATAAGCACCTCCGGGTATGAGTTCACGTTATCCCCTGACCAGAAGCTCAACAGGTTCCTGAGGTCAGTCAGTCCTGACACATATATAGGGAGAATCTCCCCAAGGCCTGTGGTGTTCATCCATTCGAGAAACGACCCTGTTGTTCCCTATGATATGGGAAGGAAGCTGTTTGAAAAGGCAGGGGAGCCGAAGAGGTTTTTCACTGCAGATGTTGCAGAGCATTCCTACATACCTGAAGCAATGAAGGGCTTTCTGGAGCAGGGAGTGAAGGGATGGTAATCTTAAATATCTGACATACAAAATTAAAAGAGTTGAAAGACAGCCATAGAGGCTGTCATTCCAAAATCAGTGATGGCTTCATGGTTGTGAAAAGGCTCAGGAGAATTGCCCTGATTATAAGGTATTTGTTCAGGAAAAAGAAGGAGGTCAGGATAGGCCTGTACGGCCCTGTGAACTCCGGCAAGACCACCCTGGCCAACATGATATGCATGGACTGGCTGGGAGAGGAAATGGGAAAGGCCTCTGTCATACCCCACGAAACAAGGGAGATTCAGACAAAAGAGAAGGTCACGATAAAGGCCAACGGGAAGACCCTTACATTCAACCTGGTGGACACGCCTGGGATAGCGACAAAGATTGATTTTGAGGATTTCCTGAAGTACGGGATGAAGAGAAAAGACGCAAAGGACAGGGCAAAACAGGCCACAAAGGGCGTGATAGAGGCCATCAAGTGGCTGGACAATATGGACATGGTCCTGGTCGTTCTGGATTCAACCATTGACCCGCTTGACCAGGTGAACATAACCATACTCGGGAACCTGGATGCCAGAAACATACCCTTCCTGATAGTGGCCAACAAGGTTGACCTCAAGAGCTCAAAGGCTTCTGTTGTCAGGAGCGCTTTCCCGAATTACAATGTGGTGGGCTTGTCCGCAAAAACAGGCTTCAACAAGGATGAATTCTATCAGGAGCTCATGAAGGCGATGTAGTGTTAGCATGAATCTCAAGATAAAGTTCCTTCCGTATGAAAAATACAAGAAGGTTGGCTTTGAATCGTTTGCAAAGGACCTGGAACAGGGGACAATAGTCCTGATAGATGCGAAATTAAAGCCGGACGAGGAGGCCAGGATAATAACCGACACCATGAAGAAGGTCTCTGAAAAGTTCAAGGGCATAGAGCTGAATTCCCTGGATTTTGCAGAGGAGAATGGAGCCGGAATTGGGGAAAGGATAAAGAGCGGTTTCATTGAGCTTATTCTGGGCAGGAAAAGGGGCATGACCCTGATAGGGCCTGCAAAGATTGTGCAGAGAATCCAGAAAAACCCGGAAGAACTCTTGCTGTATATGTGATAATTGGTTTTGCCTGGTTTTTTGCGTTTCCAAAAGGTTATTAATACAATGCCCAATTATTTACATGCCCAATAAATGCACGGTATGCGGGAAGATGCATCCGGATGATGCTCCTTATCTCATGGACGGCTGCGATGTGTGCGGAAGCAAGTTCTTCTTCTATGTGAGAGATAAGGAAGTGAAACAGGCCGAGGAGGACATAAGCAAGTTAAGCGAGAAAGAGATTGAGGAGATCGAGGAGGACATAAGGGACATAATCGGCTCCAAATCCAAGGGGAAAAGCGTGATACTGGATGTGGAAGCCATAAGGGTTATAAAGCCCGGGAAATACCAGATAGATGTGACCACGCTGTTTAACCAGGTTCCCGTTGTAATCAAGGTGGGCTCAGGAAGGTATGAGCTTGACCTTTCCACAATACTGGCCAGGATAAAAAAGAGAAGACGTGAGCGTGTCTAATAATTATCGCAGTTTACCGGTTTCAGCACGAACTTCATCCTTTCAGCATAATGATTCTGCGAATAGGAGAGCGAGGGAGAATGGAGTTATTTTTTAGACACGCGAGAAGACGTAAAGCTTATAAAGCAGGGGTTCAATAGTATAGTAATCATGCTGTCTGATTCGGTTTTAGCGCTGCTTATTGAGTGATATTATGGAGAGTATGGAAAAGCTTAAAACAGGAACGACCACTGTGGGTCTGATATGCCAGAATGCTGTAGTGCTTGCAGCAGAGAAAAAGGCCACAATGGGATACATGGTAGCCAGCAAGGATGCAAAGAAGATCCTGCCTATTGATGAACATATAGCCATGACAATAGCCGGCCTTGTGGGAGATGCAATGGCCCTGGAGAGGTATATAAAAGCCGAACTCAATCTCTACAGGCTTCAGGAAGAGAGCAGTATATCAGTAAAGGCCGCGGCCAACCTGACAGCAAACATACTCTACACCAGGAGATTCTATCCCTACTATGTTCAGCTCCTTATGGGAGGATATGATTCTGCTCCCAGGCTGTACAGTTTAAGCCCGGACGGGTCTGTGATGGAGGAAAAGGAGTATTTCTCCACGGGCTCGGGTTCCCCGATGGCGCTGGGGGTTCTTGAGTCAGGATACAGAAAGGGCATGAGCACGGAAGAGGGAAAGAAAATCGCTGCAAGGGCAGTGTATGCAGCGACCCAGAGGGATATTGCATCAGGAGGAAGCGGAATAGACATAACAGTGATTGATTCCAGGGGCGTGCACACGCTTTCCCAAGAGGATGTGAAGGCGCTTCTCAAATAGCCAAATGGTTTCTCTTAAGGAATTGCTCTGAAACGCAACAGGAGAATAGAATGAATATTCTGAAGGAACTCCAAACCAGGCTCCCAAAGGATGCCAGCATAACAGAGGTCAAGTTTGAGGCATCTGAAATCGTGCTGTATACAAAGAACAAGAAGTTCTTCACCGACGGGGAGCAGGTAATCAGGGGGATAGTGGGCGAACTCAAGAAAAGGGTAGAACTTAGGCCAGACCTCTCGATTTCGCTTGACCCGGAGAAAGCCAGGAAGAAGATAGAGGCCATAGTACCGGAGGATGCGGGCATAGATAACATCTATTTCGAGCCTGAGCTTGGCAAGGTTGTAATAGAGGCCCAGAAGCCGGGGCTTGTGATAGGAAAGGGTGGGGAGACCTTCAGGAAGATAAAGAACGAGACATTCTGGCTCCCAAAGATAGAGAGGGCCCCTGCCATAAAATCTGATGTAGTGAGGGCTGTAAGGAGTCTCCTGCACACCGAGCTTGACTACAGGAAGAAGTTTCTGAACCTTATAGGACAGAGAATAAATGACAAGGGAGAGCCTCCCAGGGAAGAATGGGTCAGGATGACTGCTCTCGGGGGTTTCAGGCAGGTTGGGAGGAGCGCTGTTCTTGTGCAGACACCCAAATCAAGCATTCTCATGGACTGTGGCGCTGACCCCGGGTCTGACCAGAAGCCATATCTTGACGCCCCCGAATTCAGGATAGATGAACTGGACGCCATTGCCCTGTCGCATGCTCACATAGACCACTGCGCCTACATACCCTATCTCTATGAGCAGGGATATACAGGTCCTCTTTACTGCACAGCGCCTACAAGGGATCTCATGGTTTTGCTCTGCATGGATTATATTGACGTGTGTCAGAAGGAGGGCAGGTCTTCGCCGTATTCCAAGAAGGCCGTTGAGAAGACAGTTAAACACACGATAGCTATAGGATATGGGGATGTGTGCGACATAGCAAAAGACACGCGCCTCACATTTCAGCCGTCCGGGCATCTGCTGGGCGGGGCGCTCACGCACCTTCACATAGGGGAGGGGCTTCACAACATACTCTACACAGGAGACTTCAGGTTCGGTCCCTCGCAGCTTCTTGACCCCGCCTATACGGGCTTCCAAAGGATAGAAACCCTGATAATCGAGTCCACCTATGGGAGTTCAGAGGATGTCCTTCCCCAGAGAAGGGACATGGAGAACGAACTCATGACAGTAATAAACAGAACAATAGAAAGGGGCGGAAAGGTTCTGATACCATCGTTTGCTGTGGAAAGGTCGCAGGAGGTTATGGCCATACTGAGCGCGCACAGATTCGAACATCCTGTGTATATAGAGGGCATGGTGTGGGATGCCACTGCCATACACACCGCATACCCCGAGTTTCTCTCCAGAACGCTGCAGAGGGACATATTCCATTACGGGAAGAATCCGTTCATCTCTGACATATTCAAAAGAGTAGTCCCCAAGGAAAGGAACGGGATAATAGACTCTTCAGAGCCCGCTGTCATAATAGCCACCTCAGGCATGCTTGTAGGAGGGCCTGCGATAGAGTACCTGAAGGCGCTTGCTCCTGACAAGAAAAACACCCTTGTTTTCATAGGTTATCAGGGAGAAGGCACCCTGGGAAGGAGAATCCAGAAGGGCTGGAAGGAAATTCCCATACACGAAAAGGGAAGAAATGTGGGGCTTAAAATAAACATGGATGTGGAGACCGTCCACGGACTTACAGGCCATTCCGGAAGGAACCAGCTTGTCAGTTTTGTTCATAAGATGGGCGCAAGGCCGGAGAGGATTATAGTGAATCATGGAGATCCGAAGAAGATAGCAGAGTTTTCCAGAGACCTGAGAAGAATGTTTAGAATCGAAACCCTGGCGCCGAGGAACATGGAGTCAGTAAGGCTGAAGTAGCCGCAGATATTCGGGAAAACAGCGATTCCGACAAAGACCTTTTTTGGCATATATCTAATTACAGTTAATCAAAAACAAGAATCAGGGCCTGTTAAGAAATCAAGCAGCCCCTCTCTCGACCTTGGCGTACTGGGGAGCGAGAATCAACCAGTCCTGCTCAACGCCCGCAATGTCGCCGTTTGTGGCAGCCACGGTCTTCTTGAGCTTTTCCACTGCTCTCTTGAGCTCGCCCATGTCCTTTTCCCTGAGTTCCTTTATCTTCAGGAAAATCACCGAGCCTGCTCTCACGTGCCTGAGAATGCGGTCGGTGTCAGCGAAATCAGACAGGTTCTCTATTCTTATGCCGATGTGACCCATCTTTTTCTCGCCAGAATCCATCACATTGACCTCAACATAGCTGTCCTCAAACTCCTCGGGAAAATCCTCTTCATCCCTTCGTCCTATAATCCTTCTCAAGGGCATATCATACCTCCTTTGGCATTTTGCTTTGTTGCCTAAAGTGCTTATTTACAGAGATTAATTGACGGTTAGCTTTTTAAATATGAGCAGTTTTCTGTGCACCCGGATTGGCAAGAACAGATTACATAGGGTGTCAGAGAACAGAAAACCAGAAAGGCGGCTCAGCCGTTTCACATGCTTGGAGGTTATTTCCTCCCGATTTCTTCAAGAAAAGAGACCACGTTCCATATCTTGGTCCTGGTATGAGGAGATATGTTCGGGTCGCCTGATGCATCGTCGAGTATGGATGTTATATGAGCAATCTTCTCTTCCATTTCCCCCTCTGATTCCAGAAGGCTTATCGAGTCCTCTATGAGGCTCCTTATGTTTCTGGGAACGCCCCTCTCAAGGATTATCTCATTCAGCATAAGTTCAATGCTCTGATTGTCCATTCAACCACCCCCGCTAGTTGAACCGTTCTCCTTCACAGGCTCGCTCAGTTTCTTCCGGATTTCTTCTATCCTGTCCTTTATGCTGTTCTCGCTCTTTTCAAGCGTTGCCATTCTAGTTGCAATGGTTTCCTGCTTCTCCTTAAGATCCCTGGAAACCTCCTCCCTGGATGCCTTTATCAGTATGGTGCCTGAGATTTTGTAAACACTCCTCTCCTTTGATTTGGCAAGCTCCTCGCTCGCTTTTTTTATCTCAAGCTCCTGGACCCTGAGAGCCTCCTTCTGTGCGATTATGTTCTGCATCTGCTGCTGGTAAACCTGGGCCTGGAGCAGGAATTGCTGGGCCTGCTGCTGGGTCAGCGCCATGTCATCACCTTGCCTCTACCTTCCTTATTACAGGCGGCCTGTCCTTTAGCAGAATTCTGTAGCCGCATGAAGGACATATAATCTTCTTGGCAGTCCTGATGTCGATTTCTGTTTTCCTGCCGCAATGCATGCATTTGTACATAAGTCCCTCCTTTTGCTGAAAACTAAGTATTTACTTTTATATTTATTGAGGTTTATATGCTTTGCCTGCAAATTTGAGGCCGCATTTTCTGCATTCCCATATACCGGCAGCTATACGTTTTACACCCGGCTTAAGGCAGCGGGGGCATGTGCGGCTCGCTTTCGAAGATTCTGTACTCACTATCTTATGCCTTATCTTTGTCCCGTATCTCACCCCGTATCTTCCTGCTGACCTGACTTTTTTTGTCTTGGGCATGCCATCCCCTGTTTTCCCTATTTCATTAACTTTCTTATTGATTTCCTGACTCTGCCTGATATCTCAAATGCCCTTTCTATTTCTTCAAGCGTGAGCGACCCGCTGCCGCTCTTTTGCAGGGCAACAAGGTTGCCGTTGTCACTGGTGGTCACTGTTATCCTGCATTCCGCGGCCTTCTCCTCCTCCAGGTTTGGGTCCACAAGAAGGGATTTCCCTATCTTTGCCATGGTGACAGCAACTGGCATGGCCTTTACAGGAAGAGCCTTTCCCTTTTTTCCGTAATAGTCCACCTTTTCTCCATCAAAGGCCGGCATTCTTGAATTGAGCAATGCTGTAACAGCAGCAAGCGAAGCAGCATCTGTCAGGTTGCCCTCATGGTTGAGTATGTGAATGTCAACAAACACCATCCACACCTTTTCTCCCTTTTCTATGCAAAGCTTCCCCACATCTATCATACCTGACTCCCGGATGCCGCGGTCAACCACCCTGGCGAGTTCAATAGCGTCCTCGCTCGGGGGTCCTTTCTCGAACTCCGGGCTTGCGATAGGGGAAAACTCAGCGTTGGTCATCAAGACCCCTTCTTCAGGCCTGTCAGGAAACGGGGTTCCTATATCAATCTTTACCCCTGCTATAACCTCGGTTCTGCCCAAACTTACTCTGGCAGAGCCCTCGGCCTTTTCTATTATATTCTTCTCAATAACAGTCTTTCTGTGTTCATCATGCTTCCTGCCATCCATCCTGACGCCCTTTGAAGCCAGGCTTACCAGATACTGATTCTGTATGTTCATTTTTCTCCTCCCGCTGCCCATCGCTCTTTCAGGGCTTTTTTCTGCATTTCATAAAGCTTCCTGCATCCCTCTATTGCTTTCTGAAGGACCTCCCTTGCATCTTTGGGGGGGATGTTGCCATCCATCTGAAGCAGGGTTATTCTGTTAAGCCTGGGCATATATGCCACAGGCATGTCGCACATTGTTACTTCCTCTTCCTTGCCCGCAAGGTCAAGCGTGACATTTCTCCCTATCTTCCCGGCGGCCACTGCGGCCACAAGGTCTCTCATGGGTATGCCAGCATCTGCAAGGGCAAGACTGGCTGCATTGATTCCAGCTGTTCTGGTTCCTGCATCAGCCTCTAATATGTCAATGTAAACATATATTCCTGTTTTTGGAAATTCCTCAAGGAAAACAGCAGGCTCCAGAGCATTCCTGGTGACCTTGCATATCTCCTTGCTCCTTCTCGAAGGTCCTGGCCTCACCCTCTCGTTCGTGGAAAAGGGAGCCATATTGTATACAGCGTTCAGGAAGGCCTTCTCAGGGACCTGCATCCTCCTGGGGTGCATCTCCCTCGGACCGTAAACCGCTGCTATTGCCGTGGTCTTCCCCATCTTGACATATCCCGAACCATCGGCCTGCTCTATCACGCCTGCCTTCATTATGACAGGCCTTAGTTCATCATGCTTTCTTCCATCCTCTCTCTTTGACATAACATCACCTGTTCCTTGAAAAAGCCTCATCATCTCATGAGACCGGTATCTCCTTTTTTATATTGCTGAGCATCTCGCTTATTCTGTCAGTGAGACCCTCTGACTGTGACTCTCTCTCAATAATGTGTATCGCCTTTATGGCGAGTTCCTCCTTTTCTCCCTCAAGCCAGATGAGGCCGTTCTGCCCAACATTAATCCTGCAGCCCGTGTGATTCTTTATGAGTGTTATCATAGAGCCGTGCTTGCCTATCAGCCTTGGAACCTTGACAGGAGACATCCTGACTATCCTGCCTGTTCTGAACTTCCTGCATCTCGGGTCCTGCATGGACAGATGGAGCGTGCTTGAGCCTACCACACTGGAGACCTTTGCATATATTACATCTCCTATGGAATAGACCCTGGAAAGGTCTGTTTTCTGCGTATCAATATATTCCCTGACGCCCGATATAGGAAGGTAGGCATTCACCGGAGCGCGGACATTGACAAGCCACCCGTTGTTTGACTGGATTTCCTCAATCTCACCTATCACCATGTCGCCCGGCCTGGGCAGGTAGACACCGGAAAGGGGGATAACAGATATGACCCTTCCGCTTACAGAAACTATCCCCACCCTTTTGGATATTATTGAATCCCCGTCCCTGAAACAGTTCTTGCCGGGCAGGTAATCCATTGAGCTTATAATCTCTTCACCGGGGATGACCAGCTCCCTGTCTGCTATCTTCATCGCGTCTGCTTGCTCCTGCTTTTGTTCTTCCTTCTTCTCTGCCGATTGTTTGGCCTTCTCGGTTTTCCTCCCCTTCTCCTGCTTTTCATCCCTTTTCTCTGCCATATTCACCTCGTGATTAGAGATTTTACACACGTATCTTTATATAGTTGTTTCCTTCAGAACCCTTATCTCGGCCTTTCCCCCTGTCAGCTCATTCAGTTTGCCATACACGTCACTCTGCATGCCTGCAGGCATCTCTATAACCGCAATCCAGGAGTCTGATCTCCATTCCTCCTTCTTCACTGTAACCATATTTCTGATAACAGAACTTGCTCTCCCGGCATGCTGGACAGGTATCCTGACTGCCACCTCCATCTTCTCGAGAGCAATGGGGAGAATCTCTCTTATCTTTTCCAGGACGTCCTCGAGCTGCTCCTTTGCAGGCCTGAAGGGGTCTATGTTCACACTGGCCTGGTCCATTGCGTTCAGAATCCTTTCCTGTGGGTGGGGGAGCTTGGTCTGCGGGTTTATTCCCTGCCTGGAGATTATGTAGGATATTTCCTTTTTCTTCTCCTCTGTCATCTTTCTCTTCTGCTCTGTTGTGAGCTGCATCTCTCCCCTGAGAATTATGGCCTTTGCTATTGCGTCAAAATTATCTGTGTGAAAGGCTTCTCTTATCTCATCCTCAGAGGCGCGTTCTCCTTTTTTGGCGTCCCTGAAGATTTCCCTGACTGCCAGAACACTGTCCAGGGGGGCATTCCTGCCCTTTCTCATATCAAGCGCCGCCTCTGGGTTCACCAGAAGCTCGAAATGTATATTGTTTTTCGTAAGCCGCGCAATAACGGCTTCCTCCAGATTCATTGCATCACAGCCTTTCTACATGCTTAATTGGATTTGGTTTCCTTGAGAGAAATTTCCTTCAGGCCTTTCTTGGATATCAGAAATGCATCAATATTGTTGGGGTTGGCCTCTCTTTCACCTGCCTTCAGAGCCTTTATCATCAGGCGCTGGCCGGCCTTCAGGTCTATGCCTTCCTTGTATTCCTTTTTCAGGACGTTTTTGGCCTTTTCAGCGCCCCTTCCTATGACCTGTGCATGCCATTCTATCATGGTCCCGGACGGCTCTGTCTCAAAGAGTCTGTACCCTGTCTTGTCAACTCCACCGATAAGCAAACCGACACCATAAGGCCTCACGCCAGCATACTGTGTCACAAGATGTTTCCTGTCGCAGATATACTTTGTGAGGGTGCTCACTGATATTGGCTCATTGTATGTGATCTTGTTAATCTGGGCCTTGACCCTTGATATGTCAACCAGGTTCCTGGCATCAGCGAGCGAGCCCGCGCTGACAACTCCGATGTGGTCGTCTATGCGGTATATCTTCCTGTATGATACCGCAAGGGGCATGGGGCTCTTTACCGCACCCAGAAGAATGCCTTCGTTTGTTTTTATTCCGATTGCAGTGGTCCCGTTCTTTACCATCTGTCTTGCATATTCCACCTGAAGGAGACGCCCGTCTGGGGAAAAAACCACTATTGTCCTGTCATAGGCCATGTAATCAGGCGGCAGGGGCTGCGGCATACTATCATCTTCCTCTTTCTTTCTCCCAAGAATTAATATAGTTTAGGATTTGTAGTATTTATAGTTTCATGCACTATGGCTTTGTCAGAAGTTTTTTTCGACCGGAGCAAGGTATTTTTTCCCGTTGTACATCCTGCCCCAGCTGAAATCAGGATTGTCATGTGTCCTGTTGTATTCTGTAATCATGTCCCTCCAGTAAACAGTGCTTTTGCCCAGTCTTTTGGTGAAGGTCTCCTCTATATACGGCCACGGGGAGATGTTTTTCATGTCGCCTTCGAGTTCGGCCCTTGGATTGTAGTATTCAATTTCTTCCCACATGTAATTCTCTGCCTGTTTCATAAGATTCTTACTATACTGGCTTGAAGCAGTGTTTTTTAGTATATCAAGAATGTCATCAGCAAACCGAGTTCCCAGAACTGCCCCGGCTGCAGCGCATCCTGAGACGGCCAGAAACCTTCTTCTGCTCATTCCCCTTTCAGCCTTGGAGGAAATGGGTCTCGCATAGTCCTGAACCATAATATCACCAAATTTTCACCGTTAAATAGTGAAATTAAGCCTTTATAAAGTTAAC
>CAZCSS010000016.1:0-14930 GCA_964501515.1 uncultured archaeon
CAGTTGCATTATACGTGACATTCCCGTAGGTTGTCCCGTTGTTGTGCGCGTCAGAGTAGTCATATATTGTTGAGCTTTCATTGTCAGTGTAGTTCTCGCCCGCAGAAGAGTCATTATTGAATTTCATGTAGAGAACCATATTCTGGTCAACAGGGTTTTCACCATAGGTCTGGATGAATACAGCCCCTGAACTGTTTGTGGTGGTGTTTACAAATGTTCCTGGCTCAAAATCTGCCTGTGTCGTGTGGTGATAGTAGAACTCACCGCCGGCGATTGCAAAGTTATTTGCATAGGCTTTCTGGCCGCTGAAGTCAAACTCGAGCTGATGCTTGCCTGTTGTAAGAACGTGAACAGTGAAGTATCCAGTTCCTGAGCAGGAATAGTTTTCCGCAAAAACGCGACAGCCGTCAAAACCGGGCGAAAGCCTGGTGCTGCCGCATTCCAGTGTTAGGAACTCAAGGTCATCAGGCGGTTCTGTTCCGAACGACGTCCCGGGCAGGGGCGTTATTGTAAGGTTTCCTGTCCCTGTGGTGTTGAAACCAACAGTCCAGTTGCCGCCGACCATGGGATAGCTCTGCACATTCAGTATTGTTATCTCAACCTCGTATGTTTCATTTGAGAGGTGGGGGACAATCCAGCTTATCCTGTCAATCAGGCCGTTGTTGTTGGTATCGTTGTAGCGGACATTCCGGACCCTCTGGTGGGTTCCGCCTGCGAGACGGTAGAGATTTATGGCCCATGGCATGGCTTCCATTATGTCTGTATATGCAGTGATGTTCTCGTAATGAATGTCCGAGAAAACAATAATCCGCTTTTTGTTCTTGGCCAGGATAAACTCTGTTGTTTGCGGAGCCTTGGTCTCGTAGGAGATTTCATATTCATTGGCATCGCCCTGGATGAACAGGTTCTTGAAGCGCAGTATGCCTGATGCGTTCAGGTCTTCTGCTGAAAGTATGTCCCTGAACGCCTTCCCTGCTTTGCGGAGTTGCGTCAGTTTCAGGGTTTTTTCGTTCACAGCTATCCTGTCTGACGGGATTATTTGTCTGGTGCCGTTGCTGATTCCGAACACCCTGATGTTGGAGGCCATTGCCGTTATATTCAGGCTGATGTTCCCCGCATATGCCCTGACCTTTTTGACCCATCTGACCGGCCTGCCGATTTCAGCAGGGAGCTGAACAGTTTCCTCTTCAGTAAGATTTTCCGTGTGCTCTGCCTGTGTTTTTTCTGTTATATTCAACACGGTTTCATTTGCAGTGATGTTGGAGGTGCCGACAGCAGCATTGGGTACAATGCCTTCGGGTTTCTGCACCTTGTCATGAAATATTGTGGTGTTCACCTGCATGATAATAGTTCTGTTGTAAGAAAGAGAGAATCTGAGCGGGCATTCTGTCTGGTTTGGCAGGTCAATGCCGAAGCCGGTCAAATTGAGGCGCAGTGTTTTGTTTTCATCCGCGATGAAACCTTGCCCGTATCCCTGCACATGTTCTGAATAGTTGGTTGAGACCACAATAACCCCGTCAGAGAGTTCAAAGGCGAGGAGCGAGGAATTAAGCGTCATATTGCCTGCAATAACCGTAGCGTTAATAACAGAAAAATCGGCTATGCCATGGCCGTAGTGATAAGGATTGCCATAACAGGCTATTCCGCTGAGGAGAACGGTGGTGTTTGCAACAACGCTGTTCGTGTCTGCTGTCTGATTAGCGGTCTGGTTCAGGGTTTTGTTAAGGGGTATGGTGTTATGAAGCGCGCTCGCATTCTGTCCCTCATGAAGCGCTATGTACGCAGTGAAATTCAGAGCAGGATAGATAACCTTTGTTCCCATAAGGCCGTAACCAGAACCGTAACCTGAGATGTTTGCAGAAAGGGAGTGATACTGACCTGAGACCGGAAGGAAATCCGGGTCTGCCTTGGATATGAACTCGCTGAGCGGCATTGAAGATGATTGGCCGCAAACCGAAACGTTGACAAGCGCGTCACCAGGAAGGAACTCCTCAGAAAGGAATGTTAAGCTTACGGATACCGCTTCACTGGGCGTTTCATGCAATGCAAAAAAGCCGGTAAAGGATGCTCCGAACAGAAAAGCAGTCAAAAGAGAGAGCAGAAGAACGTGCGGTAAGTAATTTCTCTGGCCTGCATGCTGCTTTGATGAACCTGCTCCGAGGTAAATAGTTCTGGTTTTGCCGCCCCTGTCGCGAACGGTTTTATAATAGTAAGGGCCGAAAACCTTGCCGTTCCTTTTTATGTATTTCTTGTAAACCAAAATGACACCCTGTTTGTGCTGCAACCCGGCACCCGGAAAGCGCACCTCTGTTAATTAATTAACCTTGCCCCTATTAATATATTAACTGAAAATCGCTATCAAGAGGGCCTAAAGTGTCGAACAATTGCAAAGAAAATATCGACAAATTTCGCATGCGTGTGTTTTTTCAGTCGACACCAGAGTTTTCTCGTGCTGCAACTATCCACTGGATTCCCTTATCAGGTCAGAATTTATTGTCCCAAAATTCTTGTGCACCCAGATTATTATCATCAGGGCAAGTGTGGTTATTGAAAGGTCTATCACAATGGACGTGAGGACAAGCGCCTGGGGAATGGGATCAACCGCGAGGGAGGAGAAGGATTGCACGTTCAGGGGCGTGACCACAGGAGCTATCCTCCCTGCACGGAATCCAGTGGTTATCAGCATCAGATGGATTCCATTGGAAAGGATTCCAAACCCTATAATCTTCTTTATCATGTTCTTTCTGAAAACAGCGGCTCCTATGCCTATGAGAACAAGGCCGATTGCTGTTGCATACAGGGCTGTTTCAAGCATCATAATCTCTCGTCTATCTTTACCATGGTGTACCATATCAGGAGCATGCCTGAAAACACCATAAGGCCTCCCACAATATTCAGAAACATCAGCTCCCCGCCTGACCAGAGAGAAAATATCTGCTCGCTCGGGACCAGATATTTTCTCATAACGAATTCGAATATTATGAGCACCACGAGAATGAGCCCTGCTATGGATTTCAAGAACTCGGCCACGCTTTCCCTCAGCTCGCTCTCTGTTCTCTCTATTCCATACGCCAGGGTATATAGAAGGAACCCGGCTGCCATTATGGTCCCTCCTGAGAACGTCCCCCCGGGTGTGATATGCCCGTGAAAGACCACATAAAGCCCGTAAAGGAGTATGGCAGGGAACATTATCCTGGTGGCTGTCCTTACTATCACGTTCATTTTTCCCTAACCTCCCTGTGCACCCTGTGCCTCGCATGCAGGCCGAACCCCATTGCAAATATCCCGATTGCAGCAGAAAAAAGCACGGATTCCTCTCCAAGCGTATCATATCCTCTGAAGTCCCAGACTATGCTTGTCACGGTGTTCGCAGCCTTGAGCATGTGCCAGCCTTCGTCTGTATAGAACCTGGAGACCTTTTTGCTGAAGTCAGCGAACTGGGGCTGGCTGACAGTTCCCATCATAAACAGACCCAGCACGAGCAGGCAGGCAGCGCCTATGAAAACCCTCTTGTGCCCGGGTATCTGCTTTTTTATTCGTCTCCCGGTTCCTGCTATCATCCCTCCTCCCTCCTCGCGGTCTTCTGTATGGCCACCACGTATATGGCAGTCACGAGCCCGGCCTCCACAGCGGCCTTGGTAATCGCAATGTCAGGTGCCTGCAGAACGAAAAAAAGCAGCGCTATTGCAAGCGAGCCTGTGGAAAGGAAGATAACCGAGTAAAGTATGTCCCTGGAGAAAACCGCAGCAACCGAAAAGCCCAGAAGGGCTGTCATCATGAAGTAAAACAGCAGCTCAATCATGTATATTTATTCTTCTGGCAGGGTTAAATTGTTTGCAGGTTCATCTGGTTACATTAGGATATCCCCGGCTGTAGGCTTGTGGGCGCATCTCGTTCCAGACGCCGTTTCAGCAGCACTTACTTCTCCATCACACCCGTGAGGGTCTCAACCATTTCCCTGATGGTCTGCTTCAGGTTGTTCTGCTGTATCCGGATTATCTTCAGCCTGGCTCCTGATATGGCCGAATAGTCAGTGGCAAAACCCCTGTTCAGCTCCTGCTGCTCGGCAATCCTTTTCATGTTCTCCCTGCTGCCGAACCTCTTTCTTACCAGATAATCCTGGTTTATGCCGGTGTCGTGCTCAAAAACCAGAATAAGGTCAGGGCTGAATTTCTCAAAAAAACTCTCGCCGAGAATCGGAACGTATCCTGTTTTTCCCGGGACAGTAAGCCTTCCGTGAAGGATTACATTCTTGTTCTTCTTGAAGCCCTTTATCACAGCCCTTTCCAGACTTTCGCCAAGCTTTTCTGCCATGTCCTGCCCGTTCAGTTTCCAGTCAGCAAGATCCTCAAACAGTATGCTCTCAAAATCCGGGAGCAGGCCCCTGGTTCTCTCAAGGTTGAAGTTCACAAAAGAGTCTTTCTCAGGCCTGTCAACTCCTGTTATCAGAATGAGTTTCATACATAGTTCTTTGTTTTTGTATTTTAAATCTGTTCTTTGGAAGGACAGCCTCTGGCCGTCACCTGCCTATTTTCCGAGCATCTTCCTGATGGCCGGGTGCATATCCTCAAGATGCTGACTGACCAGCTCTTCATAAAGACTGTACACTATCATCGTGGCCAGGAGGATTCCTGTTCCTGTCCCCAGCGCGCCTGTGAAATCAGCAAACGCGGCCAGTGCCCCTACGGAAGCCCCGCCAAGCATGGCCAGGGCAGGTATGTATCTGTTGAGCACGTTCTGTATTATTCTGGGGTCTCTCCTGTAGCCGGGTATCTGCATCCCTATGCTCTGTATTTGTTCGGCCACGGCCCTGGCATCCATTCCTGCAGTGGTCACCCAGAATACAGAAAACAGGGTAGAACCACCTACCATGAAGCCGAGATAGGTGAACATCCTTGCCATATCAGCGGGGTTTATGGACACGAGACCGGTCAGGCCAAGGGAAACATTGCCCAGATACCATGCGAAACCCCCTGCCACTGCGAAACCCAGCCCCAGTTTCAGGGCATTCCTCTTTGTAAGGTATGCCACAAGCACTGCAAGCAGAACAAAGACGCTGATGATAACCATAAGGCTCTGAATGCCCGGATTGTTCGGCGGGGTGAGGAAGAAGGCAAGGCCTCCTGTGGGGTTGCCCTGGGAATCGAATGTTCCCATCAGGGAATTTCCTGCCTGTGAAAGCGTCCTGCTCATCAGGTTGATATTGGCGAGCAGGGCGGCGGTCAGTATGACCGGGATATTGGAGGTGTAAAAGAATTTCAGCGGCCACCTCCTGCCAAACCCTCTCACAGAACCAAAAGCCAGGGGTATCTCCACCTTTATGGCATTGGCATACACCACAAGCACGAACACTATTATTGTGGCTATCACAGGAAGGAAGGTAAACAGCGCATTTACAAACTCACCTGAGCCTATCAGGATGATCATGGAGGGCACTATGCCTGCAGGCGGATTGGCAAGTGTGGGTACTGTTCCTGCCTGGGAAAGCGGGTTCAGCGTCCTGACTATTATGGTCTTTGACACCCCTGCCACTATGAACAGGCTTATGCCTGAGCCGAATCCCCATTTGGAGATGAGTTCGTCCATGTATATCACCAGTATACCCCCAAGCGCAATCTGCCCTATCACTATGGGAATGAGGTCAGCAGATGCCGCGGGGACAGCGCCGAAGAGCACATAAGCGCCTGCTTCAACAAAAGCAAAAACCATGCCCAGAAACTTCTGGGAGCCCTGAAAAAGCGCCTTGCCGCTGGAGCTGCTGAGGTCCCATGGTATGATCTTTGAGCCCACCAGAAGCTGGAGTATTATGGATGCCGTAACTATGGGCCCGATGCCCAGGCTCATTATGGAGCCGAACCTGGAACCCAGCAGGATTTCAAGGAACCTGAAGTGCTCATATCCCCTTGGATCAATCCCGTACGCCGGAATCTGTGCAAGGATGAAATAGAGAATCAGGACAAGACCTGTCCATTTGAGCTTGCCCCTGAATGTTATCCTCTGAATCGGGCTGCTCACACTGGGCAGCCTGTTCAGGAACGCAAGATAAGTTTCCTCAAAACCCATTAAGACACACCTTCACCATTACTGTTCTGTTAGTAATTGAACAATATTGTTCTTTTGGATATTAAAACATTACACTGGATCTGTATTCGGATGTATCGCAGGACGCTTCAGGCCTTTATCACTCCTTGAGCGCCTTTCCGCCTGCGGCCTCGATCTTCTGTCTTGCCCTATCAGAAAAAGCAGCGGCCTTCACTGTCAGGGGTTGCGAGACCTCGCCTCTCGCCAGGAGCTTCTCATACCCCAGCTCTTTCAGGGAGATTTCTTTCCTTTTCCCTGCCATTCGAAGGGCATCGCTTATATTGATGCTCCTTTGGGCTTTCTTCATGCTCCTCTGGTAAAGGGACTTGAACCTCTTCTTTCTTGGTCTGGAAAAGCGTTTTTTCGAAACACCAGACTTCGATCCAGAGTTCTTCTTCATGAACATGAGCTTTTTGTGCTTCTTTATTCCCGCACGTCCTCTTCCGCCCCTGGAACCTGCCCCCCTGTGCTTCTTTTTCGAGCCCCACCCGTGGGTTTTGTGACCCCTCTGCCTGATTATCTTTTTGTTTTTCATGCACCTCTTCCTCTAAGTCTTTTCTTGTGGAAACGCATTGACCGGTTTGGCATCCCTGCGCTGTAATCTCCCCTTATGCGGGTGTAGGGCTCCCAGGAAACGCTTTGCGGCAAAATACGGGATGAGTATGGCTCTGGCGACAATCTCATCATTGTTTCTCCGGCAAGCGCTTTTAAACAGAGCGCTGAAAGCTGCACGTCCGTTATGTAAAAGTCAAGAATGTTAACCGGCATCATATCATCCTCCTGAGCAGGGTGTTGATCTCCCTGCCCCTGTATCCTGCATCCCCTTTGGGGTAAAGGAGCCTCACTGATTTATAGCCTCTGGAAGGCGGACTCAGCCTGAACGCCCTTTTCAGTCCGGTTCCCTTCAGGGATTTTCCCGATTCCAGTGCCTTCAGCGCCTTGGTCAGCTTTCCAGCATCAGGCTTCCTGTCGCCCGGTTCCCTTGCCCTTGCCTTCACAAGGCTCTCAAGTGTGCGCCTGTCAATCTCGCCCCATGTTACATAGTTCTGGACCTTCCTGAGCATGCCAAGATAGTCACTGTTTTTGGGGACAACAATGCAGTGATTCATCCTCGTGAGATTGAGCATCTGAAGGGTGTCCTTTGCATTCCTGCTCGTTCCAGGACTCCCTCTTATTCTCACAGCAGCCAGAAGGTTTCCCCCGTTCATAGCGCTCCCTTTGTCTTGTTCAGCTTCTTGAGTGCCTCAAAAGTGGCATATATCAGATTCACCCTTGTTCGCGTCTGTCCGTATGTCTTCACCCAGACGTCTTTAAGCCCTGCGAGGGAAAGGATTTTTTTACCTGCATTGCTGGCCACTATCCCGGTCCCCCTTGGAGCAGGCATGAGGACAACCCTGACAGAGCCGTATCTGGCCTCTGACCTGAAGGGCATGGAATGGGCCACATCGCAGCCGCATTCCCAGCTGCCGCATGACCTCCTAACACGGATAATCCTGAGTTTGGCCTGCTCAGTGGCCTTCTCAATAGCAATCCTGTGCTCCTTTGATGATGCCTTCCCAACTCCCACAATACCTTCACTGTTTCCAACCACAACAAGGGCAGTGAGCTTGAACCTCCTTCCTGATTTGTGCATTCTGGCTGTCCTTTTGGTAGCGGTTCTCCTTATCCCGCCGCCCTTTCCGGGGCTGCCCCCTATGTAGATTATCTCTGATTTCATCTCAGGAACAAGATAGTCAACAATCTCAGGCTCAAGTATGGGCTCCCCTGACCTGAGTAACTCCTCTATTGTTTTGAACTCCCCTTTCACGACCCTTCTGCCCAGCTGCGTCTTGGGGATCCATCCCCCTGTTTCAGGCCTTTCAAACTGCTCCAGTATGGCCTTCTCGGTGGATTCATCAGATACCGGCAGCTCTTCCACCTCATGGATTTCGTCTTCTGCTACTTCTATCTTTTTGTCCCTCATTGTCTCCCCTGTTTATACCTTCGCCTCATGTTGATTTTCTCAAATCTCGCAAGGATTTCATTAGATTTTGAATATTCTTGCTTATAAACCTTTATAATGTTTTTCCAGGCTTGCTCAAAAACAGGAAAATGCGCTGATCTAAGGGCCTCCCTGAGCAGGAACATGTCCACCGCCATATCCTCCACCCTGTTCGAGGCCATGCCCAGACCAAAGTCAATTATAAAGAGTCTGCCTTTGCTGAGAATCATGTTGGATGTGGTGAGGTCCCCGTGAACAATGCCGGCTTCATGCAACCTGGCTGCGCTTTCTCCTATGAGCGCACAGACTTTCTCCATCTTCCTTTCAGGGAGCGTGTTTAGGATGTCCTTCACCCTCTCCCCGTCTATATAATCCATCACTATTGTGAAATCCCCTGTTTCAAGAACCCCCGGAGAGTTAACTCCGGCCCTCCTGGACTTCTCAAGCAGCCGGACCTCATGCCTTGTCCTGCCCAGCCTTATCTCTCGGTCAATCTGCGAGATCCTGTATCCCTTCCTGACTCTTTCCTTTACAACAACCCGTTTGCTGTCCCTTTTTTCAAGGCAGAGAACAGCCTCAGCGCCCCTCTGCATTATTTTCATGCACAAGTTTGGGCAGGCTGGAATATAAATTGAACGCCCTGCTGAAGGAAAGACCCTGATGCAACCACGTGAACAAGAACCGGCGACAGTTTTAAGTAGACAATGCCCAAATATAAGGAGTGGTTTTCATGGCATTCGGCCTTCTGCCTTTCCAGGAGCTTCTGCTGTTTTCAGCAGGCCTCTCTGTACTCATGGCTCTGCTGACGAAGTTTCTGACCAACCAGAAGGAGCTCAGGAACCTCAGGCACAGCATGAAGGATATGAGGGACAAGCTGTCCAGGGCCCAGAAAGCAGGCAACACCAAGGAGATGAGCAGGCTTAATTCAGAGATGCTCAGGATGAGTCAGAAGCAGTTCAGAGAGAACATGAAACCCATGTTTATCTCCCTTTTCATATTTATCTTTGCGCTGGGCTGGTTCGGGACAAGATATGCAGACCTTACCCTGGCACTTCCATTTGCTGTTCCGCTTCTGGTTCAGGCATTCCCTCCGTTTGTGATGAGCACAACGCTGAATTGGTTTTGGTGGTATCTGATAGTGGTCATACCATCATCAATGACTGTCAGAAAGCTTCTTGACATCAGCTGATATTAAACCCGGTGCCGCATGGTTGGCTGCTGGCTCAATGCATCTCCCACAATGGGTTCCTTCTGCTTCTCTTCACATGAAGACCGAGCGAGAGGCAGGCCGCGCTGAGAATGCTGAGGCCGAAAAACCTGTGAGGCGGGAGTGTTCCCATAAGGAAGACTGCAAAGAACTCTATGGCAAACCCCAGGGGTATGAGGAACACAGCAGGACCGTAATGCTTTCTCCATGTTCTGGTTCTCTTCAGAGCGGATTTAAGGAGCTTGCTGATGCCGTAATCCTCGGCATTGTAGTGCTTCGCATATCTCATACCTTATTTAAATATAAGAAGATTTAATAATTTCAGTCCAGTCCCGCAGTAGCTCAACGGTAGAGCGCACGGCTGTTGGTTTTGGAGAAAAACCGGCTAAAGTCAAATACCGGTTAACGGTGTTTGCAGGAGTATGCGCTTGCTGAAACCGTGAGGTTGGGAGTTCGATACAGCGAACCGGAAATCTCCCCTGCGGGATTTTTCCTTTTCTCACCAGTGCCGGTCAGCTTTCTATCACAACCGGGTCAGAATATATCCTGAACTTCCTTTCCCTGTCATCGCTGAACCTGGCATAGGCCCTGGGCATCTTGAGGGAGCCCTGAACAAGGGTCCTGATTCCGTAGGAAAGGAACCTCTCTTCCTTGGGGTGTATGTTACCCAGCCTCCATATCAGTTCGGTCCCTGCTTCTGACTTCCTGATTATTGGCTGGACACCCTGGATGTCCTCGTGGATGACCTTGGCAAGCGGAGAGACCCAGTCCCTCACAATAACATTCCTCATCTGTTTGTTATAAGGGTTCTTGACATGCAGTATTATGTTGTGGCGCTCTTCCCCTTTCTTCAGGTGTCTCTTTCGGATTTTCGGATTAGTCACCCTTCCATAGGAAAAGACGGCAAGCCCTGCGATTACAATTGCAAAAAACACATAAATCCCGTATGTGGGGAGATAGCTTATCCTGTAACTTATATCAGCCGTTGCTCCGGGCTGTATCTCATCTATGGTGTACTCGCATATCCTGTTGCCGCTCTGGTCGAAGCAGTTGTCTGTCATTGTCATGTATCCGGTGATGGGGTCAACATCAAATATCTGGTGAATTACAAAGCCTTTCTCCACCACGTTTCCCTCATTGGTCACGTGAGTCACAATCTCCTTCGACAGGAAATCATTGTTTTCCTCGATAACCTGCACAACCCTTCTGACAGGCTCTATTACCATGGGGGCAGAGGCCCTCACAGTGGTTCCATCCAGCCTGGCCACCACCTCATACCCCCCCGCAAGCATGGCTTCAGGGAGAGAAAGGGTTGCGGTAACGCTTCTGGAGCCTGAAACCACAACAGGAACGCCCACTGAGCTGAGAATGTCACCGTCCCCGCTGACAAGTTCAAAAACAACATCAGCTGACCTGGCCCTGTCAGAAACAAGCTCTGCCTTCACATTGATGTGGTCTTCTTCTGACGCATAGGAAAGGTTTTCCACTGACACGGGATAGGGCACGATAAGGGTTAGTTCGGCAGATTTTCTGTCAGCAGGATATCTCAGCGACTCTATGGTCACATTATAGACATGGTCACCCTCCTTCCATTCAGTGGGCATGAATACCAGGCTTATTGTCTGGGTGCCATGCGCAGGCACCCCTTTCACAAGATATTCAGGAACATACCAGTTGGGCTCATCTCCTGAAACATCTATTCTGTACTGGTTTGTGTTTGCCCTGTGGTTCTCAATGGTCAGGGCGAATCCAGCAGACGAGCCGGGCCTGATGGTCATATTGTGCGGATTCAGGGAGATTTCAAGCGGACCCGCTGCCAGGGCAGAACAAGAAATCAGAATGAAACAGGCCAGAAAAGCGGGCAGCATCAGATGGTTTCTCATGAGCATCACTAAGTTATCATTGCTTTTGGGCTTAAAAAGTTTTCACGGTTGATAGAATTATGACTGCAAATTATTTAAAACTAATTCAGGATGCTTCTGCCTGAAAAACAGGAAAAAGTATTAAAATAGCAATCCAATGATTTGGCATGATAGAGGAAAGAAAGTCTGATCACATAAAGATATGCATGGAGAAGGACGTGGAGTTCAGAAAGGGGAATGGTTTTGAGAGATATGAGTTTGTTCACAGGGCGCTGCCGGAGTTGGACAGGGATGATATAGACCTGTCCACTTCGTTTCTGGGAAAGAGGTTCTCCCTTCCCTTTTACATAGAGGCCATGACAGGTGGTTTCAGGGGGGCTGAGAAGATAAACAGGAACCTGGCGGTGGCGGCAGAGAATCTGGGGATAGGCATGGGACTGGGGTCCCAGAGAGCCATGATTGAGAACCCCTCCCTCAGGAACACCTATCATGTCAGAGACCTGGCTCCAAATGTCATGCTTTTCAGCAACCTGGGGGCTGCGCAGATAGATAATTATAGCATGGAAAAGATCAGGCAGGTGGTGGATGCGGTAAAGGCAGACGGCCTTGCAATACACCTGAATCCTGCGCAGGAAATGGTCCAGAACAGGGGGGATACGAAATGGAGCGGGGTGCTGGCAAGGATAAGGAAAATATGCTCTGCTGCTGATTTTCCTGTCATTGTGAAGGAGGTAGGCCACGGGATATCGGGGAGTGTTGCCGTGCAGCTTGAAAAGGCCGGCGCTTCGGCGGTGGACGTGGCCGGCGCAGGAGGCTCGAGCTGGGTGAGGATTGAACATTACAGAAACACGGAGGAACCCGGCCCGTTCAGTGAATGGGGGATTCCAACAGCAGAGTGCCTGAGGCAGTGCATGGAAAGGGGCCTGAAGATTCCTGTAATAGCGTCAGGCGGGATAAGAACAGGCCTTGACTGCGCAAAGGCCATTGCTCTCGGGGCCTCGCTGGCAGGAATGGCGCTGCCCCTGCTCAGGCCTGCCATGGAATCTGCTGCTGCTGTGCAGAGGAAGCTGGAGCAGATTGCGGATGAGCTGAGAAGCGTGATGTTTCTTGTTGGAGCAAAGAACATAGGCGAACTCAGGGAGGCAAAACTGAGGGAGGTCCCCTTATTTTCTGATTTTTAAACAAGCGAAAACAAATAATATACATGGTGGCAGACCCCAAAGCGGTTGATTACATCAGGACCCAATTAAATTCTGGTTTTTCAGTAGACACCATTGAGAAGGCCATGCTCGATGCCGGATGGAAGGAGCAGCAGATAGAGGAGGCCATAGATCAGGTCATGGAAGAAACGCAGGGTAAAGAGGAAGCCATGAAACCGCGGGGTTCCATTGGCCGTGCTTTCCCGGGAGCAGTGCCCTTGCCGCAGGTCCAGCAAATCCCGCCGCTTTCTCCTGGTGCGCCTTCCGGGCCTCCGGTGCCCCGGCAGCAGACAAAACCCCCTGAGATACCAGCACCTGTTCATGGCGAACAGAAGCCCCCGGGTACACAATCCTCAAAACAGGCCACAGAGGCCGCTGAAGGCGGGGTTTCGCTGTTAAGCGTGATGGGATTCGGTCTTGCACTTGGAGGAGGTGCTGCTGCAATGAGCAGTTCCACTTCTTCCGCAATGCCTGGCGTATTTGCATCGGTTGCAGACATCTTTATTCCGCTCTCGTTCAGTGCGCTTGTTGGAGACCCGCTGCTTGCGGCGGTTCTGAACACGGTTCTCGGAGCAGCGGTATTTGTCATGGCCGTGCTCATGTATATTATGAGGGGTTTCAGGATGGTCATATCGCCTCTGATAATCGGGGTTTCCCTGATTCTGTTTTTGAACGGCTTTTTTATAGGCTCTTTGATGGGGATAGCAGGCGGCGCCCTGGCACTGCTCGGAAGGTAATTTGCAGGTGAACATTATGGCAGACCAGAAAGTGCTTGAATACATGAAGTCCATGCTTGATAAGGGATACGGAATAGAGGACATAAAGAAAAAGCTCCTGGAGGTGGGCTGGCCAATGAAGGATGTGGAAGAATGTGCTGGCATCATACGCAGAATACGGCCTGAACCGACCGGAAGGGTCAGGATAAAGAGCAATTTTCCCACCATAATAAAACCCAGGCTCATTGAGGATGTCTACAAATCCGGGGCTGCACCGGGCGCGGTCAGGAAAGAGAAAAGGGTGGAGAAAGCAGGAACAGGATCAAAGCGTTTCACTGAAAACAGGTTTCTGGTTGCGGGTGTTCTGGTTGTTGTTGTGGGTGTTATCGCTCTTCTCGGTGGAGTGTTCCTGTTCATGCAGCAGGGCAGCAATGCAGAGAACACAACAGTAATCGGACTCTCGGGGTTTACGGTTCCTGATGACGGGGTTTTGTATGCAGGCGCAACCGGAACGCTGAAGATAACGCTGAAGAACACTGGCAATACCATAGTGATGCAAAAGATAGAGGTGAATGTCAGGGAGAGCGCAGGGAGCACATCGCCCGGAATTCTTATGAAACCCGGAAGCCAGAACAGCTTCATAATATACGGGTTGCCGGTTCTTCGTTCCGGAGAGAGCTACAATGCACAGGTTAATGTTGCATACAGAGATATTGAAACGGGTGCGGAATTCAAATCATCAGGCACGATTGCCGGCAGAGCCGAATGAGAGCTCAAATTCATACCTGTGCGGTGCAAATCTCTGGTTCGTTCCGGTGTAGCCGCACCTCCTGCATGTCAGCCTTACCAATGTTTTCCTTCCCTTCAGGTTTCTGGAGTATGTCTTTCTCAGGGAAGCCCCGCATGAAGGGCATCTTTCCGGAACAGGGCCCTTTTTTGTATGGGTTTTCACTGTCACACCGGGCGTTTCAACAGCAATCATTCTTGCCCTGGCCCCGCTTATTGAGTAGTCTCCTGCCTTTGCGAGTTCCCTTGCAAGGGTGCTGGCAAGCTCTTTCTGGGAAATGACCTTTCTTTCTTTAAGTATCTGCGCCAGAAGAAATCTCACAACATCGGTCTTGGGAATGCGCATATATAATTCAAAGAAACAAATAATAAAAATATGTTTAAGGGTACATCCTGCGGGATAGCAGTTCTGCTGGTTTTTTCTCTCATTGTGTCATTCGCAGCAATTGTGTTCTCGGTATCAGCGCAGAACATAAAGGACGTGATGCCGTGCGCCAGCGGCGAAAAAAGGGTATGCGGTTCCAACATAGGGGAGTGCACGGCCGGGGAAAGAACATGCGTGGGAGGTCAGTGGGGACCATGCGTTGGCGGGACTCCTCCCAAGAATGAGATATGCGACAACGGGAAGGATGATGACTGCGACGGTGTGGCTGATGAGTGCATTGATTTTATCGGCTCTTTTGGGATAATACTAATATCCGGAGGGGTGATGCTGCTGATACTGGCAGCTGTTCTGTCAAGAGTCTTCAGGTAACAGGTCAGAATTCCTTTCTGAGGCCCATATAGCACTCAAACCCGTTTATTCCGGCGTTCCTTTCATCCATGTCAGCATTGGATATGTGATAAAACCCCCCCCTCGATGAAAACGCCAAGATTTTCGCCAAGGAGGCCGGAGAGCCGGTTGCTGTCATCCATGTCATACCTGAATCCTGCTTCTGCCTGCAGAAGGAATTCAAATGACTGGCCGATTGCGTCCTGGTTGTGGTCTTCATAGGCATCGGTCAGAACGCCCCCTGCACCGGCCTGCACGTAAGGCCTGACCCTGCCTGCATCAGGGAGGTTGTAGCGGCCCACCAGCGAGCATCCGGAAAGATAGTG
>CAZCSS010000017.1:0-13542 GCA_964501515.1 uncultured archaeon
CCTGTGAAGCAGAATCTGCTGCTTTGAAAGGTCAAGAATCTTGCCCTCTCTTGATATGTTTCTCATCTTCTCAAGCTCAAGAAAAACATCCAGATACTTCTTGTCCACAATCCCTGGCCTGACAAGCTCCTTTTCAAATACATTGCTGAGCATCTCCTTTCCGGGGAGCGTTTTGTTGAGAGATTTAAGAAGCGTTGCAGTGGTCTCGGCCATTATTGTATATGATTTCTCTATTATGTTTTCCCTCTTGAGAACCTCTATCTTCACAATGAGCGACTGCATCTTCCTGACGAATGCCTTGGTCTTTTTTATCCACTCGTCCACATCAGCGCCTGATATCTTCTTTATCCTCTTGTGCTCGACCTCTTTCCTGAGATGTATGATGTCCTCTATGTCTTTCACATACTTTTCCTCAAGAAGCCCCATCTTGACGAGCGTCTTTCTGAGAGCTTCGGCAGCGTCAGGCGGTCTTGGGGGAATCTTTCCCAGGAACATCAGCACAGCCTGGGAGCTTTCAAGCATGGCATAATAACAGTCCTCTACAACCATGTATATCTTGGCGTTTTCCACCCTCTTTATCCTCTTCGGGCCGCGCTCTATGTACTTCTCCACAGCCTCTTTTGAGGGCCTTATTTCCCCCATCTGGAGAAGACGCTTGATGGGAAGGAATATGTCCTTGTCATAAACAGGCACGCCCTCCCTAATGAAATTGAACACTATGGGATGGCCGTCTCTCACCATCCCCCAGAACTCAGTAAGCAGATAGGGCTGCTGCACTGAAAGGTTCTTGTGCAGTTTTTTCGAAATCATCTCAAGATCATCCTCTATCTTCTCCTTCAGATAAGGCGTTATCTTCTGCCTGGTGTCATCCACTATCACGAAAACATCAATGTCAGACTCACCCCTGAATTCATTCCTTGCCGTTGACCCGAAAAGAACAATGGACCTTATAAGAGGACCGTATTTCTTCAGCACCTCTTTGGTGAACTTCTTGAGAATCTCTATTCTCTCTTTCTTACCGATCTCGCCGCTTTTCTTCATTCTGCTTTTCCCGGTTCTGCTCCTTTTCGTCTCTTTTGCTTTCAGAGAATCCCTCTCTTTGCGCTTTCCGGGCGCCTTCCCTGTTTTTGATCCTGTATTTGCAGCCATAAAATCAATCCTTTTTACTACTTTATGATAACATCTATAGTTTATAAAGCTTTCTGTTTTCCAACCTCCCCCTTAATTTTATGGACTGGTGGTATAAAAATCTGAAAAATATTTCATCCCCAGCAGCCGCAAGGCAGAAACTATTTGAATCTCTCCTTCTTCCAGACATCCAGCCTGCCTTTCTTCTTCGCTGCCTCTGAAAATATCCCCCACTCTTCCTCGCTCATCTCCAGCAGGTCCTTGAGCGGTTCCTCGGCGTGCTCCCTCACTATCTGCATCTGCCTTCTTATGTCCGCGGTTGTGGGGCCGGCCATGCCGAAGAATTCCAGCGGCAAGTCTTCAGGCTGCGTATCCATTTCCAGGAATTTTATGCACAGCTTGAGGAACTCGATTGACTGTCTGTAGGGGTCATCGCCTGCCCCCCTTTCAAATATTATGTAAGCAGTCCTGTCCTCCTTTCCCATGCCTGTCCGCCTGAGATACCAGAGAAGGGTGTAGACATTCACATCGCCTATTTCCAGCGGCTCATGCGCATGCGTGGGATTGGGCTGCCCGCTGTGCACAGCCACCACAAGCGCGCCGAAATCACCATACGTCTTGGTTATGTCCTTGAACGCTGTCATGGGATCAATCCCCTGGGTGGCCACATGCTCCCAGTCTATCAGCATGGCTACCCTGTCTCCGGCGAACCTCCTTATAACCTTTACTGCCGCGTATATCTGCCTGGGTTCCCAGAGTATATGAAGCCCTGCATGCTGCGGGTCTCTGGCGTCAGGGCTCTCTATGGCTATCACGATGCTGTCCACGGTCTTCTTGAGCTTCTCTTTCTCCTCGTCAGAGTAGTTCATGTCATCGATCTCTTTCTTAAGCCCCTTCTCCTCATCATCCATCCATTCGAGGAGTTTTCTCATGTGGCCCTCAAGAAATTTGGCCCCAACCACACCGTAGAGGAATTCCTTGAACCTTTTGTCATTCTTGCTCTCGGCCTTTTTCCATGCATTGTGAAGCCATTCCTTGTTGTTATAGTCCATTCCATACTCCCCTACAAGCATATTCTCATAAAGCTTGGCAAACTCCATCCAGACAGGGTCCTTCTTGTAGAAAAGATAGTGCGCCATTATCATGTAACCGTCAAGAATCCCGACCACTGCCCTGAGCTCCTCGCTTTCCCATTCCCTAACACCGGGATCGCTGCTGCCAAGCTTCTTCATAAGGGTTCTTTTCAGCACGGCCTCCTCTGTGTCAGAACTGTGAACAATTCTGTCTTTTCGCAGCCTGTCAAGAATCCTGACCCCTGCATCCTCTTTCTCCTTCTTTTGTCGCAGCGCTTTTTTGATCTCCTCCGGCGCGGGTTTTCCGGTCATGTTCGGAAGAAAATACTCCGCAGGTATGTCTCCCATGATCCCGGTTTGCACGACCCTGTCGATGACTTCTTCGGGTATGCCGGCCTTTCTCATTCTTTTCTGTATCTCCCTTTTGTACCACTCCTCATTCTCAATAGCAATCTCGCTCTGCATCTTGTTCATTTCATCCCTTGTGAGTATGTCCCTGAGGTAGTCATAACCCCTCTCTTTCACAAACCACCATCTCAGGTCCTTGCACTCATACAGAATATCAGATATGAAATGGCCATTATGGTCTACAAAAGCCATGGTGAGCTTCCTTCCTGCGTATGTCATGAGCTCCAGCCAGATATTCAGGCATGCATGGAAAACCACGTACTTGGAGTTTATGAGCACGGCCGAGCGCACAGATTTCTGCAGATGGTCCTGTGCATCCCTGTATTCGCTCCTTTCAGGCATGTCCAGGGGTACGTAAAGCGAGCCGTGCATGGCCAGATCAAGGCCCTGCTTTTCTGCCATGTCCCTGACTTCTTTCCCGATTGTTTCGTTGACTTCATGGGGAACATCCTGATCTATCTGTATAACCGAGGTCCCTCTGGTGAGCCCAAACCCGAGCTTTCTCACAACGCTGGACAGTTCTGCGCTTCTGGCAGCGCTGTACATCCCTGATGTGACACCCACCTTGAGCGGCATATCTACTCCACACCCATTGTGCTCTTTATATGGCCTGTTATCTGGCCCCAGTAAAAACCAGCAGCCCTCATGTACATCTTGCTTGCCCTTTCAAAGAAAACAGGCTCGTAAGGGCCGGGCTTGACAAAGAACTCAAAAAACCTCTCGGCCCATGGTCTGACCTTGTCCAAAAGGGCTTCAATGCTCTTCATCCTTTTCTTCTTTTCAGCAGGCTTCTCAAACCTCTTCACGTCCTCAGGGCTCATTTTGTCTCCCATCTCCTTCCTGAGCCTGTATATTATGCTTTCCTCATCTTCGCCAACCCCTATCAGCTCGTTCATGTATTTCTCAAGTCTTTTCTCCCTGGCCTGTTTTTCCATGAGGAATATCAGCATGGCATTGAGCGAAAGCACCCAGAGCTTCACCTCATATGTTATATCATCCATTGGAACAGCAGCGGGCTGCCCTCCGCTTGTAAGGGACAGCGCTGTTTTTATGTCAAAGAGCACAAAATACATGCAATCCCTTCTGTTGCCGGGTATCAGGGAGGCAAGCTCTTTCAGCGCAGCATCCAGGTCCACCTTGACATTGTATTTCTCCTCGATTATTCTGTGATATTTCTGCGCCCAGTCCCTGTCATAGGGATCCACCACAAAGCCCCTGTTCCTGCCTTCCTCAATCACAGCTGATGGCCTTCCCCTGTCTGTTATGTAGAAAGGCCTGTATATCCACAGCCTCACGCCGGACATGCTTTCCTGCGTGGCAAGTGTTGGCGTGGAATACACATTTGAGACATAGTATGATGGCTTTGTTCCCTCAGTGGCCTCCTTCATGGCCTTGTACTTGGCTATGTATGGCTTCAGCCAGCTCCTGTATTCCTCCACTGATTTTTTCCTGGCTTTCACCAGGTTCTCCAGCCTGGCATATCTCTCGAGAACAACGGGCCTGAACAACCTTTTCCATTCATTGTACAGTTCGTTTTTTGTCTTGAGCACAACAGCCTCGGCCTGGGAAACATCCAGTTCTTTTCTTATCTTATCCACCTGCTCTTCCGGGGGCGTTTTCTCAGGGTCTGTCCATTCATTCTTCATCTTCATGAAGTCAGCTATTATGGTAGGCCATCTCTTGGCCATGCCTATCATGGAGAACATGTCGCCTGTGTGCGCATCGACCCTGTCCACAAACAGGCTCCTCAGGACATGCTCATCCTCTCTGCCCTTCCTGAAATATTCAACAATCTCCTTGTATCTCCTGTAATCATGGCTGATAAGTTCATAATCCGCCACGGCCTGCATTGCAGATGCAAGCCCCTGTTTTATTGAGCCCTCAAGCCTGTGCTTGGCGTCCATCACCTGGCCGTGTATCTCCGGAAAGTTGGGATTGATCTCCATCCACTCGTCCACTTTTGCAAGCTGGAAGGCCAGTTTTGGGGCCTTGTATATCAGCGAGCGGAACTGGTTTGCCCCGGCCCCCCTCACTCCCGTGTAGTTAAGGGTTACCTCCATCTCCACGGGATGCCCGACCATTATCTTCCCTGTTCTCGGCGGCGAGGGGCCCCCCATGGCTTCGTTCATCAAGTCCTCTACAACCAGTTTTTCCCATGTCATGTTTAACACTTCCCTGCAACCTATTTATATTTTGTTATCGGGAAAGATATAATTTATCCTGAGCATGTTCGGCTGTCTTGTCCCGGATTGGTCCATCCGGCAGGTGTCTTATGTTATAAGAGATGCGGCACATTCTCCAGAGCAGCGCGCTCTCGTGACAAAGCCGCAGGAAGCGGAAGCTCCTGGAAAAGGGTGTGTTGTTATTTTTCCGTACACGCTTTTGAGGAAGCGGAAGCTCCTGGAAAAGGGTGTCAGGGCAGAAAAAGCAGCACAATTCCTATGAAAAAGAGCAGAAAACCAAGCAGAACACCGTTCTTGTCAAAAGCATAGGGTTGCAGCTCTGCTGTTGAGGGGAAGAAGAATATGAGGAATAGCGATATCAAAACCAGCACAATTCCCGCAACAATCCCGGCTATCCCAAACATGACAATCCTTATAAGCCTTGTGTCTCTGTTAATTATTAATAAAATCCGCACTAATTAATATATAACAGAAACAGGAATGCCCGCAAACAGGGGAATCACATTTAGAGGTGCATTATGGTCTTTGCCAGAGCCAAGATAACAATAGAGGACAACTGCTTCGAAGAAGAGCCCGGCGGGGTAGAGATGCGCTTCATCGGCCCGGGTGTGACAAAACTCTACTCAAAGATGTATACTCTGATGAAGCAGGTCTGGAGCGTGGCTGATTCTGACATACAGGAAACAGAATACTTCTGGGGCAAGTCGGAAAAGGGCGACAAGTTCAAGGTGAGGTGGTGGATACACAAGGATATGGACATATTCACCTATCTTTATGTCAGGGTTGACCTTGCGGGAGAAGGGACGGTCAAGGCAGGATCGGCCAAGGTGGCCGTGAGGGCCCTGATAAGAACAGAATACCCACAGGACACTGTGTGGCAAAGGTCTCTGTTCTATGAGATGATGAGGGCGTTCTGGCACAGGGTCTTTTATCACAGGAAAAGAGAGGAATTCGCAGAGGAGTGCAGACACATGGTAATTCTTTACGAGAAGAGGATAAGGGAGTTCTATAATGAACTCAAGGCAGAGCACGAAAACAATAGTGAAAAGAGCGGCTGATGTTCAGGGATAAATTATGGGAAAGCTGACAATAACCGACGAATGCATGGGGCCTGACAAATATCTTAAAATGAAATATACCGGGCCCGACCCATGGGGAATGGCAAAGAAGATAGGGTCAAGCATAAGGCCCTTCTTCCATGTAAGCTCATCAGGAACGAACAATTACCTAATAAAATGGGACGATGTGGGCGAGTCCATAGACTTCTACTCCCAGTGGTGGGTTAAAAGAGATATGAGCAGGTACAGCAAAATGTATGTTGACATAAAAATACAGGGGTCAAAAAACAAGAAGACCAACACAGGCGATTTCTCTCTGAATATGTGGGCACAGGTCAGGACAGACGTGGAGGGCATGAGCGTGTTCCTGAAGCCGTTCTGGGTTCTTTATTCCTATCTGTTTTACAACAAGCTCAGAAGGAAATTCATAGAAGTCTGTAACAACAGGGTTCTTAACTTTGCCCAGGAGCTTAAAAAGCACTTCAACCTTGAAACCACGGAAATTCCCACAGCCGAAGGCGTTTATGGATAGGTGACGACCAGTCTGTCTGCTAATGATATCAAACGATTCATCCGGCCTGTTGCTGATTCTTGTCAACAAAAAAATTGGCCGGGAATAACGTATTTAAATTTTTGTTGCAGTCTTGTTTTATGCAGAACAAAAAATGTGATATGTTTGCCGATTGTCCACATATAGGCAAATGTGCACCTGACTATGTTTTTTGTGAAATTCGGCAGGGGTATATAGTTGACCAGGCGCTGATTAACCATGACAAAAGAGAAGAACCCCAGCTAGCAAACCCCCACCTGCTTGCCGGCAGTCCTGCCCCTGAATACAAGAAATAGGATATGATGTGCAAAACAATATAATAAAAATAGAGCATGCATGCTGGCAAAGAGTTTTTATCCATTCATTACCAATTATTAAGCAATGGTCAGAGAAATCTCCCACAGCCCCAAACTTCTGGACCCGTTCAGTGCTCTAACGGGGTTTATTGGCGGAAGCCTGATTGCATCCGGAATTTTTGGCTCGCTTGGCATTGTAATCCAGGCGGGCTTTCTGATTCTCGGCATTCTTACAATCCTCTACAGCATTCTTCCCTGTGGAAAGGATGTGTACATGCTCACTGTGATATTCTTCTCTCTCACCGGCATTGTGGTGGGGTTTTTTATGGAGGCTGCGGGCTTCGGGATTCCCTATTCTTCCATTGTGTTCATAGCAGCTGTGGTGGTGTTCACCGTAAGGTTTGCGCTTGCAGAAAGGGAGATCTTTGAGTAGGGTTTATATATCACTCGCTGCTATTTTAATCATGCATGTTCCCGGGGTTTTGAGAAAAGAAAAGATAAGCATCATAGGAGCGGGCAATGTCGGGGCCACATCTGCATTTGAGATCGCACGGAGGGACATGGGAAACATTACCCTGGTGGACATAGCAGATGGAATCCCCCAGGGCAGGGCTCTTGACATCCAGCACTCAATGCCCCTTTTCGGCAGCTCTTCAAGGATTTCAGGAACAACCGATTTCTCTGAAATAAGGGACTCTGATGTGATTGTTATTGCAGCGGGCAGGGCCAGAAAGCCCGGCATGACCAGAGAAGACCTTCTCGGGGCCAATGCAAAGATAGTGAAAGACATCTGCAGCAGGGTTAAGGAACTTGCCCCGAATTCTGTTGTTATAATGGTGACCAATCCCATTGACATAATATGCTACATTGCCTACAAGGAGTTGGGGTTTCCCAGGGAAAGGGTGCTTGGGATGGCCGGCCTTCTTGACACAGCCAGATTCAGGGCATTTATTGCCATGGAAACAAAGGTTCCGCCTGATAAAATCGAGGCTGTTGTGCTCGGAAGCCATGGCGACACCATGGTTCCTGTGCTTGAGCATACCAAGGTGAAGGGAAGACCCCTGAAGGATGTGCTCTCCCCTGAGAAGATACATGCCATTGTTGAAAGAACAAGAAAGGCAGGCGGCGAGATAGTCTCACTGCTCAAAACAGGCTCGGCCTCATTTGCCCCTGCTGTGTCCATATCTGAGATGGTCTCTGCTGTAACAGAGGGTTCCAGAGCCACGCTTCCGGTTTCTGTTCTCCTTGAAGGCGAGTACGGACACGAGGGCATCTTCCTGGGCGTGCCCGCGAGGCTTGGGAAAAGCGGCCTCCAGAGGGTTGTGGAGCTCCAGCTGGACACGGAAACCAGAGAACAGCTTGACAGGTCAGCAAACATTATCAAGAATCTCATGAAGAGCGCAGGGTTGTGACTCATCCCGTGTAATAATACTCCCCCCTTTCCTTTTGCTCCTGGTCCTTCTGGCTTCCGGGCTTGTTGGCTCTGGGCCTTCCGGTCTGCGGGTCCCTTCTGAATGTGATGTCCAGCCCCTTCAGGAATGAATTCATTCCTTCCTTCAGGCCGGCCGGTGGCATACCTTCCCCCCTGACACCCGGCTTTCCCTCAAACACCATAATGCGATCGGAGATGGAATCAATGAACTGCAGGTCATGATCAACCACAAAGCATGCATTCTCTCTTGACCCCACGTGTTGCCTTATCATTTTTGCAGCATTCAGCCGCTGCTCCACGTCCAGAAAGGCCGAGGGCTCGTCCATAAGCAGGACATCAGCATCCCTTAACATGGCTGATGATATGAAAACCGCCTGCAATTCTCCACCCGACAGGCTCCTGGCTGTTCTCTCGAAGAGTCTCTCCACGCCCATGTTCCTAAGCACACCCTTCTCCTCTGCAGAAAACGAGTCTTTTCCGGAAAGTTTACTGACAACATCCTGCACCAGCATGCCTTCCTCTTCCCTTTTCAGAACAAGCCTCTGGGGCTTTACAGACAGCCTGAGCTCCTTCAGGGCTTCCCCTGAATCAGGCCTGATCTCCCCGGCCAGCATTCTTATGAACGTGGTTTTCCCAATCGCATTCGGGCCCAGTATGCCTATAATCTCTCCACTGTACAGGTTCCCTCCTGATGTTTTCAGGGAAAAACCACCAAAGTTCTTGGCAAAATCAGGAAAGCTCAGAAAGAACTTGTTCTTTGAGGACATCTTCGCCACCTTGTGGAAGATAACGGGCTCTGACCTGAATCTGACGTTCTCCTCCCTTATGTAACCCTCCAGGTAGGTGTTTATCCCGACTCTCACCCCGTACGGGCTTGATACAACCCCGAACACACCCGGAGAGCCGTAGAGGATATGCACAAAATCAGCCAGGTAATCTGCAACAGCCAGGTCGTGCTCTATTACCATCACAACAGCCCTTCCGGAGAGGCTCCTTATCTCCTTTGCCACCCTCAGTCTCTGGTGAGCATCCAGATAGCTTGAGGGCTCATCAAAGAAGTAGAAATCCGCCTCCTTGAGAAGCGTGGCCGCAACAGCCAGCATCTGAAGCTCGCCGCCCGAAAGGTTCTCTATGTCCTTTTCCAGCATCCCGCTCATCCCCAGTCTCTGAACAACCTCTCCGGTCTTCCTGCTTCCTGATATCCCTCTAAGAAGATCGTCCGCCTTTCCTTTCCATTGTTTTGGAATCAGGTCCACCTGCTGGGGTTTGTATGCGGCCCTTATTCTTGCTTTCGAAAGGTCCTCCAGATAGTCCTGCAGCTCGGTTCCCCTGAACCTTGATATAATAACATCCCAGGAAACCTCCCTGCCGAACATGCCTGTGTTAGGCTTCAGGTTTCCTGACATCACATTCAGAACTGTGGATTTCCCCACACCGTTCTGTCCTATCAGACCGACAACGGCGCTCTTTTTCGGAAAGGGCAGCCTGAACAGAGTGAACATGTTTCTTCCGTATCTGTGAATGGGCATTTCCTCAAGTTCCCCGGGGAGATTGAGAACCTTTATGGCATTCCTGCCGCACTTCCTGACGCATATCCCGCATCCGATGCACAAATCCTCATCTATCAGCGGCTTTTTGTCTGATTCGGAAATCGTTATGCAGTCCTGGCCTGATCTGTTCACAGGGCACGCCTTCTGGCACGCATACCCGGTCAGTCTGGGGTTGCACAGCTCCCTGTCAATCACAGCCAGACGCTTTGGTTTTGGCATGATAAAAGTTTGCGCAAGGCCTTATTAATTGTTTATACTGCAGATGTGTCTGGACAGGGTATGCAGAAGACCTGAATGCGTTCGAGCGTTCACTAATATTTAAATACCTGCCCCATAATATTCTTGCAAATGAACCTATGAAATGTAAAGGGCCGCCAGATACATACTGCACGCAGGCGCGTGTTGCTTTGGTCTGGCTTCCAAGGGCCAAGATGAGGTGATTGAATATGCCGGCATATGTGAAGTTTGAGGTTCCAAAAGAGCTATCAGACAAGGTTTTGCAGGCCGTCACTGTGGCAAAGGCCACGGGCAAGGTCAGGAAAGGCGTGAACGAGACCACGAAAACAATAGAAAGAGGACTGGCCAAACTGGTTATAATGGCAATGGATGTCCAGCCTGAGGAAATACTGATGCACCTGCCCGTTCTCTGCGAGGAAAAGAAGGTTCCCTATGTATATGTGCCGTCCAAGGTGGAGCTTGGACAGGCCACGGGGATATCGGTTCCCACATCCTCAATAGCAGTATCAGAGGAGGGGGATGCCAAGAATCTTATAGCAGAGATAGTGACCAAGATCGAAGACCTGAAGAAATGACATTTGGAGAGGTAGCGCATGACAGAAGCAGCTCCAGCGGAGATAATACAGATAATGGGAAGATTGGGCATCAAAGGAGTTTCAAGAGTAAGGGCCAGGGTCCTTGACGGAAGGGACAAAGGGAAGATTCTTACCAGAAATGTGGTGGGCCCTGTTCAGAAAGGAGACATAATTCTTCTCAAGGAAACAGCCATGGATACTGTGGCTGGTTTTGGCGAGAGATAGGCGGGGTCAAATGACAAGGTGCAGCTTCTGCGGAAACAGGCTCCCGGAAGGGAGGGGGAAGATGTTCGTGAAGAATGATGGCAAGGTTCTCTATTTCTGTCATTCCAAGTGCCAGAAAAACTTCAATCTCGGGAGGCAGGGGAAACACGCAAGGTGGACCAGAACATTCAGGAAGGTAAGGGATAAAGAGAGCGAAAAATAATGGAGATGTGCCTCTGTGTTTCAACGGACACAGGAGAAACGAAAGACATTATCAGCAATAAGGGAAGCGAAAAATCAAGACGCATGGATATGTGAAATTGCGGAATAAATGCTGGCATGACAGGAGACTCATCCCCTTAGTACCTGCTCAAAATCACCAGCCTCCTTCATGACTTTTCCCTCATCCATTGTAAGAAGATTCTTTTCGGCAATTACTATCTTGCCATTTATTATGACAGTGTCCACGTCATGACCGCACATGCAATACACAATGTGCGAATAATAATTATACAGTGGTGTTGCATGGGGCCTGAACTGGTTCACTATGATCATATCCGCACTTTTGCCGGCCTCTATTGAGCCTGTCTCATTTTCCATTCCAATGGCCGCGGCCCCTCCTATAGTAGACAGCTCCACAGCGCTTTGCGCACTCATTGCTGTGGGGTCGTTCCTGAACACTTTGTGAAGCCTGGCTGCTGCGGACATCTCTCCGAAAAGGTCAAGATTGTTGTTGCTCGCCGCGCTGTCTGTGCCCAGGCCAAGCCTGACGCCTGCGGACATCATATCGGGAACAGGGGCCACTCCTGTTGCAAGCTTCATGTTGCTTTCAGGATTATGCGCCACCCCTGTTTTTGACCTGGCAAGAATGCCTATATCCTCTTCAGTGACATGAACACAGTGCGCGGCAAGCGTTTTTCCATCCAGAACGCCAATGTCGCGCAGGTATCTTACAGGCGTGACTCCGTGTTTTTTCTTCATCTCGCTGACCTCTTCCCTGGTTTCAGAAAGGTGGATATGAAGATACAAGCCGAGCTCATTTGCAAGTTCGCGAAAATCCCGCAATACCTCAGCAGAGCATGCGTATGGAGAATGGGGAGCCGCCGCCACCCTGACAAGGGGGTGTCCTTTCCATTTGCGGGCCATGTTCCTGATGTGCTTTATCCCTTTCTCAGGCGAGGGAACACACGCTGTTGGGAAATCAAATATCAGCTCACCCAGCACAGCTCTGATCCCTGCCTTTTCTGCTATTGCAGCAAACTCGTCCTGAAAGACATACATGTCATTGAATGTCGTAGTGCCTGAGCGGAGCATTTCGCAGACAGCAAGTTTTGTGCCTGTTCTTATGAATCTGCGCGATATGAACCTCTTTTCAAGCGGCCATATGTAATTCTCAAGCCATTCCTTCAGGGGATAATCATCAGCATAACCCCGAAAGAGCGTCATTGCAGAATGGGTGTGGGTGTTCACAAGGCCGGGCATCACTATCCTGCCTCTGGCGTCAACTGTTTCTTCTGGTTCGTATCTTTCCATAATCCTGCGGTCACTGCCCACTTCAAGTATCCGGCCGTCGCTTACAGCAACAGAACCCCTCTTTATTATTTCCCTTTTCCTGTTCATGGTTATTACAACACCATTGCTTACCAAAAGGTCGCATCTCTTTCTGGCCATAAACAATAATTGAACGTGTTGATTTAAACCATTATTCATGAGTCAGGTCAGAGTCTCTCAAGAAATTCACGCTCAAAGAATTGAAGATCTCCCGGGATTATCAGAACAGCAGGAGCACTCATGTTTTCGTTTTTGAGTTCGAGCGGAGTGTCATACGAGATTCTCTGCTCTTCTGAACCCAGTTTGGATATGGCCACGAGCCTGGTTTCAGGTGAAAGCAGACCCTGCTTCTTTTCATTCTCCTTGCCTATAAGCAGGTCCACGCACTCCCTGACTCCCATTTTTATATCAAGAAGTATGAGGGAATGAAGGCCTGCTTTCTTGTTCTGCGCCAGAATATCATAGAATGATTCAGGGTTGTACATATTGGACGGGGAGACCATGGTGACAACGCGGCCAAAGTTGTAGAGAGAAAGGCCTGACTCGGCCACAGATGTCAGTATTGATGAGGAATGGACTACTCTGTATGGAACCCTGCTTTCCCTGGCTTCCTGAAGGAGCTTCAGGTGGGTAGTGGCTGATATGGGATCTCCTGGAACGAGAACAGCAATGATCCTGTTCTTTGCCTTTGCAATGAGCCTGCCCGACTCCTCTTCCAGATGCTTCCTTTCCAGAATCCTGACCGGTTTTCCTATCAGTTTTTCAAGGCCTTTCCTGCTTCCGCCCCATTTGGCTGTATAGAACTCAGCAAACACCTCGTCAGCCTTTCTGCAGGCCTCCAGCCCCCTCATGGATATGTCTTTTTCATCCCATATCCCAAGGCCGATTAAATAAAGCATGAATAGAATGGTATTCTGAATTAAAAAAGGTTAAACATGTTTTTGGTTATGTTCAGTGCCTCCGTGCGCTTCTGTCAGCCATTCAACCGGCCACGCGGGAGCGGTTTTTCCGTTAACGCTTTTATAATCAACCAGAATTCGTTCCTGTTACCTGCCATGTGGTTATCTGGCGATACAGGCAGCAGTAAAAGGGTTATTTTGGTACAGATTTTTGGGCGTTTATCTTGGCCAAAAAGGTGTTGCGGGAGCGGTTTTTCCGTTAACGCTTTTATAATCAACCAGAATTCGTTCCTGTTACCTGCCATGTGGTTATCTGGCGATACAGGCAGCAGTAAAAGGGTTATTTTGGAGGAAGGTGGAAACCTCCTGTAAAAACCCCGGCCTGTTCAGGTTTTTGG
>CAZCSS010000018.1:0-13424 GCA_964501515.1 uncultured archaeon
CTTATGAAAGGGGCCTTTGCGTTGGTGCTGCCTACATGGGTGGAATTGTAACTGAGCGTTATTTCTTCTCCCCCTGTGTCAGGGTTAATGGTTCCTCCTATGGGATCCTGGGTAGGAACCATGTCTATTTTGTACAGGGTTGGAAGGTCAAGGGTTGTGTTTATGTAGCTGTAATTGAATTCATTCTGGGTGTCGTTCCACTCAACATCCCAGTCAAAGTAAAGAGTGAAGTAGGGCTTGCTGGTTGAGCTGGAGTTGTACCAGCTGGTGTTGGACGACCTGTCAACATCGGTGTTGTAAAGCCTGCCGTCAGAGGGTGTGAAGTAAGAGGATGTGGCTGTTTTGTTGAACCAGCCCGTGACATTGGGGTTGGAATAGGGCGCCCCTGTGGCAGGGTCTATTTCATATATCCTCCATTCGGTCAGGTTGTAGGTGAGGTTGTACTCTCCTGCGCCTGCGGCATTGCCCATGTTCCTTATGAACCCCCTGACAAGCCAGTAGTCCCCTGACTTGGAGAGGTCAACGCCCTGCCTTATCGGACCTCTGCTGGTTTTCGCTGAAACGCTTATCCCTGAAAACAGGCTGCTGGTGTCAGACCATGTGGAATTCGCTCCCTTGTCAGAGGCGCCCGCGTCCAGATTCATCTCGTCCGTGTCTTCCGGGTAGTGGTTGTTGTCAGAGGTTTCCACAATCATTGTGAGATTGATTACAGCATTGTCGCCTCCGGATACCCCCAGACTGCCTGACCATGTGGCCTGGTCATTGAAGTTGTCAGATTCTGTGTCCACAGCCGACGGAGTTCCCTGAGCATCTCCTGATTCATTAAGGGAATAGACCTCGGTTATATTAACAGCGTCATTGCCGCCATTGGTGTTGGTATCAAACTGCACTGTGACATCAACCCCGCTCAAAGACCTCGTTGTGGAGGGGTTGGATATTGTGAGATTGATTACAAGCGTGTTGGTTGAACCCCCGACATTGTCGTCGTCAAAAAGGTCCTTGCCCCCGGCGTTGTTCGAGTATCCCATTGAAAGCATTATTACAGGAGCCTGGTCATCATCTGTAACATTGTAATAGTCATACCAGTCATCTGAGCCGAAATCAGATGAATTTACCTGAACGAACTGGGTGGGCGAGAAGGCAGTGGGAGAGGAAAGAAAGTTCTGGAAGGCATACGGCTGGTTTATGTCTGTGTATGAGGAGTATCCCTGAAGCGTGATATTGATGCTCTGCAGCACATCATCGTTGTTGGGTAGATCAACCTTCAAGCTGCCTGCCCTGCAGGGATTGGTACTGCATGGGGAGAATGTGTCTGTGCTGAAGCTCCCGTCTGTGTCAAAGTCGGCCTGAACCTCTTCAAAAGCGTGCAGCCGGGGGCCGTAATAGGCCAGAGCCGTTCCGGACAATAAGAAAGCCGTTAACAGGAGTGAAAGCAAGACAGTTTTTGGGTTCATCGTCCTCTTTAACTATAATGGGTTTGAAAGTTTATATTTGTTTGTAAACTCAAAATGCATAAACTGCATCAGCAGTCAATGTTTTGGGAAATACAGCTTAAAAGTTATAGAAAACCTGTTTCGGATTGGGGGAGGGGTGACAATGCGCCTCAGAATTCCCAGAAAATCTTTATAAACCCTCCTTTTTCACTATCTAAAGCAGGTGAGCCGGAAAGGCAGCGCAGCCCTGAAAGATTTCCTGGCGGTTATCAGGCTCTTTGACATATTGCTGTGCCTGATGTTCCGCGAGATGCTTTTACAGGGTTAGGAAGTTCCGCTCATCCCGCACCAGGGGGATGCTCTGCTAAGAATCGGCCACTACAATGGCTTACAGCATGGCAGTGACTGGTACTGGCAGGCTGTCCTGGTTGCAGTGCACCGCCCGGAGGCGGAGGCCGAGAGGCCTGCACCAGCCGCAGAAAACTACCCTGGTCCTGGAGCGCTGATGCGGAAGCACCGGGGCAACCCGGGAAAATACGCTGAGCATGGAAGGGAACCAGGGATGAAACGTATCTGGTGATGCATGGATGCAAGCATTGGCGCACAGACAGATGCTGCCAGTTCATCTGACCGCATGATACGGCCTGTCTCAAAGCAGGTCCTTTCGTACGGCCATGGGCAACAGAAAGCGGGCTATTCCGGCACACCTGCTTATTTGCTGTATTCTGAAGTTTTTCGGTTCTCTCTTCACATTGAAGTAACAGAGCAAAAACAGTTGCTTGGGTATTAATTTCTTACTGTTATTTCTGATTATGGATTTCTCTGATTTTGGCATTACCAGAAATCATCTGAAGCAGAGTCTGATGCACTCTGCTGCAATAACAGCTGCCGGCCTGGTGGTTATAACCCTCATGGGCGTATACACCGGCAGTTGGGCCACGAGGAATCTCAGCCCTGCATATGTTTTTTATTATGTATTCCTCTCAGTACCTGTTCAGGAACTCTTTTTCCGCGGGTTTGTGCAAACAAGGCTGGAGAAGAAAATCAGGCCTTGGGCTGCTGTGGTTGTCGCTTCTGTGCTCTTCGGGGCAGTGCATTTCTACAATCCCCTGCTTGCCGGGCTTGCGCTTGCGGCCGGGTTGGCATGGGGTTATTCCTTTCATATTAGGAAATGCCTCGCCGGACCTGTTCTGAGTCACACTGTTCTCGGACTCTGTCTGTTCCTTTTCGTGCTTTAGTTCGCACAGGAATGCCTGACTTGCATGGATTGGATAAACCGTACAGGAGTATGCGATACCCGGCGGGGAGCCCTTCCAAAACTGTCTTCTGTAGAACATTTAAATACAAGAGAAGAAATCTATAACATGGCCAGGAAAGACAGGATACAGATGCCCCAAAGCACAGCAGGCCTTGTGAGATATTTTGAGGAATCCAAGGAATCAATAAAGATAAAGCCCGAATATGTTGCCGGGACGGCAGCCGCTATTGTAGTCATAGAGATTATCCTGAAGGTTATTTTCTGATTCTGAGGAAATCCATTTATTTAGCAGATACAATTTCTGTTCATGCAGGAGATTAGGCTCGGACCCGCTGGCTCGCCTGGAAGATCTACTCTGGAGGGAATCCAGATGGTGAAGAACATGGGGCTGCAGTGTCTTGAGGTGGAGTTCGTCAGGGGCGTGCATATGGGGATCGACCTTGCGAAGGACGTGGGGGCTCTTGCAAAGAAGCTGGACATAGAACTCAGCATTCATGCTCCTTATTACATAAACCTGGCGTCTGCTGAGAAGAAGAAAATAGAGGAGTCCAAGAAAAGGATTCTGGACTCTGTGGAGAGAGGGCATTATCTGGGAGCGAGACACGTGGTATTTCACCCGGCCTATTACGGGAAGCTCTCAAAAGAGGAGACGTACAGAATGGTCAAGGAGGCCGTTCTGGACATGAAGAGCACCATCCGGAAGAGGGGATGGAAATCCGAACTCGCCCTGGAGACCACGGGCAAGCACTCGGCCTTCGGGGACCTGGAGGAGACCCTGAGCATAGCAAAGGAGACAGAAACCCTGACATGCATTGATTTTGCCCATCTGTACGCCAGGAACAGGGGCGTAATAGACTATGGAAAGGTTCTTGACAGATTCGAAGACATTCTTGGGAAAAGGCATCTTCAGGCTCACTTCTCAAACATAGAATGGACCCTGAAGGGGGAGAAAAGCCACAAGGTTCTTGACAGCAGCCCTCCGTTCAGGCCACTGGCTGAAGAGATACTGAACAGGAAACTGAATGCCACCATAATATCTGAAAGCCCGATAACGTGGAAGGATGCACTTAAGATGAAGGCCGTGTTTGAAGATCTTGGTTACAGGTTTTAGGCACCCGGCAAATGTTCGACTTTCAACATATCGGGGTGTCCAGATTTATAAACTTGGTGAACTGAACATTAAGTTAATGTTTGAAATAAGGATACATGGCCGCGGGGGGCAGGGCGCTGTGACCGCTGCCTCGCTGCTCGCAAGGGCCGCGGGCCTTGATGGGAAGTACTCGCAGGGTTTCCCTGCCTTCGGTGTGGAGAGGAGAGGCGCGCCTGTGAAGGCATTTGCCAGGATTTCCAGCAGGCCCATCACCCTGAGGTCGCAGGTTTACCGCCCTGATTACATAATTGTTCTGGACCCCTCCTTGATGGGGCTCCCTGAGATAAAGCAGGGGCTGAAAAAGGATTCGGTTATTGTTGTGAATGACAAGCTTGGTGAAGGGGCTCATGGCGGGGATGATTACAAAACATACAGATATGACGCCACTTCCCTGGCGCTTGGGGTTCTGGGAAAGAACATAGTGAACACAGCAATGCTCGGGGTGTTCGCAAAGGCCAGCGGGCTTGTTTCAATAAAATCTATCACAGAGGCCATAGAGAAAGATTTCCCAGGGAAGATTGCAGAGCCCAACAAGAGGCTGGTGAAGGAGGCGTATGAAAAGACAAAAATCTGAGATGCGGAACGGCAAGAAGCATGTGGCTTTGGGGGCCCTGGTAGATGATCCCGGGTCCAGCAGAAAGAATCTCACAGGAAGCTGGAGGACATTCAGGCCCGAGATAACCGATAAATGCATAGGATGCGGGACGTGTGAGATGTTCTGCCCGGAAGGGGCCATAAAGATAAAAACTGTCAAAGGAAGGAAGAAGGCTGTAGTTGATTACAATTATTGCAAGGGGTGCATGATTTGCTGCAGGGTGTGCCCTGTGAAAGCCATAGAGAGGGAAAGGGAGAAGAAATGAAGAAAAACGTGATGGAGGGCTCAAAAGCAGTTGCAGAGGCAGTCAGGCTGTGCAGGCCTGAGGTCATACCAGTCTATCCCATCACCCCCCAGACGCACATTGCAGAAGATATTGCCAAAATGGTGGCAGACGGGGAATTCGACGCTGAAATAATCAGGGTAGAATCAGAGCAGTCAGCTATGGCGGCGTGTATCGGTGCCCAAGCAACAGGCGTGCAGGCATATACAGCCACGGCCTCCCAGGGACTGGCACTGATGCACGAGATTCTGTTCATAGCAGCAGGAATGAGGCTTCCCATAGTGATGACTGTTGCCAACCGCTCGCTTTCCGCTCCGCTGAGCATATGGAACGACCAGCAGGACTCCTTTTCCCAGAGGGATGCGGGATGGGTGCAACTTTACGTAGAGAATGCGCAGGAGGCCTTTGACACGCACGTGCAGGCCTTCAGGATAGCAAGGGATTCATCCCTCCCTGTGATGGTATGCCTTGACGGTTTTGTTATTTCCCATACATATGAAGCTGTGGATATTCTTTCAGAAAAAGGGGTCAGGAGGTTCCTTGGAGGATACACCCCTGCAATGAAGCTGGACCCGGGAAGGCCTGTTACAATGGGGGCCCTGGCAACCCCGGAATATTACATGAGGTTCAGGAAGCAGGTGCAGGACGCAATAAAGGATTCCAGAAGAATTATAATGGATGTGAACAGGGATTATGCGAGGGTTTCAGGGAGAAACTACGGAAACGGGCTGATAGAAACTGTGGGACTGGAGGGAAAAAAGCACGCCCTTATAACAATCGGCTCTGCAACAGGGACAGCAAGAGAGGTTGCAGGCAAAGAGGGTGTTGGAATAATCAAGGTCAGGTCCCTCAGACCATTCCCTGCAGAGGACATCAGGAATGCGTGCAAAAGTCTGGAGTCAGTGGGTGTGATGGAAAAGGCAATCTCTCTCGGAGCAAACGGCGCTCTTTACGATGAGGTGAAATCCGCCCTTTACCCCCTGAAGAAAAGGCCCGGGGTTTTGGGGGTGATTGCGGGCCTTGGAGGCAAAGACATCATGCTTGAGGACATGCAGGGCGTTGTGAAGAAGATAAGGCAGGGAAGGGAAGGTGTTGAGTGGCTGCTTTAGAACCGAAACCCAAAAGCATAAAAAACTTTCCCTCAAGAGAAATAGCATGTCCGAGAAAAATTCTGAAAACAGAATAGCAGTAGCAGATTTTGCAATCCGGGAAGGTCTTGCAAAAATAGGCTCTGCTGTTGACAGTCTGAACAGGTCATGTTATTTTCAGGAAATAGGCTCCGAAGAGCTGAAAAGATCCCTGAACAAGATTTATGAAAGTCTTGACAAAGCCAGAAGAACAGTGGATATCATGTTCGAAAATCCGGAGCAAATACAGAACAAATACATGAGATGATTTATTAGTTTCATTCCCTATTTCTAACATATGATTGACCCGGCATGGAAGAACATAAAGAGGCAAAAGAGCAGGACCATACTCACCACGCTTGGCATCCTGATAGGCATAGGGGCCATAGTCTCGCTGGGCTCGATAGCAGAGGGGCTTGATGCAGCTGTCCAGAGCGGGCTGGAACTCACCGCGGGAAAGATAACAGTCACGCAGAAGAATGCCGGCTTCTTCGGGATGTTCGGGGAACTGGATGATGATGACAAGGCCGTTGTGGAAGGCGTTTCAGGGGTGAAGGAGGTCGTTCCTGTTATTTATCACGCCGAGAACGTTGTCCCCTTTCAGGGATCGGAATGGGTTGCTGTGGGAATAGATTCCTCAAAGGTCGGGTATGTTGTGGGCGAGAATGTTAAAATAGAAGAGGGGAGAGAGATGGACGAGGGAGAGAGCGGCGTGGCTGTCGTGGGATACGGCTTTGCAGAGAAGTGGAATCTTGGGGTGGGGGATACATGGACAATAAAGGACGAGGATTTCGAGATAATAGGAATACTCGAGGAGACCGGCATATCTAACATAGATGACAGCCTTGTTGTCCCGTTTGATGACCTTCAGGATGTCCTGAAAACAGACACGTATCAGATGCTGTACGTGATTCCCTATGACGTGAAGGACACCGAGAGTGTGGCAGAGGACATAGAAGACGCCAGCGACAGGCTTGATACCATGACAACAAAGGAGCTTGCCAGGCAGGCCAGCGCGCTTGTGGACCAGATAAGGGCGTTCACATTCGGGATTGGCGCTGTGGCCGCATTTGTTGGAGGGCTGGGGGTGATGAACACCATGATAATGGCCGTGATGGAAAGGAGAAGGGAGATAGGGGTGATGAAGGCCATAGGGGCCACCAACAGGGTGGTCCTGGTGCATATACTCACTGAGTCGGCAATGATAAGCTTCATAGGAGGCATTGGGGGGATTCTTCTCGGTGTGGCTGGCTCGTTCCTGCTGAGTAATGTTATAGGAGGGGGTCAGATACATGCCACTGTAACGCCGGGCCTGGCCCTTTCAGGCCTTGCCTTTGCGCTTCTTCTCGGGGTGGTTGGGGGGCTCTATCCCGCGAGAAAGGCCTCGATGATGGACCCTGTGGAGGCGCTGAGATACGAGTAGGGTGGTATCCAAGTTCGGTATGTGCAAATTAAAAACAATAAGTTGATATCATCCGGGTCAGCAAGCATATTTAATAACTGACTGCAAATGGTTATTGTGATAAGCATGGCATGGGAGATAAACAGGGAGAAGTGCCTGAGATGCGGGGCGTGCGTTGCTGTATGCCCCAAGCTCTCGCTGGAGCTGAAAGAAAAAGGAATCAGACATAACAAGGAGACATGCACGCTCTGCGGAATGTGTCAGAAAGTGTGTCCTGCAGGGGCCATAAAGGTGGAAAAATGCTAAAAAGCGAATATGATGTTGTGGTGGTTGGCGGGGGCCCGGCCGGCTCCTCAGCAGCCAAGAACATGGCTCTTAAAGGCCTCAGAGTGGCCATGCTGGAGAAGCGGCAGGAGATAGGCGCTCCCAAAAGATGTGGGGAGGGGCTTTCCCTTGCGACCATGGAAATTATAGGCAATATCCCTGAAAGATGCATTGCGCAGGCCATAAACGGCTCTGTGGTGTACGCCCCGAACGGGAAGCGGGTGGTGGCGGACTTCGGGAAGGACTCGGGGTATGTTGTGGAGAGGAAGGTATTTGACAAATGGCTTGCGGCAGAGGCCTCCAGGGCAGGCGCGCATGTTCAGGCCAATACAGAAGTCAGGGATGTTATCATTGAGGATGGATTTGTTGGGGGCGTGGTGGCAGAGCATGCAGGAGTGGTCAGGAATATAAAAGCCAAGATAGTGGTTGCGGCTGACGGGGTGGAGTCTACAGTTGCGAGGAAGGCCGGGCTGGACACCACGAACTCCCTGACGAATATGGATTCGGGATACCAGTATGAAATGTCCGGTGTCAGGATACCCGACCCGAAGAAGATTCATCTGTATTTCGGGAATGAGATTGCTCCCAGGGGATATGTCTGGATATTCCCGAAAGGAAGGGATGTGGCGAATGTGGGGATAGGGACTGCTTTGGCAGAGAGGCCCGCCAGGGAGTATCTGGACAGGTTCATTGAGGGGAATCCTGATATGTTCAGGGGTGCAGGGGTTCTCGAGGTCAATGCAGGGGGAATCCCTGTAGGGGGGCTTCTGGAGAACATGGTGCTGAACGGCCTTGTTGCTGTTGGGGACGCGGCCCATCAGGTCAATCCCATACATGGGGGCGGGATGAAAGAGGGAACCATAGCGGGAAGGATTGCTGCTGATGTCATAAACAGGTGCATACGGAAGGGGGACGTCTCCAAAGAGGCCCTGTCGGAGTATAATCGCATCTGGTGGGAGGAGAGGGGGAGGAAGCTCAAGAAGGTGGAAAAGCTCAGGGAGACCGTGGAGAGGCTCTCGGACCAGGACCTGAACATGCTGGCCGATTCTCTGACAGGGGAGATGCTGATAGAGCTTTCCAGGGGAAACAAACTCAGAGCGCTCGCGAAGATTCTCATGAAAAGGCCCTCACTGGTCAGGCTGGCGAGGCATTTGCTGTGAAGGTTGCAAGGTTCAGGTTATTTGCGCAGCCGGAAGCGGCATGGCAGGGAGGCCATGATATCTATATCAGTTTGTGTAAGGCTTTAGCAGCACGAATTTCCATGCGGGAACTGTTTTTATTCCCTCTTCAATGGCCTCTTTCTCCATGCTTACCACAAAGGATTTCTTCACATTCCTGAACTTTGAGGCAAACTTCCTTATCTGTTTTGCTCCACTTCCGCCGGTTTTAACTTCTATCGCGACAATCTCCCTGTTTTTTTCGAGCACGAAGTCCAGCTCAAAGCTGTTCCTGTAAAAGAAAACCGCGCCTGTTTCAGCCAGGACAAGGTTCTCCAGCATAAGCGGAAGAGCCTGCTCGAGGTTCTGTGAAAATGCAAAGATTATGTTGGGCGTGGTGAAATAGGCCTTTTTCAGCTTTCTCGTGCTTGCCAGCGGGCTTCCTCTGTAGTTGAAAACGAATTTCACCAGGAGCCCGAATTCCAGATACTCGAAATATCTTGCAACTGTTCTCTGGTCCTTCCCCAGATTTTTTGATATCTCCTTGTAGTCGACTACCATGCCCGGGGTTTTGCCGAGCATATAAACCAGGCTCTTTAGAAGCCCCGTGTCCTTTATCCCAAATTCCTCCGGCAGGTCCTTGTATATTACCCTTTCGATTATGTTACTCGTGATGTATTTTCTTGCAAACTCCTCGTTGTCCTCTTTTGCAATCTCCGGAAACGCCCCGTATTTCATGTACCTGTAGAAAAGCGGCACTATCTCCCTTTCCCAGAGGCCGGGGTTTTCCCTTGCCTTCTTGGGATCCTTTCCGAGAACCCCGAGGAACTCCTCGAAATCCAGGGGGCGCATCTCGAAATCAAAAATCCTTCCTGCAAGGCTTTCCCTTGATCCTTTCCTCATGCGGACAGAAGCTGATCCTGAAAGGAAAATCTTCAGGTTGGGATAAAGGTCATAATATGCCTTTATCTTATTCTCCCAGTCCTTGACCTTGTGCACCTCGTCCAGGAAGAGATAAACCTTTCCTTTCAAATCGTCGAAGGTCCTGTTCAGAACAAGCTTCTGGTAGGACTCCAGCACATCCCTGAGGTCGAATTCAATCTCATCAAAGGAGAAGTATAGAACGTTCTTTGGTTCAACACTCTCCAGCAGGCCCTGAATAACCTGGAACATCAGCACTGTTTTGCCCACCCTTCTCATACCCCAGACAAGTATCATCTGCCTCCTCCCCAGGTATCCATCAATCTCTGAATAAAGCTTCCTCCTGTAGTCCTCCAGCCATTCTTCCCTGACCTTTCCTGTTCTCCACCAGGGATTGAACCTCTCAAGGTCCCCAATCCCAATCCTGTCTGGCATAATTACATTATGATGTAACTATTATTTAAAATTAATTACATCCTGAAGTAATTAGGCAGGGTACAGGCAGGCCCTTGCTGGCACATGCCAGATTTCCTGTTTCCGGCCAGAGCCCTTCCGAATACAGCAAATGGTGGAGGGAGAGGGGGAATTCAAGAAGACGGACTCGCGAAGATTCTCATGAAAAGGCCCTCACTGGTCAGGCTGGCGAGGCACCTCTTATAGGTAGCATATCGGAACAAACTTTATATCTGTCCTAAGAATCTGTTTTTCTCCCCAAAAATCCCTTGTGACTACAAGCGCTCTTTCAGGACTATAGGCTTCGATGAAGCTTCTGAAGCTTCTTGACACACTGGGCTTCTTGAAGGGAGAAAACTTCACTTCAATAGGAATTATTGCGTTTCCATTAACCAGAATGAAATCTACTTCGGCCTTGCTGAGTGTTCTCCAATAACTTGTTCTGCCTGGTTCCAGCGGCAATCTGAGAAGCGAATTCAGAACAGCACCCTCTGCCAAAACGCCTTTGTCCGGTCTTCTTTCCATTGCATTGAAATCCGGAAGGGAATAGTTTCTGAGGCCGGGATCCAGAAAGTATACCTTTGGGTTCTTCTTAATCTCGGTTTTCAGGTTTTTATGAAAAGGCCTGAGAAGTTTTATCACATAGGTTTCTTCCAGAATACCGAGGCTGTCGACAACACCCTTGTAGTAACTTCCTGAAGACAGTGCAAGTTCGTTGTAATTGATTATTCCTCCATGCTGTGATGCCAGGAGGCTGACAAATCTCTTGAACTTCAAGGCATCGTGTATTCTGAGGAGGCCTATAATATCCTTTGTGATGTAGGTTTCATATATGTTTTTGAGCACAATCCTCCTGGTCTCTGGGTCTCTGGCCTTGACAACTTCAGGATATCCCCCAAACACCGCATATTCCTCGAAAAACTTTAGCAGATCATCTGCGAAGATTTCCCTCTTCACCCTCTTTATACCAAATCCCTTTCCGTTGAGAATGAAGTCCTTGACAAGAAAGTTTTTTTCCTTATAAATCTCTGATAATCTTTTGTCTTTCACATTGAGAAATTCCCCGAAGCTGAAAGGAAGCAGCTGGAAAGAAAACACTCTCCCAACCATCTGTTTGGAGAACTCTGCTATCTCCAGAGATGATGAACCGGTTAGTATGAACTTGACGTTTTCAAGCGTGTCATACAGGAATTTGAGCTTCTTCCCCCCGTCTCTTGCATAATGGAACTCGTCAATGAAGAAGTAGTGCCTTTTATTCCCTTTGATGAAGCTTTTTATGAACGCCTTGGGATCTTTGACAAACTTGTCCAGGTCCTCCAAATCCTCAAAGGTTAGGAAGGTGATGTCATCCTCTTTTACCCCCCTCTCCTTTACAAGCCAGTTGGCAAGCATCTCGAGCAGCGTGGTTTTTCCCGCCTGTCTGGGACCCTTTATCGCAATCACTTCTCTTCTGCTCACCCACTTCTTTATTTCTTCCAAGAGTTCTCTTTCGTAGTATTTTTTACTCATAACACTATTATAATTAAAAGAGGTTAAATAATTATAGGTTAAATATGTATTAGTAACCAGCGATAAGTATCTTTCTATAACAGAGTGAAGTCACCGTTTAAATACTGGTTCATTCGCACTTTAGATTGTTCGGCTTTCAGCCCTTATTCACTTTTTGGGATGGGCCAGGCCCATACCCATCGGTCACATGCAACCAGCGCATAAGACCGGTGGAATTCCTATTTAAAAATATCACGGATATTGCTGGGAAAACTCACGGATATTGCTGAGAGATGTTCGTGGAGGGTTTTCTGGCCGGGGGCGCATGCCAGTGGTTTGGGTTTTTGCGGTTCCCCGGGGTTTGTGGAGGAGGGTGCCTGTGCCCGAAGGGCGCCGGCTTACTGGCACACCTCAGCGTCCGGATGGTCGGGGCAAAGCAGGGTTTTAAGCTGGTTGATTTGCTGCTGCTGGGATTGTATTTGTGCGCGATGCTTTTCGATAACTTGTTGCTGTTCCTGAATCGCCTTTATCAGCAAATACTTGAAGCCAGGGTCGTTGTATGTCTTGAGCCCGTCAGGGGTCTCAATGACCCATTCGGGGTAGACCTTCTCAATGTCCTGGGCAACGAGACCAAGCGCCTTTTCGCCCGTGTCCTTCCAGTTGAATTCCACTGGATTGAGCTTCATCAGGGTCTGAGTGGCGTTGCGGATCGGTTTTATGTTCTCCTTGAGCCTTGCGTCAGAAGAACACGAACTGAGGGCGCCGTCGCTGTCGCAGGCGGCCCCGTTCACACTCAGCTTGAAGCTCCCCGGGTTTGTCGTCCCGATGCCGACGTGGCCTCGTTGGTCTACTACTAATTTATCAAGATTGCCTCCATACCAGTGAGGGTTGACAAAGACTATGATCTTGCCGACATAGGTGCCGTCTGGTAGTTTGAAACATTCTTTGGTGTATTCTGAAATATCGGTTCCCGGCGGAAGGTCTGCCCAGGGAATTTGCTCTAAACTTTCTACCTCTTTGCAGGTTAAAGAGTCGGGATCAAAGCTTTGTAATGCCTGACCGATGACCATTCCCGGCTTATCTGCTTTCATTCCCACCCCGGATAAGACGGAGGAAGTAATTCTGTCACCGATTTCAATCCTACCATTAAGACTGGAAACTTTAGTGGGAACTCTACCCACCAGGGAGACAGCATTATCAAGACTAGGAGATGCGGTTGAGTTTTCTTCCCAGGGAATGCCGCCAATAAAGCCGGGCTGGGTAGAGACAATGCCAGTTAGCCGGTGGTCGTAAGGGACGCTTGCTCTATCTAGAACTTCTACTTGTCCCGGCTCAGAAACAGCAGAGACCAAATCTCCTTTTTGGATTACCCCGGGGTCCTTGAAGGGAAACTTCTCAGCATAGTCAAAGGCATTACTGCTCCATCCCCCACCCTCGTTGGTGTTATACTGGGCAGTAGCACTATCTGTCCAGAATCTAAACATTTCATCTCCATCTCTAGCTGCAAGGCTAAGATGCCCGGATGTAAAAGTATTCGCCGCCCCAGCGTTAATGGTAACTACATTAGGCTCAGTGCTTCCAGTTAATTCTATAGCAGTATCGCCAACAATATGCAACTTCTCCTCCGGCGCCGTCGTCCCGATGCCGACGTTGCCGCCGGTTATTGCCAAGTCCGGACTTCCATCGTCATTATACTGGATTTCCATCGCTCCAGTACCTCCGTCGGGGTCTTCAAAACGAATCTTTGCTATGTCCCCACTAAGCATTGAATTCGGCTTAATTAACAACTGAGGTGTATTATCAGCACCGGCAAGATGTAATTCTGCCTCTGGC
>CAZCSS010000019.1:0-13120 GCA_964501515.1 uncultured archaeon
ACAAACGACTCCACCTGGTCCCATTTCCAGTTCATCCTTCTCAAAAACGTGGCCAGAATGAACACAGACCTCTTCCTTCCGTCGGAAAGGCCCTGCTTTATAATCTTCACGCACGGGGGGAAGTGCTCCGCAGGAACGGTTTCTGCATAACCGGGCCTCTCTGCCATTCTCCTGACCTGCTCTTTTTTGAATCCCTGGCTCCAGTCCATGGCTTCCAGGACCAGCGTCATGGCCTCACCCTCTTTGTGTTTCTCAAAGAACTTCCTCCTTACCTTCACATTCTCGGGTTCGGCTTTCTCCCTTGCAAACCCGGCAACTTCCTCATGGCCAAGCGGCAGGGAGACCAGATAGGAAGTCCTGTTCAGGGAATATGGCATCCTGAACAGGTGCCTCGGGGAGAGAAGCACGGTGTCCACATCCACAAGCTTGAACGGATTCATCGAGAGACCCGCCTCCTCGTCTTCTTTCTCAGGCTCAAGCTCGCCAATCCCAAGCCCGGCCTGCCCGGCAAGCTGCTCCTGCGTCCCCAGTTTTAGCAGGGCCTTTTCAAAATCCTCCTTTACAAACTCTTTTAGGTAAAGTCCGATTGTTCTCGGAAGGGAGGGAAACATTCCGAGGAGGGATTTGCCTTCTATCTCCCTTGGAAAACTCTCCCAGGGGATTCCTATGTGAAACCCCTTCCCGCCCGTAAACTTTATCGAATAATTCCGGATTCCGTGCCTTTCCAGCGCCCTGCAGAAAACCTGTGCAGCAGCCCTTCCGTGCTCAAAAACCCTGCAGTCGAGATCCAGTATCATGTCCCAACCCGTTCTGAGCTGGTCATAATTTTCTACCTTTATATTCATGGGCTGAGACCACCTCTCTATGGAGGAATGGAATTCCAGGGAGCCCTCCCTGACCATGGCTATTATGTCATTGGGGTAGATAATGACATTCGGCCTGGTGCTGTAAGAGCCGTTCCTGAATACACCAACCACTTCCCTGTGCCTGCTGAATGTCAGCATAGCCTGCTGGATATCATCCCTTGAGTAATACTCGTGCAGTTCCCTGAGCCCGAATCTCCTGGCATATTCTGCTGCAGCCATGTTCAGATTTGTATTTTGTAAATTAATGTGTTTGCCAGGGAGCATTCCGCTATTCCGCAACCCCTGGCCAGCGCCCGGCACTGATGTTTATCTTATCAGGAACACCCCCACTGACCAGAACGCCTTGAGTATGAGAACAAGCCCTATCCAGAAAAACAGCGGGAAGACCAGGCCAAAGTACACTGAAAACAGCATGATTCCCACTATTATATCTATTATGCCCAGCACATCGAACCAGAAATCATTCATCACAGCTGCGAGATATGAGTAAACACCTTTCAGCAGGACAAGCACACCCACCCAGAGCACAAAAGCGCTTGCGTGCATTGGAACAATCCCGCTTACGGCCAGGGACAGGCCTGCAAGGAAGTCCAGTACTCCGAGCAGCAACAGCAGCGGCATATTCAGGAATTGGGCGAAATACTTAAAAGCTTAAAAGGGTTAAAAGCGCAATAGATGCCTCTTTTAAACCTTTATAAACTTATTCAGACAATTTAATAATATGCTGGGCTTGTTGTTTCAGATAGGAATTGGCACGGGTTCAAGCACCTGGAATGCCATAATCAGCGAGTTGGGGAACCTGGGCGTATTTGTCTTCGTGCTTCCCTTCCTTCTCGCCCTGGCTGTTTTTTACGGCGTTCTTATGTTTGCTTTCAAAGACAAGATGCCCAAGTCCGCAATAGGAATAATCTCACTGGTGATGGCGTTTTTTGTAATGCTCTACACCAGCTACAATGTGATGATTGCCGGTTTCTTTGCTGCGCTGGGCGGGTCTGCTCTTATTGTGGGATCAGGCATACTGGTGGCAGTGATATTCCTCGGCCTGATAGGGTTCAACGTAGAAAAGCTAACAGCAGGAGACAAGTCCAAATGGTTGTTCATACTGGGCATTATAGCAATAGCAGTCCTGATATTCTTCGGGGCAGGAGCCCAATGGTTTGTTCCCATAGGGAATGTGACAGTCTCCCAGCAGTTCCAGGTAGCGGTATTCTTCATAATAATCCTTGCGCTCGCAATCTGGTGGCTGGGCGGCGGCAAGGAAGAGCAGCCTCCTGCACAGGGAGCGCAGCAGTGAGAATAATTCGGCAATTAAACCCCAGGAACTTCGCTCTTCTCTATGATTTCTTTCCCCTTTCCTCTCTCATTTCTTTCAGGGCTTCTGACATCGACCTCAGCGTCTGGAGCACGGGGTTCAGGGAATTCTTGACCACATTCTCCATTGATTCTATTCTGGAGCTCATCTCGGAAAGGGATGATTTGTACGTGTCTATCTTGTCTTCTATGTGCTTAATCTCGTCCTTTTTCTCATCCTCGATCTGGCTTATCTTCTCTTCGACCGACTTCAGTTTTTTGTTCATCTCCTCGAATCTGCCCTGAAATTCATTCATCCTGTGCTTGAAATCCTCCCATTTCTCCTCCACAATGGTTTCTGTGAGTTCTTCCAGGGCGCGCTTTCTTTCTTCCTTTGCCCTTTCCCTTGAGGACTTTGTTCTCAGTTTGGGGATGGGACTCAAATCATCTTCATCCTTCATATCTTCGTCATGAATAGTGTCAATATCCTCCATGCCCCCCATCTCAGGAGCAGGCCGGGGCATTTTCGGCAACGGGCCGGGTTCGTCAAATCCTGCAAATTCTTCCGGGGGGAAAGGCATCGGCTTTGGCGGCGCGGCACCCCCCTCTGCACCAAACCTTGGCGGCTTGTCCGGGATATCAAGGGGTTCCAGATGCCTTGAATCCAGGTCCCCCGGATAAGAAGGTTTCGGCTCCTGCAGGGGTGGAGGAGCAGGCGTCTTTCCGGGAGGAGCGGGAGGCCTTGATGTCATGCTCTTCAGCGCCTCTTTCATCCCCCTGTCCACTTCCACAGGAGAATATCCTTCCTGCCTCATTCTCTTTATTATCTCGGGCTCTGAATACCCTTGCGAAGAAAGCGCAAGAATCCGTTCAGCGGGATTTTTCCCTGCGGCCGGATAGGAGGTTCCGGCGCTCTTCTCTTTTTTAAAAGGCCACATATTGCTCCTTAAATATTTGTTTTACCTGCTATTTATTAATAATCTTGCGAATAAGCTGGTCTGCCTCTTCTTTTGTTATGAAACTGGATTTCAGAGGATTGTATATCTCAATCATCTTTTCAAGTTCATCCACTCTGGTATTCGTGGCCACCTTTTTCAGGTGGTTTATCACCTCTTTCAGGGTGTTCTCCAGCCCCATCACAACCTTCTCCTGATTGGATACCCTGTTCCCAATTTCAGCAATGGTTTTCTGGAGTTCCTTTTTCTGGGTAAGCATGTTCTGCTCGGCTGCGTTTATCCTCATTTCAAGGGACTCAGCGCTCTGCTCAAGCAGCCTGAGCCTCTGGGTGTTTGAGTTAACCCTTTCAATCATCTCATTTATAACAGAGTGTATGGTTTTAGGCTTGCTTTTTCCTGGGGTCTCCATGTTAATTTATTGCTTTCCGGCCTTAAAAATTGCTTCTTTTTGGTTTCCTGTACTGAATATAAAACAAAAGTATCAGAGCAATTTCAAGTGCAACGCCCAATGCAACCAATCCTGGCCATGTTGTGCAGAAAATCCCGGCCCTTTCCTGCGGTACAGACCTCATCCCAGCCTCTTCGCATACGACCCAGAACACAACTCCGATAAAAATGAACAGCAGTGGAGGGTTTCTCTTCACATGGCGCAGAATAAGGGACAGGTTATTCATCATAATAATATAACGGTTTTGTTCGTTTAAATTCATACCGTGCCTCGGGGCTTTGCGACACTATTCACGCAGCATATTGCTTTCTTTTTCAATATGCAGAATCTTTGTTTCATCTGAACCATTACAGGGAGACCAAATTTGAAATCGATGGCAAGAATGAATTCCGTCACAAAGCCGCGCCCCGGCTCTGCCAATTTAATTTCATAAATACGAATTTAAGTTGCTACAGCCCGGCGCTGTCAATTTATTTATCAGGACCCAAATAATAAATGTGATTGTGTGGCAGCAGGGGATTCTGTTTACGACGAGAACAAGATGCAGATAAGGATCGACCTTCTTGGCAGCCTTTACGGCCCCTCGATAGAGGACTATGAGCAGTGCATGGGCCTTGTTATGGACAAGCTTCTGGAAAACAGGAAGGTGCGTTCTGTTGTGCTTGCAAAAGACAGAGAATACGAATATGATTACGAGCAGGTCAGGATGCTTCTGGAAGTGGCTGATCTCATAAGGGAGCTCATAAGGGAGAAGTTCTTCTCAAAGAAGAACATGGGCTCCGGCCAGTGCACCAGATGCTATCCGGAATGGTCGGCCAGACTGCAATATATAATACTCGACCTTATGAGAAAGGATCCCATTGGGGCATATGTGGAAACAATAAGAGAGATAAGAAACATAAACATAAGACTCAAGTCAACCACTTCCAGGATGTGCTATGAATGCTACATGCGCTACAGGGAAAACGTTCTCAAAAAACTGAGAGAAAGAATGGAGAAATTGAGGATAATCCAGTCCGTAAAGTCCCAGATATCAGGATATCACCTGGGTGACAGGTCTCTTTACAGGCAACTTTTCATGCCTGTGGTGAGGCCCAACTTCATGCTCACCAGATACATGCTCATGCCCCCCGAGGGGGGTCGGTCAGTCGACAAGTACATGGTGGGAGACACACAGGTAGAGATATTCAGACTACCCAACGCTGCGCATTACTTCTATCATATGACCCCCCCTGAGTTCACGCTCCCTGAAGACAAGTACGGGGTTCTGGACGCGGCCAGGAGATACATGGCCACGCACAGACCGAAAACAGCAGAGTTCGTGCGCTCCAAGAATGTGAGAGAGGTATTTTACAGCATAGGCAAGGACATGATAAATGAAATGGCCGACAGCATGGGGGTCCACATGAGCTCAAAGGAATCAGAGCAACTGGCAGGCATACTCACGAGATACACTGCCGGCCTGGGTGTTCTGGAGCTGCTCCTGGCAGATGAAAGGATACAGGACATATATGTGAACTCCCCGATAGAGAACCAGCCCATCATGGTAAACCACTCTGACTGGGAGGAGTGCAAGACCAACCTGATTCCGAGCATGCAGGACGCCGAGGCCTGGGCCACGCGGCTGAGGATACAGTCAGGAAGGCCCCTGGACGAGGCCAATCCTGTTCTGGATACAGACATCCTTGTTCCAGGAGGATATGCCAGGTTCTGCGTGATAACCAGAACCCTCTCCCCTCACGGGCTTGGTTTTGCCATAAGGCGCCACAGGGACAAGCCCTGGACCCTGCCGCTCTTTATAAAAGCACGCATGCTCAGTCCCCTTGCAGCAGGGCTGTTGTCCTTCCTTATAGACGGCGCAGTGTCCATTCTTGTGGCAGGTGGCAGGGGGGCAGGAAAGACGTCCGTACTGGGCGCTATGATGCTGGAAATGCTTCCCAAGGTGCGGATATTGACCCTGGAGGACACGCTTGAGCTTCCTGTTGAGCAAATGAGGGAGCTGAAATACAACATAGAGCGGCTGAAATCAAGGTCTGTTATCACAAAGGTTGAAACAGAGATGCCTGCTGAGGAGGCTCTGAGGACCGCCCTCAGGCTGGGTGATTCTGCCCTGATAGTGGGAGAGGTGAGGTCATTAGAAGCCAGGGCACTCTATGAAGCCATGAGGATAGGCGCTCTTTCCAATGTAGTGGCAGGTACCATACACGGAGAGTCCGCATATGGCGTATATGACAGGGTAGTGAATGACCTTGGGGTTCCAAAAACCTCTTTCAAGGCCACTGACATAATCCCTGTATGCAAGTCCCTGAGGTCAGCAGACGGGCTGCATAAGTTCAGAAGAATGACCGAGATCACAGAAGTCAGGAAGAGGTGGGAAGAAAGTCCCCTGAAAGAAGGCGGTTTTATCAATCTGATGGAGTATTCAGGAAAGGAGGACACGCTCAAGCCCACTGACACCCTTGTCAACGGCGAATCAGAGGTTCTTAACAGAATAGCATCCTATGTGAAGGAGTGGGGCGACAACTGGGATGCTGTCTGGGACAACATCAACCTCAGGGGCAGGATTAAAAACACCTTGGTGGAGATGTCCGGCAATCTCAGGAGGCCTGATATTCTGGAAGCCGGCTGGGTAGTGAGGTCCAACCAGATGTTCCATCTGATACAGGAATCCCTCAGGCAGGAGACAGGTGCTGCAGATGCCGATGAAATCTACAAGAAATGGCTGGCCTGGATAAAATCCCAGGTCAGGAAGCCGTTAGGCCGCGATTAGGTTCTCGTTCCCCAGCTTTCTTATCATGTACCAGTCCATTCTCCTTCCCGAAAGCGCCCTTAATATGCCCTCGAACACATTGACAGACACAAGAAATCCTATGGTGAGCGAGGCACCGAAAACAGACAGTCCCATTCTTATGCTCTTTTCCTTTTTGAGCGCAGCCAGCATGGCTGCCAGGAAGCCTGAGCTTATCAGAAGTATCTGCAGTGTCTGGGTAGTGAATCTCATCACATTTATGGGTTCTGGCACCCCGCTAAAGAATGAGATCAACCCGAGCAGCGTAAAAAGCACAAGAACAGGGGCTGACACATATCCGGTGAGCGTGAACACAAGCGCGGACTTCTGCATGAATGAGAACCTCTTGCCAAAGAGTATCCATCTGGCATGCTGCATGAAGGCCCTGGCATTCCCGTATGCCCATTTCTTCTGCTGCTTTGCAAAACCAGATATGGTGAAGGGGACTTCTCCAGGAACCTCATAGTTGGACATATACAGCGTTCTGTACCCGGCCTTAAGGGTCCTGATGGAGAACTCCACATCTTCGGTCAGACTGCCCTCCTGCCACCCATCCATCCTTACAAGCAGGTCCTTCCTGATGGCCTGGCCTGTGCCGAACAACAGGGAAACCCCGAGCCTGTTGTTTAGCGGAGCCAGAAGCTTGTGATAAACCATGAGCGTGGCAGAGGCCAATCTGGACACCCTGTTCTGGTTGATGTTCATATAACCCCATTTAACCTGCACGCATCCCACTTTCTCATCCCTTATGAAATGGGGTATGACCCTTTTCAGGAAATCCTTCCGCGGAGTGAAATCAGAGTCAAACACCACTATAATCTCTCCCCTGGAATGCGCAAGCATATTGTTCAGATTCCCTGCCTTGAATCCCCTGTTGGTGCCCCTCCTGACAACTCTTACGTTTTTCACTTCCTTTGCAAACCTGTCGAGCATCCTTGAGACCTTGGGATCTGTGCTGTCATCCCCTATTATAATCTCCATTCTGTCTTTTGGGTAATCAAATTCCAGACACTTTCGGGCACATCTTATGGCAACAGGCTCATTGTATGTGGGTATCTGCACAGTGACACTGGGCCAGTCTGTGATTCTTGTGCCCGGAGAGACCTGCCGGTCGCCCCTGACGGATGAAAGCGCAAGCATGTAGAACAGCACCGAGAAAACAGCCATTGGGATTATCATAATATTGTAAATCATCAGGCTGGTCTGATGAACACTGGTGGTGACAAATCCTGAAATGAATGTGTCATAAACCATCTTCTCTATATTGAAGAATTCGAGCGCCATCATGCCGCACCACTGCTGTTTCTTATAGCAGCCATCACGCTGCCATAGTCCTGCAAACCCCTCATAGCCTTTTCATTCACTATCAGGGAAGGCACAGTGTCTATACCGTAAACCTGCTTTATCATGCGCACGGTTTCATCGTCCAGGTTGAAGTCTATTGTGAACACAAGGAGATTGTCCACATCCCTCTGCAGCGCATCCAGCGTGTAGCCCTGTTCTATACAGTCCTCGCAGTCACTCGAATAAAAGTAAAGTATAGGAACAACATTCTTACCGCATCTGTTCCTTACGGTAAGGGAAAACAGCCAGCTCTTGATAAGAAGGGACATATAATCCTTCTTGATTTTCACATAATTCTGGTCCTGGGGATAATACTTCTCAAACACCTCAAGCTTTTTCGGGAGTTTTTTTGCCAGCATATATATGTCGCTCTGCAGGCTGTTTATGGAAGAAACAAGATACCTGCAGGTGAGATTGTTGTCCGAGCTCAGGTAGAGCTGCTGGAGCTGCAGGCTTTGCAGGCCTTTGGAATACTGGTCTATTTCGCTTCTCATCTCAGCCAGTTGATTGTAGCCCTGGTTCACTCCAAGCGAATACACGTAGAACCCCGTAAGAACACCCATCACGTACAGAACTATTGTGAGCGCGCCCGTAAGGAGATATATCCTTCTTTCGCTCTTTTTCATGTTATCATCTGTTATATTTTGTAATTGTAACCATAAGTAATAAATCTTCTTAAACCAAGCATAACTGTAATGTATCAGATGCGGAGGTGGCCGAGTGGTTAGGCAGTCGCCTGCAGTATAAACCTTTTGAAAAGGGTTTAACCCAGAGGAGTTCACGCTTCCAACAGCAAAGGCTCAAGCCAGCAAAAAGCAGACAGCGACGCACCCGGGTTCGAAACACAGCTTTTTAGAGGCTTCCGCCTTCTGCAAAAAGCTGTGGGCCAAAAACCACCTGCAAAATGGCACAGGAGTGCGATATTGCATGGGAGTGCCTGATGACTGACAAGTCACCCCTCCCGAGATATCCTTCCCTTCGAAATTCCCGGCCTCCGCTCTGTATGAAAAGTGTGATGCGCGCATAAGGTTTATCTAAAAACCCTCCAAGTGCATCACCATGAAATTCACAACCCATGACTGGGACCGCAGGTACAAAAGCGGTCTGAAGAATCTCCACAAGGCAGGTCTGCCCGAGAGAAATCACAGGCTCATTCTCAACTTCCCGGACAACCTGCAAGGATGGGGGATTGAAAAATCTTAAAAAGGTAAATTCCAAAGAACGCATGGATATTATTAATGGTGATTCATGTGTATTAAACTTGCCTCATACTCCTTTATAATCTTGCCATACTCATTCATGCTGCTCATAAATTTTTCTCAATTTCTTCCCCATCTCCCTTATCTCACTCCACAGCGCCTCTATATAGATTTTCGGGTGGCCGGGCTCCCTCCATTTCCATACCTTCTCCTGTATCTCATCATGGAATTTGCTATTCTTCATGAAAAGAGGACAAACCAGCCTCGGGCCCATCCCGGGCCATCCACCCATCACCCACTCGTCGCTCCTTTCCCCGCAGACGTAGCACTTGAACTTCCTCGTGGATTTCCAGGTGTCACCCCTTTTGAAGTTGCCCTCTCTCCACTCCTGCTTCCTCATGTCATACCGCTTTTCGGTTTTCATATACATATAGTATAGTAAAACCTTATAAATATTATTGTTCAAAATATTCATATGTTACCAGAAATAAGGGAAATCAAGAAGAGAAGGAATGCCTTGGGACTGACTCAAATGCAGTTGGCTAGGCTTTCAGGAATATCACAATCTCTCTTGGTGAAGACAGAGGCGGGAAGGGTAATCCCTTCATACGACAAGGTGGCGAGGATATTTGAAGCACTGGACTCCAAGGAGTGGGAATCCGGTAGAAAGGCCGAGGATGTGATGTACAGGGGTGTGATAAGCGTGGAATGCTCTGATTCACTGGAAAAAGCAGTCAGGTTGATGAAGAAGAATTCCATATCACAGATGCCGGTCACAGAGAACGGTAAGGTTGTGGGCAGCATAAGCGAGGACAGTTTCCTTGAAAGCATCCTTAACAAGACTCTGAAGGGGAACGATTCAGATTCGCTTGAGTGTTTTAAGGTGCGGGACTTAATGGGGGAGTCATTCGCAACCGTCGGGCCAAAGACCCCGGAGAGATCATTTCTGCCTCTACTAAAGCAGAGCAAGGCTGTTCTTGTCATGGAGAAGGGAGAAATGGAGGGGATAATAACCAAGGCCGATTTGCTTGGTGAATAAATGACCATAACAATCGGGAATCTCACAGCGGAGATGGCACATTAAGGAAAAGAACAGCTGAATGGATTGGGAAAGACGTGTTGGGCACCTTACGGTTAGTAGTTGTGAATAGTTTCAAATATAAAGAGTTCTCCGCCCGGCCTCCGCTCTATATGAAAAGCTATAGATAAGCACAACTTTATAGGAAAAACCAGCGGTGTGTGCCAGGTTAAGCTTCTCCCCGGCCTATGCTTGAATTTATTTTAATCACCAATCCCTGTTTAACTCAATGAAGGCTTTCAGGGCTTCCCTCCGGGAATTTGCCAGACCGGGAAAAAGAACAAATTCCCTCTTCCAGAGGGATTCCTTTCTCATTTTCATCCTCCTTCTTCTGGCTCTGCTGGTATATTCTCCTGCCATGAATGCGCGGCTGTTTTTCGATGATGAGTATTACATTGTCAGGAATACTTACGTGCACGACCTGGCAAATCTGCCTAAACTGTTTACAACAGCCGGAACCGCGGGATCAGGCTTTTTCGGTTCCCTTTACAGACCCCTGCAGTTTGTTTTCCACTCCTTTGTTTATCATTTCTTTGGAACAACCCCCCTGGCATATCACCTCCTTTCCGTGCTTGTGCATGTGGGCTGCTCTGTCCTGCTGTTCTATCTGCTCAGGGATTTTGGCCTGAGAAGAACGGTCAGTTTTTTCGCGGGCCTGCTGTTTCTTGTGCATCCTGCCAATGCGCAGGCCGTGAGCTATGTGTCAGGGCTCGGCGACCCGCTCGGCCTTTTCTTTGTTCTTTCAGCCATTCTTGTATACAGAAAGGACAGGCTTTTCAAAAGCAGGCTTCTGCAATACACGCTTTTTGCGCTCCTTATCGGATTCTCCCTGCTCTCAAAGGAAAGGTCCATTGTTTTTCTCGGCCTCTTCTTTATCGCAGACATGGCCTTCCCCAAGCGCCCCGAACACGGTGTCCGGCACATATCGAGATACCCTTTCTATACAATATCCATTGCCGCGACAGCCCTGTATGTTCTCATCAGAAAGTCCTTCCTTGACTTCGGCCAGATTGTGCTCGCCGGTTTGTCATCAGCTTCAGGGGCGGTGACAGTGTTTTATACCTTCCTCTACGCATTCTGGGAATACCTGGTCGCTGTTTTCTTTCCTGTTGTCTTGTACTCAGAGCACCCGGTCATGGTTTTCAGCACCCTGTCTCACCCAGGAATTCTGATATCCCTTGCTGTTCTCATGATCCTGGGAACTCTTTCCATGTGGAAATACAAATCAGAGAAGATGCTTTTCTTCTGCTTTTTCTGGTTTCTGGCAGCCCTTCTTCCCACATCCGGCATAGTGCCAATGGCGTACACGATGAAGGAGCACTGGATATACTACAGCATGGCAGGATTCTCGGCAGGCGCCAGCTTTTACTTCTTCAGGTTTGCCGGCAGCAAAAAGGCTGCTGTGTCGGTCTTTCTTGTGATCTGCCTAATCCTCGGGGCCAGGGGTTTCGCAAGAAACATCGAGTGGTCTGATCCCAAGCTCTTCTTCCAGACCGAGCTGAAATACAATCCCGATTCAGAGAATGCCATAGCGAACCTGGCATATGAGTATTATCTTGAAGGCGACATCGACAGCGCAATATCCCTTTACAGGCGGGGCATAGAGGTCGCAAAAACAGGCCAGCTTGCAATGATGTACTACAACCTGGGATACATGTATCACCTGAAGAACGAAACAGACAGCGCCATACCCCTTTACAGGAAATCGCTCGAGATTGACCCTTATTACATATATGCCCTGCAGGAGTTGTCCAAATACTATTACAGCACCGGCAACCAGGAGGAGTTCAGGCGCTACTATTCAAGGCTTCTGGAGCTGGAAAGAAAGATAAGCACAGGCCTCTAAAGATGCGGCTGCCTGAAGAGATAATATAAAAGAGGCATGCAATAAATTATCATGCTCAGGAAAATGGTCAGGAACGCGGCCGGAAGGAATGGCACGGTTTTTTACCTTTTCGGCGGCAAGGGCGGCGTGGGCAAAACGAGCATGGCCTCGGCCACCGCGCTCTGGCTCTCCAGGAAGAAAAAGGTCCTGCTGATATCCACTGATCCCGCCCACTCCCTTTCAGACTCATTCGAGAAGAGGATTGGGGGAGACGTGAAGGAGTTGAAAAAAAACCTGTATGCTGTTGAGATTGACACGAAAAAGGCCATGGCTGAATACAGGGAGAAGCTCGCCCCCAGGATAGAGAACATTGACATGCTGAAGGGCCTCGGGCTTGAGGATGCCTTTGACATGGCCGGGATGACGCCCGGAATAGACGAGATATCGGCCCTGAGCAAGTTTCTGGAGTATATGAATTCGAACGAGTATGACGCAATAATCTTTGACACCGCTCCCACAGGCCACACACTGAGGTTCCTCTCCCTGCCTGATGTCCTTGATTCATGGCTCGGGAAGATGATAAAGATAAGGATGAGGTTTGCGGGCCTTGCCAGCATGGTGAAGAAAATCATTCCGTTTGGAGAGGAAGAGGACAAACCCTCTTTTGGAACAGAGCAGCTGGACGAGATGAAGGCCAGGATAGAGAAGGCCAGGAAGATTCTCTCAGACCCGAAAAGGACGCACTATAATATAGTCACCATACCGGAAGAGATGAGCATCCTGGAATCTGATAGAGCAGAGCAGGCGCTGAGGGAGTACGGCATCCCTGTGGATGCGGTCATAATCAACCAGCTCATCCCCGAGAACTCGAAATGCGATTTCTGCCGGGAAAAGAGGAAAATCCAGCTCATAAGAGTGAGGCAGATAAGAAAAATATTCAGGGGAAAGAGAATCCTCGAGGTGGAAATGTTCAGAGAAGAGGTCAAGGGGATTAGAATGCTGGAAAGGCTGGGAAAGGCCCTGTACGGCAAGGCTTAAAAAACTTCTTTCTTTAACTGTGCCATGAAATGCTCAGGATTCTTGCCCATAATAGGAAGCGCTCTGCTGGGGCTTTCTGTTGCAGCAGGCGCCTCTGCACAGGATCTGGATAAGAAGTTCTTCAAAAAATATCCTGCTTCAGTCGAGGTGTTTGCAGGATATGCTATCTCACCCTTTCTTGGAATCGGCCCGGATGTCCCTGATTTCAGCTATGTCCCTGCCGGAGCAAGAGTGATGGTAAAGCCCGGCCCGGAGAGCAGGTTTGAAATCGGCCCTGAGATTGTATGC
>CAZCSS010000020.1:0-12957 GCA_964501515.1 uncultured archaeon
AACATGGCTCCCCAGACAGCGCCCGACGAAAGGGTTGTCCTCAGGTTCACAAGCGGGAGGTTCGGCTGGAAATATGTCAAAGCGTATGGTCTCCTCACCCTGATATTCCTGGCAGGGGTTGCCCTGTTCCTTTATGGCAACTCTGCTCTCGGGCCTGTTCTGAGATTTTTGCCGTTCAATCCTTCTGGAATAAGCACATATCTTATGGCAGCGTCGCTCATTCTTGCGGTTCCTGTTGAGCTGAAGAGGCGCTCGCTGAAATACATAATAACTGCTGACAGGATCGTTGAAGTAGACGGCTTGATCAAAAAGAAATCCAATACCGTACAGCTTTCCTTGATTGAAAATGTCTCTCTGAGGCAGGATTTTGTTGACAGGGTTTTGGGCCGCGGGGACATACTAATCCAGACGAGCAGGGTAGAAATGAAACTAATCTCGGTTCGCGATCCCAAGAAAATTGAGAACTTTTTGCTAAAACGGATTAGTGGTGGAGAAGAACCGCAGCAAAAAACCAAACCTTCACAACAGCGCCCATCGTAAAGAGATGTATCAGCCCGCCCGGTTATCCCTTTGCCATCTTCAGGGAAAACAATATCAGTTCGTTCCCCTTTATCCTGAAGCCCTTCTCGCATGAGGCTTCTGAGAATCCGGAGTTGCTCACGGGCCGAATCCCGCTGCCTGAAATCAGCACAGGGACCGGAAGGTTCAGGTGCTCGTAACCCTTCCATTCAGGAGACGAGGCTGTTCTGTGGTCACATGTCACAATCACTATTACCTTCTCCAGGTCGATTGTTTTCAGAAGATTCCCGAGCTCCCTGTCAACATGCTCTATAATCTCCCTCTTCAGCTCAGGATCCCTGTCATGCGAGGCTATATCTGTCCCGTTCACATGCAAAAACACCAGATCGCATCTCTCCAGCGCTTTCAGGGCAGCTCCAAACTTGCCCTTCAGGTTGGTTCTGGGAAGGCCTGTTGTTCCAGGGACCTCTGCCACATCCATCCCCAGGAACCTGGCAACACCTTTTGCAATAGGTATTCCTGCTATACAGCAGCCCTTCATGCCAAGGGTTTTCTGAACGCCAGGAGAATCCTTCTTCCTGCCGGCATTTCTTACAAGAATGGCATTGGCAGGGAACCTCCTTCTTTTGTTGGCTTTTTCTTTCGACAAGATACTATGCGCCCTGTAGAGAAACCTGTTCAGCACAGAGGCCGTTTTCCTGGCGCCCTGATTTTTTGCCCCAACCTGCGGCAGGGGCGCGCCTGTTTTTTTGGGGTCATTTGGAACAATATCCTCTGAAAGGCCGGACCCCCTCATTATTATAAGAATCCTGTGGCCGAACACATCCCTGTGCTTCACGATGAATCTTACGCCGTCTATCTCCATCCCGTCCAGTTTCCGGGCCAGCTCATCCAGGCCGGTCATGTCTCTTCCTGCCCTCCTGTCAATGAGCATGCCGTTATCATCAAGTGTTGCGAAATTTCCCCTTATACAGATGTCATCATCCCGGATTTTCAGTCCGGGGAAGGCCAGAGCAGAGAGATATCCTCTCCCGGGGTATGTCTTTCTGGAGTAGCTCCCAAGAAGAGTAAGATACCCTATGTCAGAATCCACAGTATTCTTGTATCCTATATCAAGAAGGCCCACCTGCCCTCTGGAAGCAAGCCTCTCCATAACAGGCTTTCTGGCCAGCGATAACGGGGTCTGCTTCCCCACATCCCCTGCGCCATCCATCACGAGAAGCAGGACTTTCATAAGATTCTTTTTGCATTGTTTTATTAAATTGGTTCAGGCTGCATCACAGAACATGAGAAAAATGAGGTCCGGTTGCGCAGCAGCGCCTGGGAATGAGGCATAATAAATTATGCAACGGCTCAGATGAACCCGGAAAGGTTATTTCCTTTCCAGTTTATGGACACCGCCCATATAGGGCCTCAGAACAGGAGGAATTGTAACCGTTCCGTCAGGATTCTGGAACTGTTCGAGAATGGCCACCATGGTCCTGCTGGTGGCAAGGGCGGTGTTGTTCAGGGTGTGCACAAACCCCACAGGCGCCTGGCCTTCCTTCTCCCTGAACTTCACGTTCAGTCTCCGGGCCTGATAATCGGTGCAGTTGGAGTTTGAGCCAATTTCACGGAATTGCCCGTCAGCCATCCAGATCTCTGTGTCATACTTCTTGGCCGCCAGGTTTCCTATATCTCCTGTGCACACATTCACCACCCTGTAGTGCAGGCCAAGCCCCTGATACAAACCCTCGCAGTTTTTCTGCAGCTCCTCATGCAGCTTCCAGCTTTCATCAGGATGGCAGAATATGAACTGCTCAACCTTGTTGAACTGGTGAACGCGGAAGAGGCCTTTGGTATACTTTCCGTGGCTGCCTGTTTCTTTCCTGAAACAGGTCGAAACCCCACACAGCCTTATGGGAAGGTCCTTTCTCTCGAGAACCTCGTTCATGAACATTGCTCCCATCGGATGTTCAGAGGTGGCTATGAGATAGAGGCCGTCTCCCTGGACCTTGTACATCACATTTTCAAAATCCCCCAAGTCCACCACGCCTTCATAGGGCTTTCTTCTCATCATCAGCGGAGGGTGGATAAGAACATATCCTCTTTTTCTTAGAAAATCAATGGCATACATTTGTATTGCGATGTCAAGAAGCGCCAGTTCGGACCTCAGATAGAAGAAACCCGCCCCGGCCACCTTGCCCGCCCTTTCCGTGTCAAGAAGGCCCAGACTTTCAGCAATCTCCTGGTGGTTCTTTGGGGCAAACTTGAACTTGGGGGGTTTGCCCCACCTCTTAATCTCAACGTTCTCGTGCTCATCCTTTCCGTAAGGAACAGATTCATGAAGCATGTTCGGAATTTCCATCAGGAGCGAACGCATTTCGCTGGCCTGCCTGTGGTTCTTTTCTTCAAGGCGCTTTATCTTCCCAGGGATTTCCCTGACCCTTGCCATCTCCTTTCTGGCGGATTTGCCCTGCCTCTTGAGAAGGGCAATCCTCTCTGTTATCTCGTTTCTTTCCCTTCTCAGGGCCTCAAGCCTCTGAAGCGACTGCCTCCATTCCCTGTCCTTTTTTATGGTCATGTCCAAGGTTTCCAGGAGCTTGGGTTCATTCCTTCTCTTCAGGTTCTTCCTCACTAGTTCGGGGTTCTCCCTTATCAGTTTTATATCAAACATCGTCCCCCTCGGGATATATTGCAGAGCAACGCTGCTTTTCAATATCAATAGATTGATATTGCACATTTAAAAGTTATCAGAAGACACAGAAAAGAAAATATCCTTTAATTATAGGAACTGGAAAAATAAAAACATAACGTATTTGAGGATAGAAATTAATATCAAAGGACTCGACCTAATTATAGAAGGGTTTGTTTGGACGGTCTGAGCAGCGGGCACGAAAAAACCTACAAAATGACTGTTTCTATGGGCTCGCCTTATTGCAGGGTTTTTCATTCTATGGAATTGCCAGGAATCCTGAATAATATATTTGGAAGGGTTCCTGAGGATAACGAGATGGTTTCTTTGCTTGACGGAATGGAGCGCGATGAGTTCTACCATGTATTTAGCAGGATTTATGAGGAACACTGCATTAGAGACAACGGGGAACACGGCAGCAGGGTAACGGTCAAGCTCTCCTATAATGATAACGGTAACAGCGCTTTTTTTGAAAGAACAGAACAGGTCAATTCGTGAACAGTGCCCAATTCCGGACTCATCAATTTAAATCATCTTTTCTCTTTAAGAGTATGAGGTGGCTGCAATGGACAAAAAAATACGTTCCCCCATACTGGTCGGTCTGGGTCATGTGGACCATGGAAAGACCACCCTGCTGGACAGGGTCAGGGGAACTGCTATCGCGGCCACCGAACCCGGCCTGATAACGCAGTACATATCAGCCAGCTACATCCCCTCCAGCGTGATAATCAACGCATGCGGCACCATGCTGAACAGGATGGGCATAAAACTGGACATACCCGGCCTGCTCTGGGTGGACTCTCCCGGACACGAGGCATTCACAACGCTGAGAAAGAGAGGGGGGGCGATTGCTGACCTTGCTGTTCTTGTAGTGGATATTAATGAGGGCTTCAAGCCCCAGACAGACGAGAGTTTGAATTTCCTGAAGCAGTTCAAGACGCCCTTTGTGGTGGCAGCAACCAAGATTGACAAGCTCAGCGGCTGGAATATTCACAACAATGTGTGCTTCTCTGACTCTGTTCAGGACCAGCCCGAGAGAACGCAGAACGAACTCGAGGAAAAGATATACGAGATTGTGGGACAACTCGGAGAGAGGGGGTTTGATTCCGAGAGGTTTGATCGCGTGGGTGATTTCTCAAAACAGATTGCAATAGTGCCCGTGTCCGGCGTAACAGGAGAGGGCGTGCCAGACCTTCTAATGACTATTGCAGGCATAGCCCAGAAATTCCTTAAAAACAGGCTGGTGGTTACGCCCGGGGAGGGGAAGGGGACTGTTCTTGAGGTCAAGGAATACAGGGGTCTGGGAACCACCATAGATGTTATATTATATGACGGGGAGATAAGGCGGGGGGATTTTGTTGTTGTGGGCGGCGAGGATAGTGTGACCACAAAGATAAAGGCGCTGCTTGAACCAGAGGCCCTGAAGGAGCTTAGAATGGAAAAAAGCTTTAAGCCCGTGGAGAGCGTTTCAGCGGCCGCCGGAATAAAAATAGCTGCTCCTGATCTGGAAAGAGTTGTGGCAGGCTCTCCGCTCAGAGCTGTGAGGGACAGGAAGGACATTGAAAAGGCGAGAGAGGAGGTGGAGAGTGAAATAGAGGAGGTGCAGATAGAGACCGACAAAGAAGGGATAATACTCAGGGCCGACACCCTCGGAAGTCTGGAGGCCATGATAAAGACGCTCAGGCAGGAAGATGTGAAAATAAGAAAGGCACTGGTCGGGGATGTGGCCAAGTCAGATGTGCTGGAATCCAGGACAATGAAGGATCCGATAATAATGGCCTTCGGGGTTCATGTTCCGCCTGATGTTGAAAAACTGGCAAGGGAAAACAGGATTCCTGTTTTCTGTTCGGATGTGATTTACAGCCTTGTTGACAGGTACAGGGAATGGGTTGCTGACAGGAAGAAGAGGCTTGAAGAGAAGCTTGTGGAGGAGACCACAAGACCTGGAAGGGTCCGGACACTTCCGGGATATGTATTCAGGCAGTCAAAGCCCGCTGTTTTCGGGGTTGAGGTTCTGGCAGGGACCGTAAAGCCCGGTTACACACTGATGATAAGAGGAAACCCTGTGGGGGAGATAAGGGAAATACAACTGAGGGGAGAGAATGTAAATGAGGCCGTGAAGGGGGATAAGGTTGCACTCTCCATGGACGGCGTCACCATAGGAAAAGAGTTCAGCGAAGGGGATGTTCTGGATGTGTTCCTATCAGAGAAGGATATGGAGAATCTTGAGAAGATCAGGTCCAGGCTCTCAGAGGATGAGCTGGTCCTTCTGGGTGATTACGGGAAGGATTAGTTCTCTTGCCGGGCTGTGCCAATCCGAATCTGAAAAATGAGAAAACAGTATATATCTTGTCTGGTTCTGGTCTGAAACCGCCAGAACCCGGGATTATCATCTTCGACAGGCAATCCGGAATTTAATTGGCTCGGGTTTTGACCGAAAGCTTTATAAACCCTAATGAATATATATTCAATATAAATTAAGAATAAATATTCAAAATATAAGAAGGCGGCGGTTAATAGCAAACGAACCAGGCCGTCTTTCCAAAGAAGTATGACGGCTTATGTATGAACCAGGCCGTCTTTCCAAAGAAGGGGGAGGTGATTGATATGCCTGCAAGAGACGGAACAGGGCCTCTGGGATACGGCCCAAGAACAGGATGGGGTCTTGGCCCCTGTGGAAGAGGATTTGGTTTCAGAAGAGGTTTTGGCAGAGGCTTTGGATTCAGAAGATTCTGGGGACCAGCACCTGCATGGGGCTATGGCCCGGGATATGTTCCTTTCGAGCCCACGAAGGATCAGGAAATAGCTGACCTCAGGGCTGAAAGGGAGGCCATACAGCAGGAGCTCAGGGACATCGAGGCCAGACTTAAAGAGCTGGAATCCAAAAAATAAGCGAACACAAAACGGAAAAGATGACTTTAATGGAGGAGAGAATGTGCCAAGACCCATGAGACGGAGAAGGGTGTGGTGCGAGCCCGGAGTTGCATACTTCAAGCCAGCAGGCGTGCCCATGAGAGGGCTGGAGCCTGTCGTACTCACGCTTGAGGAATTCGAAGCTATACGGCTGAAAGACCATGAAGGGCTCAACCAGACCAAGTCAGCCAAGAGCATGGGCGTTTCCCAGCCCACATTCCAGAGGATATATGATTCTGCGAGAAAAAAGATAGCTGACGCCATAGTTAACGGAAAGCCCATAAGAATAGAGGGTGGACACTACACACTGGCAGGGTCTGGAAGGGGTTTTGGATACGGCTTTGGCCGTGGCAGGGGGAGAAGATTTCCATGAGCATGAAAAAAACACGCGGAGAAATATCAACAGAGAGACTCTCTCTTATAGCCATAATAGCAAATGCGGCCCTTGCCTTGTCCAAGATTTTTATCGGGCTTCTCAGCAGGTCATCTGCAATATTTGCTGACGGGGTACATTCAGGGATGGATATCATCTCCTCTGGAATAAGCTATGTCGGAATCAGGTTTTCAAAAAAGCCAGTGGACTCCAAGCACCCTTACGGTCATCACAAAAGCGAGGTGCTGGCAGGGCTTTTCATAACAATCATACTGTTCGCTTCAGGTTTATGGATAATCTACAATGCCTTCATGGGAATAACAAAGCCGGGAGCAGTTGATGTATCGTATCTGGCTCTGGGGGTGATGGCAGCATCTGCGGTGGTGAACGAGACAATGGCCAGAATCAAGATAAAAACAGGGAAAAAATATGAAACTGTCTCCCTTGTTGCCGACGGCGTTCATTCCAGAGTGGATGTTTTTACTTCATTAGGCGTTCTGGCAGGATTGATACTGACAGGATACTGGAGTTATGCGGATTCTGTGGCGGCCGCTTTGATAGGGTTGTATATAATACAGGGGTCTGTCAGGCTGGGCAAGGAGACCATTGACAGCCTGCTGGATGTTTCTGCGGGCGAGGAAACTGAAAACAGGATAAGAAATATTGTTAGCAAAGAGGGTGTGTCCCTCTCCGGACTCAGAACACAAAAAATGGGTTCATACATATTTGCTGAGTTAAGGATAAAACTGGATCCTGAAATCAGGGTCGAGGATGCTTCCAGAATAACAAAAAGAATCGAGGCGAAACTTATAGGAGGTGTCCAGGGGCTTAAATATGTTGTTATACAGGTCGAGTCGCATAAAATAAAGCAGAGCTACTACAAGGGAGGTCTTGGAATGGAAGCAAGATGGAAAGGAAGAATGGGCGGTACGGGCATGGGGCCCGGAGGGGAGTGCATATGCCCGAAATGCGGGTACAGTGTCCCCCACCAGAGAGGGCTGCCCTGCTTCGAGCACGTATGCCCGAAATGCGGTGCAAAAATGACAAGAAAGGGTATTGGAACATGAAAGCGGCACGTTGAATAAAGTGACAGGGAGTGAAAGCATGAATCCAAAGATAGAAAAAGCCCTGAAAAAGACAGGAAACAGCTTCAGGCAGATGATGCCAGTAATGCTGGGCGTCATATTTCTGACAGCTCTTGCTGTAACAGCCATTCCCCAAGAAGTCTACTCGCAGGTGTTTACAGGGAACCAGCTTCTGGATTCCCTTGCAGGAGCCCTGATTGGAAGCGTAGCCGCAGGAAATCCTGTTAACAGTTATATTATCGGTGGGGAGCTTCTCAATGGTGGGATTTCCCTTGCTGCTGTGGCTGCCTTCATAATGGCATGGGTTACCGTGGGGGTTGTTCAGTTTCCTGCAGAAAGCATGATGCTCGGCAGAAGGTTCGCGCTTGCAAGAAATATTGCAGGTTTTGGAACATCTGTAGTTGCAGGAATGCTCCTGGCAGCTGTGCTGGAGGTTTTTGCATGACATGGAAGCTTAAAGGCTCGTGGACATTTCTGGTGATTGTTGCTGCCCTGTATATGCTGACTGCCGCGTTCAGCCCGGGTGTGGCTCTGGAGTCCCTGGCAGCGTTTGTCAGAATATTTCTGGGGGTTATACCTGTTATCATTCTGGTTTTTGGCATAATGTTCATTTCGAATATTCTGCTCGATGCGAAGGGCATCAGCAGGCACCTGGGAGAAGGCTCTGGCATCAGGGGCTGGGTGTTTGCAATAGGAGGCGGCATATTATCTGCAGGCCCGGTATATATGTGGTATCCTTTGCTTGCAGAACTTAGGAAAAAGGGAATGAAAGATTCGCTGGCGGCTGCATTCCTGTACAACAGGGCAGTCAAAATCCCTCTGATGCCACTGATGTTATTTTATTTCGGCTGGGCATTCACAGCGCTGCTCACTGCAATGATGGTAGCATTCTCTGTTCTGAACGGGGTGCTGGTCGGGAAAATCCAGGAGAAGGAGGGAACAGGATGATAATAGCAGTCAGTTCCGCTGGCCCGGACATAAACAGCCGGGTGGATGTGAGATTCGGAAGGTGCCCTTATTTCATTATCGTCGAAACAGTGAAAAAGGAGATAAAAAGCCACAGAACAATAGAGAACATATCAGCAGGTCAGGTGGGTGGAGCAGGAATGTCAGCTGCCCAGAGGGTTGCTGATGCAAAGGCCGATGCAGTAATAACAGGCAATATAGGCCCAAGGGCGTTTCGGGTGTTCCAGCAGCTTGGAATAGATGTCTATCAGGGCAGCGGAACTGTCAAGGGGGTTGTGGAAGAAATGCTTGCAGGCAATCTTGTCAGGGTCAGGGGCGCAACCGGCCCCGGACACATGGGCATGCCAGGAGGCGGCCGCGGAAAAACAGGGAGGTGGTGAAGGATGATTATAGCAATGCCTGTGCTTGAGAACAGGGGAAGGAAATCCAGGATAAGCATGCACTTTGGCCACAACCCGCTGTTCGCGGTGTGCGATACAGGCAGCGGTGAGGTCAGGATAGTGGACATCGGGGAGCATGGCCAGGGGTGCACCCCTGTGGAAGGGCTTAAGAAATACAGGCCTGACATGGTGTATGTTATTGACATTGGCGGCAAGGCCATGATGCTGCTTAAGCAGATGGGAATCAGGATAAAAACAGGGAAATTCCTGACCGTAGGAGAGGTTCTGAACAACCTTGACAACCTTGACGAGCTTGATGAGAGCTGCGGTCACTAAGGGGCGATTTCATGGAAGACGACGATGAGATAAAAAGGATCAGGGAGAAGAGAATGAAAGAACTCATAAAGAAGCAGGGATTTCCGGACAAGCCCTTGAAGGTGAGTGATGACAGCTTTGATAACACAGTGAAGAAATATCCCCTGGTAGTGATAGACTTCTGGTCAGAATACTGCCCCCCGTGCATGCTTATTGCACCGGTTCTGGATGAAATGGCAGGGGAGCTTCAGGGCAGGGTTGTTTTCGGCAAGGTATGCGTGGACCATTACAGGCTCGCAGCATCCAAGTTCGGGATATCAGCCATCCCCACACTGCTCGTTTTCAAGCATGGGAAGCTTGCAGACAGAATAATCGGTTTTGCACCCAAACAGGTACTTCTGGAGAGAATAAAAAAGCATATGGGATGATGATGAACATAAAGGGGTTCCTGGAAAGGAAAAATATTATTGCAGTAGTGGGGACCACAACAAACCCCAAAAAATGGGGATACAAAATTTACAAGACACTCAGGGAGATTTACCCCAGGGTTTACGCAGTGAACCCCAAGTATGCAAGGATTCTGGATGACAGGTGCTATCCGGACTTGAAATCCCTTCCTGAAAGGCCTGACACTGTTATTACAGTCGTGCCCCCGGATGTTACTGAAAGGGTTGTGAAGGTGTGCAGGGATCTCGGAATCAGGAGAGTGTGGATGCAGCCCGGCTCAGAGTCGAAGAAGGCCGTAGACTTCTGCAGGAAGAACGGAATAGAATGCGTATTCAATGCGTGCTTCGTTGCCGACGGTCTGAAGAAAGATTTTGTGGTATAGATGAAAACAATATCAGTTACAGGGGGGAAGGGAGGAACAGGGAAGTCCACAATAGCCGCTTCCCTGGCTGCTGTAATGTCCGGCCGGAGAAAGGTCCTGCTGGTTGATGCTGATGCGGACTGCCCAAACGACCACCTGATACTCTCTGCGAATAGAAAAAAGCTCAGGGATATCTATCAGACCGTTCCTGCATGGGATTTTTCAAGATGCACAAAATGCGGCAAGTGCGCCGCGGTATGCAAGCAGAATGCAATCGTGGCAGTGAAGGGAAAATACCCGGCATTCGTTCCTGAGCTTTGCACAGGATGCGGGGCCTGCATGGCGGTGTGCCCTTCGGACGCCATTGAGAAAGGGAAAAAGAAAATAGGCACTGTATTTACTGGCAGCGGCTTTGGCGTGGATCTGGTTTCAGGCGAACTGAAACTGGGCGAGCTTGCTTCAGGAGAGGTTGTGGTTGAAACCAGGAAGGCAGCAGGGGATGTTGCCAGGGAGAAAGGCTCTGACATTGTAATCGTGGATTCAGCAGCAGGAACGGGCTGCCCTGTTATTGCCTCGATTCAGGGCAGCGACATGGTTGTGGCTGTGACAGAACCCACACCCTCGGCGCTTCATGACCTGAAAAGGGTTCTGTACATAGCAGACCACTTCGGAATACCCAAGTCCATAGTGATAAACAAGTCTGATCTCGATAGGGGATTCAGAGAAAAAACAGAGGCCTTTGCAAGAAAGAGCAGCATCCCTGTTATCGGAAGAGTGCCCTACAAAAAGAGCGTTGTTGAATCCACTGTAAAGATGATGCCGGCAGCTGTTCTTGGCAGGGAATTTGAAGAGATGTTCACCCGTATTGCTGAAGAGATAGAGTCTATTCTGGGAAAGCCTGTTTGATGTCCTCGCTGAGCGTTATTATGTTCACCTTTCCCTTCCGTTTCTTTTCTATTATCCCTCTGGCGCGCATCCTGTCCAGCATCCTGGAAACCTTTACTTTCGGCAGTCCCGAAAGCTCGGTTATTTTTGCCTGGGATAGTTCTCCCCTGCTGCCCAGAAGAACCCCCACTACAGCAGCTTCCTTGTCATCAAGGAATTTCAGGAGCGCTTTTCTGCCGGGCTCCCTGAAGGGCTTTGATGCTTCAGCGCCCGGGGAGAATGAATAATACACCAGGGTCCCAACCAGGAGGCCAATTGAGGCGAGAATGGGAACAAAAACAGGCAGGGGAATTGCGCATGTGCATATTGTTCCCTGCTGTATCTGCGTCTGAATGTAAAGGGAACTGAGAGAGACTACGAGAACGAATATAGTGATAAGCATTGCGCCTGAGATTACCTTCTTTGAGTAGTTCATGCAAAGTTTCACTTTTTGAAACTTAAATATATATATGGTTTCAGAGAATGGAATGCTATGAAAGCGCTGTTAATAGTCCTGATAGCAGCCATCCTGGCGGTGTCGGGGTGCGTATCTGAGATGTCCGGCAACAGCACTGCTGCTGGCAACCAGACGCATTCTGCCCGGCCTGCCCAGCCTATAATCCTTTCTGACGGGATGACGCTCGCAAAGGATCAGTGTGCATCAAGAGGGATTGAGGACATGGTCGTGGTGTTTTACGAGACCGGCTGCCCGGCATGCGAGCAGGCCGTTCCCGTACTCAGGGAGATAGAAAAAGACATACCCGGAAAGGGGTTCCGCTTCCTGAACCTGATGAACGACAGGGAATCTGTGGAAGAACTCGGGCTTGTGCCCAGCTACGTCCCCACGGTTGTAATAAATTGCAGGGTGTATGTGGGCGTGAGAGCAAAGGAGCAGTATTTGTCATATATAAGAGGGGGATGACATGGCTGGTTTGAGCGTTTCCTACATCATATTTCTCGCAGCAGTGGACGCAATCAATCCCTGCGCCCTGGCGGTTCTCACACTCATGCTTGTGGCGATTCTCACATATAATCCGGAGAGGAAACGGAACATCCTCCTGGCAGGAATGAGTTTCATCATATCGGTTTTCCTGCTCTACATGTTCTACGGGCTTGTGATAATCCGGTTCTTCCAGCTGGTGTCAGCCCTTTCCTCGGTGAGGCTGTTCCTTTACAGGATTCTTGGCGGCCTGGCAATATTTCTGGGCATCCTGAACATAAAGGACTATTTCTGGTACAGGCCGGGCGGGTTTCTTACTGAGATGCCAATGTTCATGCGACCGAGGGTGAAGAGGATAATAGAGGGCATAGCTTCCCCGAAGGGGGCATTCGCTGTCGGGGTGTTTGTCACGCTCTTCCTCCTGCCCTGCACAATCGGCCCCTATCTGATAGCAGGAGGGATTCTTTCTGTAATGGAGATCCTGAGCACGCTTCCCTGGCTGTTTCTCTATAACCTGATATTTGTCCTTCCCATGGTAGGGATAACCCTGCTCATATACGGGGGGATGAGGAGGGTGGAGGATGTGTCAGGATGGAAGGACAGGAACATCAGATACCTGCATCTTGTATCGGGCATAATAATGCTGCTGCTGGGCATAGGGATGGCCGCAGGCCTGCTTGCCTAGTCTGCCATATAGCTTCTGAAGATTTTCAGGTAATCCAGAAGATGGCCTGTGATAAGAAAATTCCTTATCACATGCTTTTTGCCGTTCTCCCCCAGTCTCCTTCTGAGTTTGCTGTTTTCGAGAAGCTGAATGCATCTCTTTGCACCTTCAGATGCGTTGCTTATCAGAAATCCTGTTCTCTTGTCTTTTATCTGAAGCGGAATGCCTCCCCTTCTTGTGGCCACCACAGGGGTTCCCTTGTAAAGCGCCTCTGTGATGGTGAGACCAAAACCCTCGCGAATGGAATTCTGAATTATGACCTGCGATTCCCTCTGCAGAGCATTGACAAGCGTGTCGCTTTTTTCTGTTATAAGATGTATGCCATTACTGTTCTGC
>CAZCSS010000021.1:0-12875 GCA_964501515.1 uncultured archaeon
AGGCGAGGAATGCATTATAAGCTCTCCCACTATTCTCATTTTCTTTTCCTGCGAGCCCTTGCCCTCGACGCCGGCCAGTTCCCGCAAGCCATCAAAAATCTTCTCCACATCTATTTTTTTCCTGAAAAGCGTTGACTGGCTCCTCCTTGACATGAGTTTCTCAACAGTGAGTCCAAGATCGCCTGTGTCCCTGTAAATCTTCACAACCTCGTCTTCCTTGTAATCAGTGGAGGACGATATTATCCTGATAATCATCTTGTCCGCTATTCCTATCTCCTTGTCGCTATATGTCGGAAACACCCTTCCCTGCAGGAGAAGTGTGACCTTTGGGAGCATGTCCGGCTCGCACTTTTTTAGAAGTTCAGCTATTATCCCAACCTTCTTCAGTCTGGCCGACGTCTTCTCAAGTTCCTTGTAAACCCCAGTCAGAAGCGAGTATTCCATGATTATATATACAGCACATTATAATATTTTAATAATGAGAAGAGCATCTGTTAAGAAAGCGCTCAGGGAAGGATTGAAAAAGGCAGGAAGAGTCAGGAAAAAAAGACTCAGCCTCGAGAAAGAAAACATACTCCTTGCCCGGGAGCAGGTTATACTCTCCAAGGAAAGGACAGTGCTTTCCTTCATGAGAACCGGCCTGGCTTTTGTGGGAGCAGGTGTGGTCATTCTCAACATATTCAGCCAGAGCTACACCTCCTGGGTGACAGGCATTGCCCTCATTCTCATAGGCTTCGTGGAGATACTTGAGTCCTACAGGAGGCTCAGTGTCTACAAGAAGAAGATAGAGAAGATAAAGAAGGCTTTGGACTATAAGGTCTAACCAAATCCAGCCCTACATTCGGCTTTCCGGACCCTTTACAGAGTCACTGCCAGCTCTTGCATGACCTGCAAATCCATTCTCCGTTGACCTGCTCAAGCTTGTCAGAGAACTCACCACATTCTTCACAAATACCCTCATCATATTCCCTTGTTTCTGTCTGGGTAATCGGGTAAATGCTGTCCTTCCAAAATCTCGCGCTGTGCTCTGACTGCCCTTTCCACCCATGGTCCATGGGCAGCATTCCGGCCAGGGTCTGCGCAAGCTCGGCCTGCCCGTTCTCTATCAGCCATTCGTGAATCTCGGTCACGTAGCAGAACGGGCAGATATTGGCAGGGCTCTTTTTTCTGCATTTTATACAGTAGATTCTGGGGTTCGAGCCATGGCCTGAACCAAAATGCTCAACAAAGGCCTTGCTGAACGCAGAAAACCTGGCTCTGAGAGTGTTCGGGAGCCATTTTTTTATGTCTTTCGCAAGACAGTCTGGACAGATGTAACTCCAAACAGGGTCCTTACAAATCCTGCACACTGGGACGCCTTGCATTTTAAACACCTTTCTGAATCTTCCCTGAACTGGACCTTTGGGTACATCTGAGAACCTGTTGGAACATTGTTTTAAAAGCTTTTCTATCATTGAAAATATATTTAATGATATATCGTTGAATAACGAAATTTTCCTAAATTAAAAAATATATGAAAAATATTAAACGCAGACACCAGCACTTTCATTCTGAAGCGTGAAGCAGCGGGTTCTGATTTAAATCATTGACGCAAAAGAAAAACCATGAGACAGATTTTCCCAGGGGTTTACAGGAAGGGGGATTCGCTCTTCACTGCCAATCTTGTTCCCGGACAGAGGATATTCACCAAGAAACTGGCAACCCTCCGGGGAAGGGAATACAGGGAATGGGATCCCTGGCGCTCAAAGCCAGCAGCCGCGATCCTGAAGGGTTTGAAGGCATTCCCTGTGAAAAGAGGGTCCTCTCTGCTTTACCTGGGGATCGCGAACGGCACCACGGCCTCTTTCTTCTCAGACATAATCGGCCCGGAAGGGATAATATACGGCGTTGAGGTCTCTGAGCGTTCCATCCGTGATATCAATCCCCTGGCCGAGAAAAGAGGCAACATAGTTCCAATTCTGGCCAATGCCCGCCTCCCTGAAACTTATTCCTGGATAGAGAAGGTTGATGTGGTCTATCAGGACGTCGCAACAGATGACCAGTCAGAAATACTCATTCGCAACTGTCAGGCATTCCTGAAGCAGAAGGGTCACGCCATGATTGCTGTCAAGGCCCGCTCAATAGATGTCACAAAAGCCCCGAAAGAGGTTTACGCCAGGGAGCTCAGGAAACTCGGAAAGCACTTCAGGATTCTTGACAAGAGGGAGCTTGACCCGTATGAAAGGGATCACCTATTCGCTGTTCTTCATTTCCTTTAGAAACCTCTCCAAAAACCTTTCCCAGTCCTTGACTTTCGCCCCCGCGGCCTTTTCATGGCCCCCGCCGGTTCCTATCCCTTTGGAGGCATTTCTTGCGAGCTTGGACACATTTACTTTCCCTGACTGGCTCCTGAGGGAAATCTTCCAGCCGTCCTCGACCCGGCTCCTGACTATTACGGTTTTGTCAGGTTCTTTCTCGCTAAAGTGCGTCGCTACCTGGGAACCCAGATTCATCCCGCTGTCCAGTGTATATACAACCAGTCCCTGCCCAGAGAATTCCTGCTTTCCCTTTTCTGCTTTCCTTATCACCTTTCTTGTCTCGTCCCTGACCTCCTTTGCCCATGACTTGAGGGTTTTGGAACCGAGAAAGTCCCTGTAGTCCTCGGAAACCATAAGCAGCTTCAGCACAGTGTTCGCTCCCTTGAATCCCCTCGCCGTCACTGCTGACTGTATCACATCAGCAGCGCGCCCTATTCCTGATGTGAGAGGGTTCCCCTTTAAGGATTCCGGATATCTGGCCCTGCACTCCTCCAGGAGGTCCGAACTGTCCCTTATGTCATAATCCCCCACCACGCCGATGGCTGCAATCCATACAAGAGGAAGCACATCCCTCCCTGTCCTTTCCAGCAGCCTGTAAACAACATAGCTTGCTGACAGATAGACATTCCCGAAGAATCTGGGATTGATGTGCACAACCCTGTCGGAGGTTGCGTTTCTTGAAGGTATGTGATGATCTATTATCACTGCCCTGAGGCCCGGAAGCTTTTTTAGCAGGATTCTGAAATTAGGGCTCTGCTCGATTCCCATATCCAAGCACACAAGAATATCAGGCCTCTTCCCAATAAGCTGGTCCAGAAAATCCTTCTCTATGTCAGGCCCCCTTCTGGGGATGAGCTCAAAGCCCCTGAAGAACTCCAGCAGGAGAGCAGCCGAGCTGATACCGTCTGCATCGTTATGGTACAGAAGGACCTTTTTTCCCTCCATGGAAAGCAGCCCCTCCAGCCTCTTCAGCTCCCCTTTCCCTGAAACCAGCTTGTGCATGCCCTTTAATTCGATTCCATGAATAAATAGTTTCAATCGCCTGCACAGCCGCTGCCCGGGAATTTATTAATGAAAAAAGTCAAAGGCATATTGTGGATTTATGAAACCAGATGATGGTGAGAGGGCAGTGAGGCTTGCCCGGAAGGCAGCAGAGAGCTGGGTTGCCGGGAGAAGGAAGCCCAGCCCCGAAGAGGGCGGCGTGTTCTCAGAAAACAGGGGAGTTTTCGTTTCCATGCATACCTACCCGGAGCGCTCGCTCCGCGGCTGCATAGGATTCCCCGAACCAGTTATGCCTCTTGGCAGGGCCATTGTCGAAGCAGCTGTCTCAGCATGCCATGATCCCAGGTTCCCTCCAGTGGAAGAAAAAGAGCTTGAAAGCATACTTATAGAGGTCTCTGTTCTTACAAAACCAGAACCCCTCAGGGCAAGTCCGGAGAAGCGTCCTTTGCATGTAAAAACAGGCAGGGATGGCCTTATAGTGAGAAAGCCCCCGTTCTCGGGTCTCCTCCTCCCGCAGGTGGCAGTGGAATACGGGTTTTCCCCTGAGGAATTTCTTTCCCAGACCTGCCTGAAGGCCGGCCTCCCTCCGGATGAATGGAGGTCAGGGGAATGCGAGGTCTGGTCTTTCAGGGCTGAGGTTTTCAAAGAACAGGCACCCAACGGCACTGTAGTAAAATCGAGCTGAACTGGGGTGTTGCGCCCTTGTAGCCTTGGCCTTGTAAAAAGAAACTAAAACTACTTTTCAGTAACGCGTCTGAATGATTATGTTCAGAACATTTCAATAAAAGACACTGGTAAGCCCTGAATCAGAGAACTTGTAAACGCAGTCAGTGGAAAGTATGTTTCATGTAAGAAGATATCAGCCCTTTTTGCTGATATTATTGAAGAACAGTTTAACGGTGACAGGAAGAGCTTCGTGGAATATGTGAAAGAGATCGAAGCTGTCTCCAGATATCTCCGGCTGGCGTTAGATATTGGGATATCTTCTCAAAGAGTAAATCAGATCAAGAAAATGGCTCTTCAAAAAATGCAGCACCCTGCAAGGTCAGAAATACTAAAACCCTTTGCTGGCGGATGATATAATGCAATTGGGTCCCAAAAGAGCTAATCATCCACAAAGTCGCCTTCCCGGATTCCTTTCTCAAGCCTGTCCAGCATCTCCTGGTAAGATGCTCCCAGGCCAATCCCGTAATGCTCTGCAAGCAGAATCAGGTCAAAAAGAATGTCGCACAAGGAATCCCCCATATCAGCGAATCCCCTCTTTCCGGGCTTGGCGCCTTCCCTGACAAGAACAGCATTAGCCAGCTCCCCAACCCCTTCTGCAAGATCAGCGAGCCTCTCCAGAGGCGACCACGGCCTCCCCGTGCTCCTTTCCATTTTTTCCAGCACCTTTTTGTCCTCTCCACCACTTTTCTGAAACTATCTCAGGGCCTCCTTATGAGGCGGAACCCCGCTGAAGGGCCTATCCCGTCCTGCTTTATCATGAACTTCACGCTCTCGCCCTCCGGAAGCCACCTGTGCTTTATTATGGTGGCTCTCCTTTCTGACATCTTTCCTGTTTTCTCCAGAAAGACTATCGCTTTTGACCAGTACTTCAGCGAACCCCCTCCAACTATCTCATTGCTTTCCGTGCTCCAGTTCCTGAACACATGGCCTGTTGCGATTACAGGAATGCCCCTTTTCCTGGCAATGCTGGACAGTATGGCCATCTGCTTGGCCAGTTCCCTGCTGACGCCCTGCGACTCCCTTTCGGGTTCTGAATAATCCAGCCTGTAGAGCGCCACAGCCGAGTCCAGTATTATCAGGTCAGCTTCCTTTTCCCTCAAGTTCCTGATTATTTTCCCCTGCTCCCTGAAGTCCCTTGGTTCAAGAAGCTCTATCCTCTTCAGAACATCCATATGGTCCGGAGTGATTTGCTTCAGCCGCTCAAGCGAAAAGCCGCCTTCTGTGTCTATGAAAATCACCTTCCCATTGTTTCTTGCGCATTCTATGGCCGCCAGAAGGCACAAGTTGGTCTTCCCTGTGCCAGCCTCGCCGTAAAAGTTTGTTACAGCCCTTGACTCCAGGCCCTTGAGCAGGGAATTCATTGGCTCAGGGAGATTGAGTGAAGGCATGAGAATATTATGGAATCTGTTTTTAAATTCTATGAGTCAATTATTACCATGGACACAGAAACCCGCTTTGAGCTAATCAGAGGCGTCGGGGAGGAAGTAATAACTGAGAAAGAGCTAAGGGAACTGGTCGAGACCAAGGACAGGATTATTGCCTATGACGGGTTTGAGCCGTCAGGGCTTGCGCACCTGGCCTTTGGGGTTTACCGCCCCCTGCTTCTCAGGGACCTGACAAAGGCCCGCGTGACCTTCAAGCTCTGGATAGCCGACTGGTTCGGCTGGATAAACAACAAGATGGGAGGAGACCTGGAGAAGATAAAAATGGTGGGGAAGTATTTTATCGAGGTCTGGAAGGCCGCTGGCGTGGATGAAAGCTATGTTAAATATGTCTGGACAAGCGAAAACATGGACCAGGAGTACTGGAAGCGCGTCGTCCTCATAGCCAAGAGCACCACCATGAACAGGGCAAACCGCATGCTCTCCATAATGGGAAGAAAACAGGGCGAACTCGCCTATGTTGCCCAGTATTTCTACCCCATGATGCAGACATCTGACATCTTCCAGCTCAAGGCAGACATCTGCCAGCTCGGCCTTGACCAGAGAAGAGCGAACATTCTCGCAAGGGAAGTGGGCCCCAAAATCGGTCTCTGGAAGCCCGTGGTCGTTTCGCACCACATGCTTATGGGCCTGAGTGGCCAGAAGACGCCTGACGGGTTTGAGGACAACAGGAAGATGGACCTGGAGATATCATCCAAGATGAGCAAGAGCAAACCCTCCACTGCAATATTTGTTCATGACAGCGAGAATGAGATACGCCGCAAGATTGCAGAAGCATTCTGCGCTCCAAAGGAAGTGGAAAACAACCCCATTCTGGATTACTCAAAGCACCTGGTTTTCAGGGCATGCAGTGAAATGAGGGTTGAAAGACCCGGGAAATTCGGGGGAGATGTGGTGTTTGGAAGTTATGAAGAGCTTGAGCAGGCCTTCCGTAAGGGCGAGCTCCATCCTGCTGACCTCAAGAATGCTGTTGCAAGATACATTAATGACATGGTCAGTCCCATCAGGAAACATTTTGAGAGGAATTCTCATGCCAGAAGGCTTTATGATTTCGTGAGAAAGTCCGAGATCACCCGCTAATAACGCCTGTTTTCCCGTTCAACTGCGGGTTTGCCAGACGCGTCTTTTCCTTGGCAGATATATCTTCGCGACCTCTCTCCTCATTTTCCCGTCTTCTTTGACAAGAATATATGCCCTCATCTTTATCGCAAACCCCCTGTGAGGGGTGTTTTTTATGACAAGGCCCACACTATCATTCAACCTGAAGGTCTTCACGCCGGTCCTATGGCCTGTTTTGTATTCCCTCATCTTTATTGCCATAACCACCTCCAGCCATTGCGGAACAGGGAAGCCGTATTTCTTCAGATGCTCTATCTCCATTCCTATAAATTCAATGTCGTCCCTGCTGAGCACTGCCAGGTCATGCGGGAACGGGTGCGAATGATAGCCTCCCACAAGACCTCTCTTCATTGTATTTAATGACCTGACAAGCCTGTCCACAGCCTTTTTATTGGCATGGGAAACTGATGTGGGCTTCCTCTCTTCAAGCTGAAAGGGTGAAGCGGCCTCAAGAACCAGCACCTTCAGATTGCGCTTCCTTATCCTCCTTTCAGCTATCCTTCCCAGGAGAAACCCATTGGTCTCCCTGTTGTACACCTCAATCGCGGACGTAATCAATGTGGTTAAACACTCCGGCTCTATGTAAACGCCCTTTATCATGCTATCTGAATATATTTTCCCTGCCGGATTAATATAGAATCATTCTTAACAGACCGGGTGAGGAACATAAACTGCGGTGCTGACAACCCGGCAAATCCGTCATGAATTAAGCCTTGTTCTGGTGTTGTCATATCTTACTAAAATAATCCTTCAGAACCTGTTCGGCGGGCCTTCCCCTGACAGGGGATGAAGGCATTGTCCACGAATGGAAGATGTAACCCGATGGTTTGAGGCCCTGGAAATTCATGTACTCTTCAAACGAGATTTTATAGTAATCATCCTGCAGTGGTTCCAGAGGCTGGCCCTCCCTGTTTGTTGTTCCTGGAACGACACTTCCTGAGAATGGCATCCATGCTTCAAAGACGCCCCATGAACCATTGATTGCTTCGGCCATGCCTGCAGCAAGGGAATACCGTGTCCTGAAAAGCCCAAGCCCTATGTAATCATATCCCCTGTAATCTTCTGCTGTGTCAGCTATCTCCTGCTGTATGTATGAAAATTCAGTGCAACGATGCCGAAGGATCATATTGCATAAAGAACCAAAATTGCTAATGTCGCAAGGATTATCGCTAACGACCAAAATAAAGGACTACTGCAAGTTTTTGATTTTCTTGTTTTATCTTTTGAAATTATGTAAGCTATGTAAATCCAGACAGGTCCATACAGAGAAACAAAATCAAGTTGAACGTTAATAACTTTTCTTGAAATAACTGCAAGTACCAAAATGCAAACCGCAGTTACCAAAGACACTTTTATTTCATTTGATGGTTTCATAATCATAATTAAATATCCCTGTTTTATAAACCATCTTAGACGGACCCGCGTTTGAGCATAACACATATTTAAAACCCCCTTCCAATTCTATTCAGGTGATGGTGATGCCGTCAAACTGGGATCGCGGAGTCCTAAAAATATAACAAAGGCCCATTCCAGACCTGATTCTCCTGATCATATCAATGTCGATTTTTATGCAAAGGAATACAATAAATTAACCATGGCGAAAAAGCCTGTAGTTGATCCATGGAAATCATTCGAGCTTGATTACGAAAAGATTATGAAGGAGTTCGGGATAAAGCCCTTCAGGCCGGTTGCAAAGGAGCTTCCCGAGCCCCACCTGCTCATGAGGAGAGGCATTGTGTTCGGCCACAGAGACTTTGACACCATCCTGAACAAAATAAAAAGGAAAAAGCCGTTCGTGATGATGACAGGGCTCATGCCCTCAGGAAAGTTTCACATAGGGCACGCCATGCTCGCGGAGCAGATCATCTATTACCAGAAGCACGGCGGGAGGATATACCTCTGCGTAGCTGACATAGAGGCCTACAACATTCGCAGGACCTCCCTGGAGAAGCTCAGGAAAACCGCCATAGAGGAATATCTCCTGAATTACATAGCTCTTGGCCTGAAGCCGAAGAACTGCGATTTCTACTTCCAGAGCAACCGCTCTCTGGACGGGAGAAAAGCCAGCGCTTATTCAGGCCTCATTGGAAGGGTGTCCAGAAGAGCCACGTTCAATGAACTCAGAGCCATATACGGAGAACTCTCTCCCGGGAAGATTATATCCGTCTTCACGCAGGTAGCTGACATCCTTCATCCCGAGCTGGATGAGTTCGAGGGAATAATCCCTGTGCTGGTTCCTGTAGGGATAGACCAGGACCCGCACCTCAGGCTGACAAGAGACGTGGCCTTCAGGATGAAGAGGTCAGGAGAGATAGACCTCATCCCGCCAGCCTCCACGTACCACGAGTTCATGCCGGGCCTTAAGGGAGGAAAGATGTCGAGTTCTGACCCGAATTCATACATCGCGCTTACAGATGACCCGAAAACAGTTGAGCGTAAGATTATGAAATACGCCTTTTCCGGCGGGCGCGGCTCTGTAAAGGAGCACAGGGAAAAGGGAGGAAACCCTGATGTGGATGTGGCCTACCAGATGCTCTATATGATGTTTGAGCCTGATGACAAAAAGATAAGAAGGATTCATGACGACTACAGGAGCGGAGCTCTCCTGACAGGGGAGCTGAAGCAGTATGCAATAGAGAAAATCGCAGGGTTCCTTGAAAAGCACCAGACCAGGATGAAAAAGGCCAAGGACAGAATAAGCGAGTTCCTTGACAGGGGCTGAAAGCATGAGAGACGTTCTCAAGCCCTTTGGATGTCTTGACGTGCTTGATTACTACAGCAGGGTGGCTGCAAAGCTTGCCCGCTTTCTGAAGGGAAGGGAGCTTTCCACAAAGATATGGATTCCCGGGGGGCCGAAGCTTCTCAAGAGAGGGTCCCAGCTTGAGCCGCTCTACATAGAGGAACTCGCCGGAAACGTTGACGATGAATTCCTGAGAATCAGAAGCAAAAACTCCCTGCCAGAGGCCAGGGAGAGAATCACGCCTGTTCAGGAAAGGATATGGAAATACTTCTTTCCCAGGAAGCTGTGCGATTTTCTTTACGCCACCAATAGAGAAGGCCCCGGAAGGGACATAGACAGGATATTCTTTGACATAGACAGAAACGGACCCGGCCCGGAGGAGGCCAGGATTGCGGCGCAGAAACTGCTGGAGATCATCCTTGATGACAGTGAGTTCAAAGCTTCTGTGGGAAAGGGGCGGCCTTTCCTCATGTGGACAGGCAGGTCATTCCATGTTTACTATCTTCTGGAAAAACCTGTTCCCAACCATGTGTATGACAGACATGTTCACTTCTCCAAATCTTCCCCTCTTGAGTCCTTCACCGGCCGCTGGGCTGACAGGATTGCAGGGGAAACCGGGCTAAGGGTTGCAGGCGGTCATGAAAAGAAGAAGGGATTCATTGTTATCGACCCGAGCCAGACTCCCTCAGGCAAGCTTGCCCGTTCACCCTTTTCCCTGCACATGAAAGACGCAAGAACCATTGATGGTGTGGCCCTACCTGTTGAAACCCAAAGAATCCATGAAAAAGGCCTCCTCAAAGACCTGTCCTCCTACACGCCGCAAAAGGTTCTGGAAGAGCTGGATGAGCTGGCCAAAGCAATCCCTCCCCCGTATCTGTAAGACTCAGGAAAACCTTCCAGGATATGTAATCACAACCCCGGGAGGGTTTTTCAATCTTGCTTTTTCTCTCAGATAATCGCTGGAATATCTTACTGCATCCCTGTAAAGTTCAAGCCATTCTCTGCTTGTCTTAACCTCTTTGTCATACCCAAAATCCCTTATCATTTTCATCCATTGGATGAAATTGTTTGCCAGTTCGAGGTGAACAGCTTTCATTTTTAAACTGCGGGCAGCGGCATTGTAGTATCCTGTTATCCCCATTGATGCGTAATAATCATCAGGAAGACCTCCCCCCCCCCCGTTCAGGGAACATGCCCCCAGTCACAAGCGACGTATCCCCCAGGGTTCTGAAATGACTGTATTTCAACCCATCTTTTCAGAAAAGCATTTTCTCATCCCCGAGAACAGGCTCTTGTCAAGGGCAACCCTTTTGCTATCGGTCCTCATTGCTTCTTCAAGCACGCCCGCCACATACACAAGAGCAGCATCAGATGTTTTCAGGCCGTACTTCTTTTTATGAAATTCCCTGATGTTCTCGAGTCCTTCCATGAAGAAGCTCTTCTGGTCTTTCAGCAGCAAACGGCTCATAATATCTTTTTGTAAGAAAAAAATAAATAGATGCGGGGGGTGGGACATCCATGGAATGGAACCCGGCGGTCATCAGTCGGTCAGGCACTTAATGCGCTGTCCATTTTGAACCCACGAAGGCAATGCCCACCCTCTTCTCCCATTCCGGGGGAAAGGGTTCTGAGCCACAGGATATCTCAGGGCATTTCTGTCATCGAAAGCAGCGCTTTCTAAACACACTTAAGCATCCTCTTAAGTATGGCATGACCCGACAATATCGAGCCAACCTGCCCCTTTGGCCATTCCCCGAGCCCTTCCTTATCCGGAAGCCCCTGGGCTCCTGTTTTGGTTGAGCTTTTGCCTGAGGAAAAGCTCACTTGGGTACCCCCGCAATTTTATAATAATATATATGTATATAAAAACAACAGCAAAGAAACCGCAATGGCCGCTGTGGTGTAGTTGGTTAACATAGGGGACTGTGGCGACCCCTTGCCCAATAAACGGACAAGACTGTCAACGGAAAACAGATTCCGCATCGCAGATATCCCCTGTCCCGAGTTCGAAACACCACTCTTTCCAAGAGCTGCCGCTTTCAAAATAGCGGTGGGCCAGAAAAATGAAAGGTGTGACAATCTCGGCAGCGGCCTATACCCTTATCTCAAGCCCGTCTTCCGCGGCAATAACATTCCTGTATTCAGCAACTTTCCTTTTTATCTCCCTGCTTGTAAGCCCTGACTTGTGGGAAAAATGGGAAAGAAGAATCTTCCTGGCCTTGAGATGTTCTATTGTGTCTATTCCTATGTGGTGCGTTATTCTGTTCCTGCGGGCATTCCTGTGGTCCTCTGCCCTCAGCCTGCTTCCTGAGTAAAAGAACGGAGTGTTCGCAATAAGCAGGTCAGGGATGCTGTCATTTATAAGGTTCTCGTTCTTCTGATACAGCATGCCGGCATCCGCAATGTAAGCAATCTTCTTCCCTTCGGACCCGAGCAAAAAGCCGTCGCATGCTATGTTTTCATGCCTGTTCCTAAATATCTCCATCTCAAACCCGTCAAATGAATATCTCTTTCCATAATCAAGAAGAACCGGAATAAGCTTTCTTTTCCTGACCAGTTCATTGTATGCAAATATGAAGCCTTCTTTTTCAGGCCGATGCTGGCGGCGCAACTTTTTATGCAGCCTCTTGCTTATCAGGATCCTCGGGGGCCGCATCCTTATTTTCGCGACCAGCATGATGTGCCTGAGTTCTGCGAGGCCGCTGATATGGTCGTGGTGCTCGTGCGAAACGAACAGGTAATCAATCGGAAATCCGTATTTGAGCTGTTGCCTTCTGAAATCCGGGCCAATCTCAACCAGCAAAAACCCACCACCCAGCCTGATAAGGTATGACGTTCTGCACCTTGTGTCCCCGCTCTGGCAGACCCTGCATTTGCAGTATGGCACAGGAATGCCCTCGCTGCCGCCAGAGCCAAGGACAGTTACAATCATAATTATTTATGGGTTTGAACCCTTAACTGTTTTAAGCGCGCCAGAACCTGAAATGTGCTCTCACTGCCTTGAAAACCGTTCCCGGTGTACATGCGCACGGCTTCAGCGTTTGTGCAGGGTGAGTCAGGTAGCAGCGGACCCCTTGTCATGTTATGCCGTCTGCCTTCCTGCAAGCACTGATTGCTTTTTCTACTTTGCCGCGGTTTGTTCAGGGAGGGCTGTTAGTGTTTCTGCCCTGCTCATGTTTTCTACAGTGCCCTGATGCCTAAAACCTTTAAATACCTATTGCATAATTAATATACGCTTAGATGCTTGAGCCGGTGACGGCTGTGACCCTTATGTGAGCCTGAAATGACATTTCCGGCTTGAAGTAGGACTTCTGTGTGACCTTGTGAAATCCTTGAGAAACAAGGAGGAGCAACCCGCAATTCTCAATTCCGGTTGATCCTGCCGGAGGTCACTGCTATCTGAATCCGACTAAGACATGCTAGTCTCGGTCCGCCGGGGCGAACAGCTCAGTATCAGTTTGATGGCTTTTACTCCACTGCTTATCCGGGTCATCATTCTGCTGGAAACACGTAGTTAACCTGCCCTATGGTCCGGGATAATCTCGGGAA
>CAZCSS010000022.1:0-12561 GCA_964501515.1 uncultured archaeon
CCTCTGCAACACGCGGTTTCAGAACCTTCATATTCCTATGTATGTGCGGGGGACAGGATTCTCGATTTCGATTTTGGAGAGATTCTCTTCCGGGAACCAGATCCCCATGTTTTTCAAATGCTTTTGGCCCTGCTTTTCACAGCGCCTGCAGATGACTGGCAGGCCGGGTTGCAGCGAAAAGCGGGTTTCGAACCTGTGAAGGCATCTTACCTCACCGGCTTCTTGTGAAACCAGCAGGGCACTAAGCCACTGGGTCCTAAGCCCAGCCCCTTTGACCATTCCCCGAGCCCTTCCTTATCCGGAAGCCCTTGGGCTCCTGTTTTGGTTGAGCTTTTGCCTGAGGAAAAGCTCACTTGGGTACCCCCGCACTGGTGATGTAGTAGAACAGTGTGGTTTATAAGCGTTATATTTATTACTTTCCATTCCAATTCGTTTGCATGAATTACGAGAAGATGCTGGAAAGGGGTCTCTCAAAGGTTCCGAAGAAGGCCGGGGAGACCAGGAGGTTTGATATTCCTGAGGCAAGGATACAGCCCGCAGGGGCAAAAACCATAATCACCAACTTTATTGAACTTGCAAACGCTTTCCGCAGGGAAAAGGGTCACCTCCTGAAGTTCCTTCTGAAGGAGCTGGCCACAAAAGGCGAACTCGACGGCCAGAGGCTCACTGTAATAGGAAGGTTCACACAGGATGTGATAAACAGGAAACTGGAACTTTATGCAAAGCAGTATGTGCTCTGCCCGGAATGTCACAAGCCTGATACCAAGATCATGAAAGACGGCGATTACTGGTTCCTGAAATGCGAGGCCTGCGGTGCCAGAAGTCCTGTGAGCAAGGTTTAGTGGCCGGAATAAAATGTACAGCCGGATTGAAAAAGGCTTGAAATACCTCAGCAGGAGAGTATGAAATACAAGTTTGTTGAAGACCTCACATCTGATGTGATGTTTGAGGCATACGGGAGGGATCTGAAGGAGTTATTCGAGAATGCAGCAGAGGCGCTTTCCAGCGTTATAGCGCAGACCAGCAGGCTTAAAGAGAATGTGGTGAAGGATATCATGGTTGAAGGGGATGATGTGAAGGATTTGATGGTGAACTGGCTGCAGGAACTGATTGCAAGGGTGGATGTTGAGGGGCTGTTCTTCAGGAGGTTTGATATTCAGGAAATCACTGAAACCAGACTCAAGGCGAAGGCCTTTGGGCAGGAAGCACGGCCCGAACTGGGAGAGACTCTGGTGAAGGCCGTGACCTACTACAAACTCAGGGTCGAGAAGGCAGAAGGGGGATGGAAGGCCAGAGTGGCGCTGGACATATAAACCAGTTCAGAATTGGCTGCACTTAATCGGGCTGATAACTATAACAGTGTTATATCCAATCCCACAAGCTTTATAAACCCCGCATTTATCTTATATCCATTGCGTGTGCCCGGCGCAATTCAGAATTTTGGCGTTAACGGGTGCAGGCGGAGTTTTCTGCTTGTGTTCAAATGCAGTGTTAACGTGAAAATCGCGGATGCATCTGTTCCGTTAACGTTTGGAAGATGATAAAGATGATAATACAGAAACAAGGAGGAAAAGGTCATGAAAGAAAAACTAAAGCAGGTGAATGAGTTCGAGTGGTCACTCCCCAAGGGCGTGCGAGAGCGAATGAGGGTGGATGCCAGGATAATCGCCAACAAAAAAATCCTGGAAGCCATCGAGGACGCAGCTGTCCAGCAGCTCACGAATGTGGCCACACTGCCCGGGGTAATCAACCCTGTGGTGGGACTACCGGACATGCACTGGGGATACGGACTCCCAATGGGGGCGGTGGGGGCGTTCGACGCAGAGGAAGGCATAATCTCATCTGGTCTGTGCGGTTTTGACATAAACTGCGGTATAACCCTGATCAGAACCAACCTCAAGGCTGACGAGGTCCGCTCCAAGCTGAAGGAGCTCATCCCAACCCTTTTCAATACAGTTCCTACAGGGGTGGGTGTGAAAGGAAAGCTCCGCCTCTCTCCACAGGAACTGGACGAGGTTCTCACGCAGGGGCTGGACTGGGCCGTGGAGAAGGGTCACATAACAAGAAAAGACCAGGAGGCCACGGAGGAGAAAGGGGTAATGAGGGGAGCAGACCCGTCAAAGGTTTCTGATCTCGCAAAGAAGAGGGGCGGCCCCCAGCTCGGAACCCTGGGAGCAGGGAACCATTTCCTTGAGGTGCAGGAAATAACAGACATCCTTGATTCTGAAACTGCAAACAAGTGGGGCCTCAAGGAGAAAGGCCAAGCCATGATAATGCTCCACTGCGGATCCCGTGGCCTGGGTCACCAGGTCGCTACGGATTACCTGAAAATACAGGAACAGGCAGTCAAGAAGTACAAGATATGGCTTCCTGACCCCCAGCTGGCATGCGCACCTGCTTCTTCCCAGGAAGGGCAGGACTTCTTTGCTGCAATGCAGGCCGCTGTGAACTATGCCTTTGTGAACAGGGCTGTGATGACAGGGTGGACGAGAAACGCCTTTGAGAAAGTGTTTGGAAGGGAGTGGGAGGACATGGGTATGGAGACGCTCTACTCAATTGCGCACAACATTGTGAAGCTTGAGGAACACAAAGTAAATGGAGAGAAGAGGAAGCTCTATATTCACAGAAAGGGGGCCACAAGATCCTATCCAGATGTGCCTGTCCTGATAGCGGGATCAATGGGCACGTCTTCCTATCTCCTGAAGGGAACCGAAGCTGCAATGGAGAAGACGTTTGGTTCAAGTGCGCACGGCGCAGGCCGTTCTATGAGCAGGTCAGCTGCTATCAGGAAGTTCTGGGGCGGAAGGATCAAAGAGGACCTGGCAAAAAGAGGGATAATTGCTCAGTCCACCCACCCGAAAGTGCTTTCTGAAGAAGCGCCGCAGGCCTACAAGGATGTTGAGGCAGTGGTTGATTCTGTGCACGGCGCAGGCGTTTCCCTGAAAGTCGCAAGAATGGTCCCCTTGGGTGTGATAAAGGGATAAAAAGGGAAATGCTTAAAAAATTACCTCCTTTACTTCCTTTTATGCCCAGATTAAGCGCTCTTTTCACAGACTATGCCGGAACACTTGACCCGAGATATCTTGAGATACCCCTGGCCTATGAGCTTCTGGAGCATCACAGGAAACAGGGCAACATGCGCAGGTATCTGAGCCTGAAATACCCCAAGCAGATAGGATTTGTCACGGCTTTTATCTCACGCGGCAAGATGAGCCTCCTGAAGCACTATGTTGATGAAGCCCTTGGAGGGGAAAGCAGGGATATCATCTGCAAGTCAGCCCGGAATGTGGCGAAAAGAAAAACCAATATACCACAGATAGTGAAGAAGCTGCTTTCGGAGAAGAGGGTTTCCGGCAGGCCTGACCCCAAAGCCAAGACCCTCTTCAGAAAGGCAAAGGAGAGTGGTCTCACTACAGGAATATACACAATGTCTCTGCTCGAGCTTGTTGTTCCTGCCCTGAAAGAGGATGGGATTTATGAATATTTTGACCATATCTGCGGCAACGAGCTTTTGTATGAAGACTCCTGTGTCAGCGGCCTTCAGGAAAATGTCTCCGAGGGAAAACCCGGCCTGGGTTCATATCTCTCAAGCATTGGCATTGACCCGGATGATGCGGGGTTTATAGATGATGAATGCATAAAGCCGCTTACACAGGTCAGTGTGGGCGCAGCCGCTCCTGCAGCCAAGCAGGGCTTCAAGAAAAAATGCAGCCAGAACGGCATATACACTCCAGACAGCTGGGAAGAGGTGGCGAAGGTCTTTGAGATTGATATTTAAGTCTGCTCTTTACCCTCTTTATTATGCTTTCCTATCTTGAGCTCATGAGGCCGCACAACTGCCTGATGTCTGTTTTTGCTGTCTTTATAGGAGGCCTTCTTGTCATGAAATGGGACCTCTCGCAACTCTTTGCACTCTCCCCTGTCTCCCCAATCTATCTTGCCCTGCTGGCGGTTTTTCTGATAGCAGGCGCAGGGAATGCAATAAATGATTACGTGGACGTTGAGGCTGACAGGATAAACAAGCCCAGAAGGCCGGTCCCTTCAGGAAGGGTTTCCAGAAACAAGGCACTGGCCTTTTCGGTTATTCTCTTTGCAGCAGGAATAGTTCTTGCCGGAATCCCTCCCATGAACACCTTTACGTTCATCATTGCAGCACTGAATTCTGTTCTCCTTGTCCTTTATTCCTTCTATCTGCAGGGAAAGCTGCTTGCGGGCAACCTTGCAATAAGCTATCTGGCCGGTTCGACATTCCTGTTCGGAGGCGCTTCCCTGGGAAATATAGTTCTTCCCTTTATACTCGGCCTCCTTGCCGGCCTTGCCACTCTTTCAAGGGAAATCATAAAGGACATTGAGGATATGGAAGGTGACAGGCTGGTTGCGGTCAAGAGAATGGTCAGAAAGGCAAAAGAAAGGATTAAGGAGAAAACAGGCATCTCCAAGAAGGGGATTTCAGTTCATTATGGCACAAGAACGGCTGTTTCAGTTGCGGCGCTTTCCCTGACAGCGGCTGTTTCGGTCTCGCCTCTCCCCTACGTGCTTGGAATACTCGGCCTCAGCTACGTTATCATGGTCATGCTGGCTGATGCTGTTTTCGTTCTGTGCATATCCGGCATGGCCACTGCAAAGAGAAAAAGAGATTACGCAAAAATAAGCAGGAGAATAAAGATCGGGATGAATCTCGGATTTCTGGCCTTTGTCATAGGCGTGCTTTTTTGATGTTTTTATAACAAAAAGAATTTATCAGTGCAGACATCCGGACTGCTATAACATTTAACTATATATTCAAATAATCGTGCAGGGCCCATAGTTCAGCGGACAGCTGCCTGCCAGGCGCGGTGCTTTGCCCGGAAAGAATGCCGGATTGCGGATCCGGTGACCCGGGTTCGACCCCCGGTGGGCCCATTCACTCCTGAATTCAGTTCAGAATGACCTCCAAATCCTCCGGCTCCAGTCCCTCTATTTCCTTAACCCCGCGCTTCAGGATTATCCTCATATATGGTATGTAGTCCCTCCTGACCACTCTTGCGGAGGTGTGGGTCATTCTGCTTATCTTCTGGCACACCTCTTTCATGGCAGCCCTTTTCGCCTTTGTTCTGGCCATATGCATAATTCTTTCAGGGGGCTGGTAGGGCCTGAACCCGTGAGGGGAATGCGTTTCACCTTTGATTACAGATATGCCTGCAACCATATCTGACATGAACGCCTTGAACCTCCAGTTCTGCTGCCTGGTTACCCTTGCCCTGAACAGATCAGCCTTTGCCAGGAGTTCATAGGCTTCGGCCAGCTTTTCAGGAGCAAACTCCGAGGCCGTGTTGTTTTCAACCCACTGAAAAACATCATCAGGGTCCATATCCACCTCCCTGATTACCTTTCTCCCCGCATTGATGCTTCTTGACTTGAATATGACAGGGAGTATTTCAAACACGCTTGATGCTCTTTCCCTGTAGCCCAGCGACTCAAGCTCTTTGGCAGCAACAGAAGATCTGCCTGCACAAACCATTTGCAGGTCATTTATGGCCGACCTCATATCTCCCTGCGACCACCTCGCCATATCCTTCAAAACGCTTTCCTCAACCCCTATTCCCTCCCTTGAAACAATTTCCTTCAGCCTCTTCTCGATAGAAGGGGCGCGAACCCTGTTGAATCTAACCATGAGACAATACTGTTTCAGCGGCCTGAGCTTGGGAAGACGGGAATCATTGGCTGTAATGAGCACAGGGAATCTGGAGCCCTTTATTATTTTTATGATCGAGCCAACCGCCCCCCTGTCCGCCCTGCCTGATATCCCGTCCACCTCATCAATGAGAATAATCTTTCCCCTGAAGAAAAGCGAATGGGTTTTGGAGGATGCAGAAAGCATGCCTTCCAGCTCGTCAGAACCCCTCCTGTCCGAGGCGTTGAGCTGGAAGAGGAAAAGACCCCTCTCCTCGGCAATGGCCTCCGCAAGCGCATTCTTTCCTGTTCCTGGCGGGCCGTGCAGAAACGCCGCCTTCCCTGGCCTCCACGAATCCAGCCACCTCAGAACCTCGGATACGGCCTTTGGCTGGCCTGCAATTTCCCCTGTGTTTCTCGGCCTGTACTTGTCTGTCCAGAGTTCACTGACCATAACAAAGATTCCCATTTTTGACTTATATCCTTAATTTCCTCTTTCTGGCAAAACAGTTAAAGAACTAAACACTCTCCATCCTCACCATTGGCCTTCCGGCCGAAACGCCCTCATTGGATATCAGAAGCGTGTGCGACCCTCTTCCGAGAACCATGTCTCCAAGAATGTCAATGCTGCTGTATGCCAGAACCATCTTCAGCGGATAGAGGCTGTTTGCAATGTTGTATGCAAAGCTGGGCAGCATTTTGGTGAAGAAAATTCCTGACTCAACGAGAGCGATTCTGTCATCTATGGTCTGCCAGTCCCCTTTGGTGAAAGCCAGAAGAACCCTGCTGCCTGAAAGGCGCTGGTTTATCCCCAGCGTGTGGTTGTCTGCCGTTGAATTGGTTACAAGGGATTCTGAGGAATCAGAGACAAGGGCATTCACCGCACCGCCAAGATAAGATGCCAGATAGTGGTGGGGGGGCGAAAAATAATAACCGTCGCTCATTCCAGAAGATGCCACCTCTCCCTGCCCTGGTATGTGCACCATATTGTCCGTATTGTTGATAATCAGTTTTACCGAAAGCGTATGTGCCTGCGCTGTCTGGAAAAAAGCAAGCAGCATTACAGCAAAGCACACCAGAAATGCTTTCATATTTTAATATTGTTCCCCCCTCTTTAAATCAGGCCTGCCAATGTCACCAGATATATGTAACAACCCTTGCAGGCTCTCTCACAAAACCCTTTCTTGTCCATGTCCCGTGAACATATGTCTCCCTTGCAGGGGGCTGCTCGGGGCCGTATGAAATGCTCTCCTTTTCGGTTTCTATCACCACCCTGAAATCCCTGGAGGAGCCGATGGTTCTTTTAAATCCGCTGTAGGGCATGTCCTGCATCTGACCTATTCTCTCTGGGGACAGCATAGTGATTCTCTCCGCAGCCATTGCGTCAACCTTTCTGGCTCCTGATATGTCGAATGCCCCTGTGCAGTTTATATCTCCTGACTCTGCATACACGACCTCAAATGCGTTCTTCCCATGGGAAAGGTCAGCCACCCAGTAGAGATTGTCCCCGATAATCTGGCAGTCAAGCGTTTCGCCCCCTGAAAAAACCCTTGCTGTTGACCTGTTCCCGTCGGGCCAGTTGTGATAAAAATAAAGCACAGCGCTGTTTTCAGCAGCCGAGGAGTTGTACTCCACCGGAACCATAAAGCCACTGACCGAAAGGAATGACACAATCACCCTGCTTACAGCCTGGTGCTGTTCAGCAAGAGCGCTCTGGCCGAAGCCAAACAACCCCAGATAATACCCAAACGCCCATCCGACCAGTATGAAAAAAACAGCGCCAGCAACTGCCCAGTCTATATTCATGATATAGAATTGTACGCGCCCTAAATAAGCTTTCCGGCCTTTCTGAACAGCGCCCTTCCTGTTTCAGGCCTGGCTGCAAACAAAAACCAGGCCACCCATGCGGCAAGCACCACCCCGGCAAGAAAAAACTGCCAGAAAAGGTCATGGAAAAGCATGGCTGCTCGCAATCCGCTGGATTTCTGTACAATGACCACGCTCACTATCCTGACTATGTTGGCCAGCCACACAACAGGGACCCCGGCCAGAATCCCTGCGAGTTTCTTATTCCACGCCACAGCAGGAACAGAGAGAACAAGGGCAGTTATAAAGAGCATGGACTTCCATCCTGTGCAGTCCTCACTGATGAAGAACCTGAAGCCGTCCGCGTTCATTTCAGCTCCGTTTCTGGAAACCTGCATGCCCATAAAAAGAAGCACCTGCTCGCTCTGTGAGGCCGCAGCAACCTGAAGAGGGTAAAGGCTGAAACCAGAAGATATCACAGCATACACAGGAAGGGAGAGCGCGGCCAGTCTGACGAGAAACAAAAGCGTATCATACAATCGTTTCTGTTGGGCATTCAGCTCCCTTCCCCTGAGAAGAGGGTTCTCCATGATTGATATTCCTTCCGAAGATATAAATTACACCTGGCCGGTTCGCTCCTTTATGCTTCTGTCTATGCTGATCTTCCTGACAATGACATCCTTCCTCACACCATCTCTGATATCCGCCAGAACCCCGGACAATGATGCTAACCTGACCTTTTTGTCTATGGTGCGAACCTTTCTTTTCACGCCTTTCCATGCGTTCAGGGCAGCTACAAGGGCATCCCTCTCATGGGAGTTACACCACACCCTGCCTTCGCGGTCTCTGTACTCCCTGGCCATGATAAACTTCTCCCTTCTGGAGAGCGTTTCTCTGGGATAGACCAGCCGGGCATCAAAACTGGCTGCAAACTTCTCAAAGAATCTGGGAACAGGGTTCTTGTCGCTGGCTATCACTACAGGATCCCCGTGTTCAGAAATGATTTCAATCACCTTCGGCCTTGATAGGTTCTTCCTGCTGGTTATCAGGACAAGCCTTCCCTCCAGGTCAAAAACAGCAACACCCGTTGTGGTTCCAGGATCTATTCCCACAATGAGAGGCCGCTTTTGAGTCATTCAGATGAGAATTGTCAGGGTTTTATATAAACCTTGTGCGCCCGGAAAACCCGGCAGCACAGGACAAGATGTTTTGAGTTTGCGTTTTTGAAAGCAAAAGATTAGAGCCTGTATAGAACTAAAAATCTAAATTCCCAATCAAGCACTTATGTGAAGATTTGCTCTGGCGGAACGAAGAGAACAGGAATCCGGTTTTCCTACTTCTCTGCTTCGTCCTCCTCGCCTGCAATGCCCTTTCTCTGTTTTATCTGGTTTACGACCTTGCTCTCGAGTTCCTTGGGAAGCGGCTCATACACTATATCTATCAGCCAGTAGAATCCCTGACCGCCTGTGGCTGACTTGAGTTCGGAGTTGAAACCAAACATCTCGGCCACAGGGAGCTTGGCCTTTATGATTGTGGTCCCGGCCTGCTCCTCTGTCATGTCCAGGATCTGGCCCCTTCTGTTGGAAACCTCTTTTGTGGCGCCTGAAAGCTGGTCTGTTGGGACATCTATCCTGATTATCTGCTTGGGCTCAAATATGAAGGCCTTCCCTCCTATCATAGCGGTTCTGATCCCCCTCCTGACAGCAGGTATGACCTGGGCAGGTCCCCTGTGTATGGCGTCTTCATGCAGCTTGGCGTCCGTGAGAAGAACCTTTACCCCTGCACAGGGCTCTCTGGCAAGCGGGCCCTCGTCCATGGCCTCCCTGAAAGCCTGTTTCACCATCTCCATTATCTCCAGTATGGCGTGAACGCCGTATGTGGCATCAATAAGAATGTTCCTGTTGTAAATCTCCTTTATCTTCCTGGCCTCATCCCTTTCCATGCCCAGGCCGACCAGCTTCTCCACAAGCGCCTGATCCTTTTTCTTCACCTCCTGATTTCTTATCTCCCCGGAGACCAGTGCATCATAAACCTCCTTCTTCAGCGGTTCTGTGACCAGATAGAATCTGTTATGCTTGTTCGGGCTCTTTTCCTCCACTGCCTCGGGCGTTCTTTCCCTGATACCCTCCCTGTATATTACTATGGGAGGCGATATGGAAACGTCTATCCCTTCCTCTTTCAGTTTGTTCTCCACCTTGGCATTTATGTGGAGTTCACCAAGGCCTGACACGAGATACTCGCCTGTGTCTTCATTAATCTTGATTCTCAGTGTGGGATCCTCCCTGCTCACCTTCTTCAGGAACTCTATGAGCTTGGCCAGGTCTTTCGGGTTCTTTGGCTCAACGGCCTTCGTGACCACAGGCTCAAACACATGGGTTATGGCCTCAAAGCCCTCTATTATCTTGTCGGGATCGCATATAGTATCCCCTGAACCAGCATCCTTCAGGCCCACAATACCGACAATGTTGCCTGCATCAACCTCGTCCATGGCGATTCTCTGCGGGCCCTTGTAGACAGAAACCTGCTGTATTCTTTCTGACCCCTGCTTGCTAAGAATGTATACATTCTGGCCTTTGGAAATCTTGCCTGAGAAAATCCTGACAGTGGCTATGTATCCGGCATGGGGATCCGGATAGACCTTTGTCACAACACCCGCCAGGGGCCCGTCTGGGTTGCATTCCTTCATGCTTTTCCCCTCCTCTGATTCCTCCTCCCCGGGCCATATCCTGGGAATCCTGTATTTCTGCGCCTGGAGAGGGTCAGGAAGGTGCTGTATGACCATGTCAAGAACAACTTCGTGAAGCGGTGCCTTTGCGGCAAGCTCTTTCTCATGGTCAGCGTTTGTCATGTCAATTATGTCCTTGAATGTTATGCCCTTCTTCTGCATTATCGGAACCGATATGGCCCAGTTCTTCACAGCAGAACCGAACGCAACCGACCCCTCATTCACATTCACCATCCACTTGTTCCTGTATTGTTCTTCAGAGAACTTCCTTATCAGCTCGTTCACGTCATTTATAATCTTTATGAATCTTTCCTGCATCTCCTGCGGAGTGAGCCTGAGCTCCTTTATCAGCCGGTCAGTCTTGTTTATGAAGAGTATGGGCTTAACCCTCTCTTTCAGTGCCTGCCTCACCACAGTCTCGGTCTGGGGCATGCATCCTTCAACAGCGTCGGTCACCACAACTGCTCCGTCAACCGCCCTCATGGCCCTGGTAACATCACCTCCGAAGTCAACGTGTCCGGGCGTGTCAATGAGATTGATAAGATACTCCTCCCCCTTGTACTCATGGACCATGGACACATTGGCGCTCCATATGGTAATGCCCCTCTCCTGTTCCTGTTTGTCAAAATCAGTGAAAAGCTGCTTCCCGGCATGCTCTTCTGACATCATCCCTGCGCCTGCCACAAGATTGTCCGTCAGCGTGGTCTTGCCATGATCTATATGCGCAACTATTCCTATGTTTCTTATGCGCTCAGGCTTCCTCATGAGCCTCTTTATGCTTGAAGTCAAATCTCTCGCCATCGCTACCCCTCGAAAACTAGTTTTATTTATCACAGCAAGCATTTATAAGTTTGTTCGGTTCAGCGCGCTATTTCCCACCCGGCCGTCCCCCGGCACGTCAATATTTTAACCAGCAAATGAAAATGATATTATGGATTCTGCCAGCGAGAAACAGTCAAAGGAAAAGCAGAGGAAAGACCGGATTCTTGAGCAGGCCGAAGCCGCAGTGAAAGCAGCGTTTCGTGAAAGCCCGATAAAGCCGGGCGCATCTGAATTCATTGAACTGCGCGATAACAAGGAAAAACCCAGAGCAGGTTCAAAAAGCCTCAAAAGGGGCACGGAAACGGGCCGGGACAAGCCGGCTGCCGCACCAGGCTCTGCCCCAGCAAAATCCCCGCCATCCGCGCCGTCAGGGCCAGCCCCCGCTTCGAAGCCGGGCAAACCGGGCACTGGCCTTGAGAAAAGCGTGCTGAAGCTGGAGAATGACATGGCAACCATAAGGAAGGACATGGAAGCAAGGATAAAGATTCTCGAGGGATTTGCAAAGGAATTCAGGGATTTCAAGGTTTCTGTGAACAGGAAACTGCCTGAAAGATATCAGGGATCGGTCAGGGAAAGGATAGAGCTTCTCTCGCATGAAGTCAAGGCAATAAAGTCTGCGCTTTCAGAGAAGGAGTCTGCTTCCCACCAGATTCTGAGGAAATCCCTTGATGACATGAGAAAGGAGCTGGAAAGCCTGAAGGAAAGAATGCTTTCCCTCCCCACAAGAGAGGATTACGAGCAGCTCGCCACTGCGATCAAAAGCATGCCGGCCAAACCCCCTGATGAAAGCCGGGTGCAGGCAGCTGCCAGGCCTGTTTCCACATCCGGGCAGCCTACAATAGAAGAAATCAGGAACAGGATAATGCATCTCCCCAAGCCCGGCGAGGCCGCTGCCCCCGGAGGCAATGTCATATACAGCAGGGTCAATGCCCTTGAGAAGAGGATTGACGAGACCGCAAAGAGAAGCAATGAACGTCTTTCCCATGTTCTGGAGGCCCTTGATGTGCTGTCCTCAAAGCTGGCATCCGGCATAACGCAGGAGCAGAGCGGTGACGCCACAGTCAAGCAGCTGGCAGGAAGCATGGAGTTTTTCACAAAAAGGTTCTCAGGCGAGCTTTCCGATATAAGAAGCCAGATGGACAGGATTCTTTCCCTTGAAAAAAGCATAAATGAGATCAGGGAGCAACTGAAGGAAAAGGGCAGGCCGGCCCTGCCGCGTGCAGATGCTGCTGTTTCAGGACCTGAACCAGAAAGGGACGAAAAGCCAGTGCTCCCGCTCCCGCCCCTGCCTCCAAAAACCATGCAGCCGCCCGGGCAGGTTGCGCAGCCGCTTGCGCCGCCTCCGGGAGCTCTTCCCTACCGGTCAGGTTATATTCATGAGTCCGCCTCATCAGGCGTGGAAGATCTGGAACTCCTCAGGGAGGAGGTTCAGGAAAGGCTGGCAAGAAACCAGAGCAGGGACAGGATAGTGAAAGACCTTGTGAATGCGGGCTTTGAGGAGGAGCTTGTTCTAAAGGCAATGTCCATGGCAGGAAGCTAATGCCATACCCGCTGTC
>CAZCSS010000023.1:0-12474 GCA_964501515.1 uncultured archaeon
GCGGAGAGATGTCCCTGAACAATAGCCGGATGGAAAAAAGCGCCGGGGACAGGATTCTGAACCGAAGCTCATTGCTAACCGCTTGAACGGTTAGCTGTGCTGCTGGTTTTCGGATGAGGACTGGCCTGCTGCAAGGAGCACAGGAGTGCTTGAAGACCAGCAGGTCTTCTTTCCCCTTGCAGGCCCGGTTTTTGAACCTGCACGGGCCGAAGCCCACTCGCTTTCCCCTGTATGCGCATGGTTTTGCCTGCTTCTGCAAAAGCAGGTCTCGAGGCGAGCGCGTTTTCCGGGCACAAGAGCCAGCCAGATAAATATGTGCGCCCTGCCAGCCTGTGCTAGCCGTTCCGCCACCCCGGCACTGCTGAAATGACGCCTTCGGGCGTCCATCATTTCCACTGATTTTATACATTCTGCCAACAGATTTAAAAAAGAGGTCTTATTCTCTATTATGGCCAGGGAGCAGGAAATAAAGAAATGCAGGTGCGGCAGGAAGGCCGTGTATTTCAGAAGGTATGAAGGGGTCTATCTATGCAAAGACCATTTTCTTTCATCTGTGGAGAAAAAAGTCAAGAAGAACATAAGAATCAACAATCTTATCGAAAGCTGCGACAGAATAGCTGTGGCCGCTTCCGGAGGAAAGGACTCCATGACTGTTCTGAACATAATGAATTCAATTGTATCACCGAGAAAGGACATGAAACTGGTCGTGATTTCTGTGGACGAAGGGATAAAAGGGTACAGGGACAGATCCATAAGAGTTGTGAAGGCCTTCTGCAGGGAACACAATCTAGAGCATCATACAGTCATGTTCAGAAAGGAGCTGGGAAAGACCACAGACAGCATAGTGAAGGACATAAAATCAGGGAAGCAAAAGGATTTTGACAACCCGTGCACGTTCTGCGGCGTGGCAAGGAGATATCTCCTGAACAAAAAGGCCAGGGAACTCAAATGCAACAAACTGTGCCTTGGGCATAATCTTGACGACGAGGTGCAATCCATACTAATGAATTACATGAGAGGGGATCTGGAAAGGGCCTCAAGGATGGGCCCGAAGCCCGTGGTTTATGACAAAAAGTTCGTGGCCAGGATAAAGCCGCTCAGGGTGATTCCGGAGAAAGAAACAAGCCTTTATGCCCTTCTCAAGGGGCTTGACTTTCACAACACAGAATGCCCCTACAGGTCAGGCATGAGGAATGAGATCAGGGAGTTCCTTCAGGCAATGGAGAGCAAACACTCCGGGATAAAATTCACAATACTGGAAGCATTCGACAGGATGCTCCCATATATCAGGGAGCTTGTAAGCAGAGAGGAGAAAAAGGTTTGGTACTGCGCAAACTGCGGGGAGCCTTCCTCCAGGAAGGTATGCAACACCTGCGAGCTGTGGGGGCTTGCTAACCGGTGAATCTGTAGATGCTCTCTTCATCACCAAGCCTCAGCAGGTCTCCCTTCTTTATCCTGCACAGTATCATCCCGCCCACGGAGAGAAAGCAGCCCTGATCATCAAACCCCAGCTGGCCCCAGTGTTCGCCCGTTCCTATGAACTGCCCTGAAAACCTTTTAAGGGATTTTATATCAATACACTTCATATAAAAAACTTGGTTTTCGGTTTTTAAACGTAATGTCACGAGAGCTGCTTTATAAGAACCCTGTTCTCCAGCTTCCAGTATACCACTTCCTTTCCGGGCTCGAGCTTGCCCTTGAACTCGTCCGGAACCAGCGCCTCAAAGGTTTCATATGTCTCCATGTCCATGAGCTGCGCAATCTCGCCGCTCACATTTATGACCTGGGCCTTTTTCTTCTCTATTATAGGCACGTCCACGGCCGAATCAGCGGGCTTCATGAGGGAGCGCTTTTTGCTGTCAAATATTCCCATGGCATCCAGCCTGACCTTGGCCGCACCGTGCTTCCCGGGCTTGGATTTGGTCATACTGAGCACCTTGCAGGGCTCTCCGTCTATTATTATATAAGTGCCGGGCTTGCAGTCCTTCAGAGAAGCAGTCTTCACCGCCATCAGAATCGATTATATTTGGAAACCATTCTTTATATTGTTTTCAAGACTCAGTCTGCAACAACGGTTTCCAGCTTCTCCAGGTTGCAGAAATCGCTCGAGAAGTTATATGCCCCGGCGTTCAGGAACACGACCCTGTCCCCGACCCTGGGGTTACTCAGCCTTACATCGTACCTGAATATGTCCATTGAATCAGGGGTGCAGCCCTTGATTATGTAGGATTTTCCCTCGCCTTCGCCCTCCACAAGGAGCTTTATAGGAACTATAATCGTGTCCATGGAGGAGTTGTAAACAGAACAGTTGATGGTTATGTGCCTTCCCTGAATCATTTTTATGCGGGTCTCGAGCTTCACTGCAGGCGCTGCTATGAATCTGCCGGGCTCCATCATCATCCCTATTCCCATGGAATCCAGCCATTCTTTAACTTCATTTACTTTGCTCAGTATGTAGTCAAGATTGCCTGCATTGGTGTTCCTATAATCCACAGGCAGGCCGCCGCCTATGTTGACAATGTCCACTGCGTTCAGCGTGCTTTCAGAAACCATCTCCTGAAGCATGCTCCTGAGCGACCAGTTTCCCGTGTTCTGCGTCTTCCTGTGAAAATGAATGCCGAGTCTGTTGATGCCGGGGTTTTTTCTGAGCTTCGGGGCGAGTCTGTTGATGGTTTCTGCTGTCATGCCGTAAAGGAAGAACCTTCCCTTGTAGACAGTGGTCTCCTGGAATCTTAGTCTGAGAAACAGATTCACTTTCGCGTCCTGCTCCTTCACTGCTTCGAGAAGGCTTTCAAGGTCGGTTTCATTATCCACTATAAAATTCTCCACGCCATTCCTGACAAGTTCTGAAAGCGCTTCCTTCCCGCTGGCTTCAGCAAGAAAGTGCACTCTCGTCATATCCCCTATGTTCCTGAGCCCCTCTATGGTATGCACTCCGAACAGGCAGTCAGTCTCGCTCTCAAGGATTCTGCCCACCTCCGGATTGGTCTTGAGGCTGTATGATATGCAGGGGCATATCTTCTTCAGAAAGCTGTATCTTTCCAGGACCACGGATTTGCTCAGAACAAACCTGGCCTTATCCATCCCCTAACAGCCCCTCTTTTTTCATAATGTCCATTGCTCTTGCCATAACAAGGGGGAACGTTATGCTCACATCCCCGATTACTGTCACCTCGTCTGCGTCCACCTTTACCTTGCCCCAGGTCTTTCCCTCGCTCGTGGTTGCCCCTCCCACGCTGCCTGAATATGAATGCGAGGTTGTCATGTAAACTGCATAGTCGCACCCGCCGTTAAGGAGAAGGCCGAATATCGCAAAGTGCTTTGATACCCCTCCTCCAAGGGCTATCACGCCCTTTCTGTCATCGAAGGTGCTGCTCGATATCATTTCAGAATAGTCCTTTATCGTATCCACTACAAAATCCGGGTGGTCCTGCTGGAATATGTGGAGCTGGAACCCCAGGGAACCGTCTGCTATTGCAGGGCAGAACACAGGAACCCCTTTCCTTGCAGACTGGTAGAGAATGGAGTCCTCATCATCAAGCATGAGTCCGATCTCTCGAAGCAGCTCATTCGTGGCAATGCGTTTTTTCTTCTCATATACCTTCATTATCATGGGGAGCACAGCGTCCTCGAATCTGATATAGCTCTCGTTTCTTATAAGAAGGTTCCCTATCCTGTTCGTGCCTTTCTCATGGAGTGACAGGTCATCCGGATGATATTGCCCTATCAGAAAATCCTCCCCCATGGCCTTCATGATGTCTTCCTCAATCCCTCCTGTAGTGGTAACCACAACATCTGCAAGGCCGAGTCTTATCATCTGGGCAAACAAACCCCTGAGACCGGATGTGACCATGTTGGAAGTGAAGCTGAGATATATCTTTGCATTGTTTCTTTTCATGTCAGCAATGACGTCAGCGGCCCTGGCCAGTCCTGTCCCCTGGAAGCCCGCCCTTCTGAGCATTTCCACCAGTTCAGAAGCGGTTATGCCCTCCTGCCATCGCATATCCTTCACCTTTTCCATCTCTCGATCACCTCCCTGAACACCCATGCCCCGAGCAGGGCGGTCTGTGTCCCTACCCTTTGGCTGGCGCATTCCACGACATCAAACCCGGCCAGTTCTCTGAGGTCGATTCTATCCAGGAAACCTGCGAAATCCCCCGGAGAGAGTCCCTGCGGTTCAGGCGTTCCCACTTCAGGGGCATACGAGGGGTCAAACACGTCCAGGTCAACGGTCAGATAGACAGGCCCCCTTATTTTTCCGAGCTCATCCGGCCCTTTCACCAGTGGGAGCATATTCTCTTCTTCTTTGTTGTAGGACCTGCATCCTATCTGAACCAGTTCAAACCCCTTTTTCAGGGCATGACAGGCCCATGTTATGTGCGACTCAGGGTTTCCCATCCAGTCGGGCATGAGGTCCCTGTGGGCATCAAAATGAACAACAGTGATTTTCCTGTCAAGGATACCCTGAAGCGACTCCAGAACCCCGAGGGTGACGAGATGCTCTCCTCCCAGCACGGCAGGGAGTATCTTCGGATTCTCCTCCATGAGCCATCTCAGGGTGTCTGACACCCTCTCCTTTGTCAAAGGCCAGCTTCCCGGAACCGCCTCCACATCCCCGATGTCAGCAAACCTGAGGGATTTGAATATGTTTTTTCCTGCCCTCGGGTTCCACCCTGTAAGGTTTCTTATGGCCTCCCTTATGAACATGAGGCCGAACCTGACAGGAAGGCCTGTTTCTGTGGAGTCAAAAGGCACGCCTAAGAGAGCCACGTCAGCTTCTTTCACGTCATATTCATACTCAAATATCTTTCTCAGATAAAGAATAGATACCACCTGCCCTGAAGAACTGGTTAAGGGGTTTCCCTTTTTGCGACAAAAATAATATCCCCCTCCATGACAGTCTTCCTGCCGGCATGCCTTGCTACGGACACCGCATCGGCCGCGATGTTTTCTGCCCTCTCCAGAACAGCGTTCCTGAGGGCCTTCACAGCAGAATCAGTCATCCTCATACCGCTGGCCTTTCTGGCCACCCTGCCAACAGGCTTGTAGGGGAAATCCTTTGTCTTCATCTATGAAACCTCTAATTTGCATGTTTTTATATTTATCCCCTGTCGCTGCAATAACACTGGCGGCCGCAACAGAACTTAAAAAGAACATTCCTTTAAAAATAGGCTTTCTGATTAGTTTACAGGTTGTTTTTATGGGCGCTGCAATTGGTGTTGACATAGGAGGAACCGGCATCAGGGCCGCACTCGTTTCCCCGAATGGGAGTATCATAAAGGAGACTGCTGTCATATCAGGGTCAGAAAAGGGAGAGAACGCCTTTCTGGAGAACATAAAGCATTCCATAGGCAGGGTCTTCTCCGGAGATGTGACAGGAATCGGCGTTGGCTGCCCCGGGCCTCTTGACTGCAGGAAGGGCGTGATACTCAACCCGCCAAACATCCCGCTCAGGAACTTCAGGCTCAGGGAATCCCTTGAGAAAGAATTCGGGATTCCTGTTTGCATTGAGAATGACGGCAACTGCTTTGCTCTCGGGGAGGCTGTGTTCGGCAGGGCCAGGAAGCACAGGAATGTTGTGGGCCTTACACTGGGAACAGGGCTGGGAGGGGGAATAGTCATTGACAAGGAGATTTTTCACGGGGCAGGAAATGCCGGGGAGTTCTGGTTCTCAACAATAAACCTTGACGGGGCCAGGGGAAAGACAAACAATCCCGGAGCGGTTGAGGAGTATGTCTCAAGGAGGGGGATCATGAGGCTGGCAGCCGGGCTCGGCGTCAGCGAGCCGCTTGGGGTTTACAGGCTTGCCATGAAAGGCAACAAGAATGCCGCAAGGGTATTCGAGAAGTTCGGAAGGTATCTGGGGATATTCATGGTCAATATCATATGTTTGCTTGATCCCGATGCCATAGTGATTGGCGGCGGCATCTCCAAATCCAGAAGGTTTTTCCTGAAATCCCTCAGAAAAGAGCTTGAAAGAGCGCCGTTCAATAATGCAAAAATCTATTTTTCAGAAGACGCTGGAAAAAGCGCAATTCTCGGGGCAGCGTCCCTTCTTATGGGAAGGCACCTGCCCGGGGAAAGGGAAGCCGGAAAGAGAACAAAAAAACCATGGGGCAGCTTTGCAACATATGCCATGAACAAGAAGTGCACGGTCAAGGTGCTCACTGTAAACAAGAACCAGTCACTCAGCCTGCAGTCCCACAGAAACAGGGATGAGCTTTGGATTGCGCTTGACGACGGCCTGAAGGTGGAAGTCAACGGCAGAATCATTCTTCCGGAAAAGGGCGAGGGGACAACAATACCCCGCGGGTCAAAGCACAGGCTGTCAACGGCAAGGGAAAGGGCAAGAATGCTCGAGATATCATTCGGTGAATTTGACGAGGACGACATAATCAGATATGAAGACCGTTACGGAAGGGTTGATTGATTTTTGTTTTTTTCAGTGCAGCATGCATATGGGCCAGCCGCAGGGGCTCGGGGAGCCTGTGACCCCTCAGGCAGGCCCTGACAATCCTGAGTGATGACCCAAGAGAGACCATGTGACCGGGGCTCACGTAAAGAGGCTTTCCCTTCTCCGGATGAACAAGCCAGCCTGCCTGGACTCCGTTCAGGAAGATTCTGTTGCCTCTTACATCCCCGCAAAGCCTTGACTTTGCCACGCCTATGGTGGGGATTCCTGCAATAACACCAAGATGGCTGGCCAGGCCGATTCCCCTTGGGTGGCAGATTCCCTGCCCGTCAACCAGAAGTATGTCAATTCCTGCCTTCAATCCCTTCAGTGCCTCTGACACAGGCCGCATCTCCCTGTATGAGAGAAACCCTGGAATATAGGGAAATGCCTCATCTTCGCAGTGAACCGAGATTTCGAGCAATTCCATTGAAGGAAATGCGCATGCAACCACTGAGGCAAAAACCCTTCCGCCGGAAAAAGAGCAGTCTGCGCCACCCACGCTTTCGATGTTCCTGAAACTGTCCTTCAGCAGAACCCTTTGCGAAACTGCCTCCTGCTCACCTATCAGGTCTTTAATGCTTTTCATGCCCTGCTCCTTAGGACACGGGGCTCATCCCCTGTCAGGTCAATAACCGCTGAAGGAAGTCCATCAAGCCTGCCCGCGTCAATCAGTATATCTGTTTTTTCAATGATATCAGCAGGCAGCTCGTCCGGAGATGCGATTGCATCCTCTCCGGAAAGATTGGCTGAGGTTGTGACAAAGGGAACCCCTGCCACCCGGACAATGTAGGCAAATGCATGGTCAGGAATCCTGACCCCGAGCGATTCTCTGGGGGAGGCTTCCCTTAGAAACGCTTTTCTCCTTTTCCTGAAAATCAGCGTGTACGGCCCGGGGAGCTTTTTCATGTACTCCGGGAACCGGACCAAAAGATTCCTTTCTATCCATTCTGCTGAAGGGGATATGACAGAAAAGGGTTTTCTGCTTCTCTTGGCCTTTCTTATCCTTTTTACAGATTCCTCATTCAGGGCATTGCAGCCCAGGCCGTAGACAGTGTCGGTGGGGTATACAAATACCTTCCCCTCCCTGATTTCTCTGACTGTTTTTCCAGGGCTTCTCATGACCTCGCCAAGCCTGCGGATATCCATACTTTTATACAGCCAGAACAGTATTTATACATGCAAAGACCTGATTTCAGGGCAAGAACAAGGAAGATGAGGGCGATCCTGAGAAGAGAGGGTCTTGATGCATTCCTTATGTCCGGGTTGAATGACATATATTATTATACAGGCTTTAACCTCAGGGACGACGCCGGGTTTCTCGTGGCCAGCAGGTCGGGGAAGCCCAGGCTCTTCCTCTCCCCGCTCATGAACGAGGCTGAAAACCTGAGAACAGCAAAAGTTGTCTTCGCCACAAACCCGAAGCCCCTGTTTGATTACCTGTCCGGATTCGATTCCATGGGCTTTGACGAGAACACCCTGAGCGCGGGTTCTTATCTGAAGCTGAAAAGGGTCAAAACAAAATGGAAGCCTGCAGCGAGGATGATAAAGGAGCCGAGGATGATAAAGGATGGTTATGAGGTGGGACAGATAAAAAGGGCAGTGAATGTTGTGGGAAAGGTTCTTGAAAGAATATCCATAATGGGAAAGACAGAGTTCGGCTTGGCAAGGGAGATAGAGAATCTCATGCTCAGCATGGGCGCACATCCGTCATTTCCAACAATAGTGGCATCTGGGAAGAATTCAGCATACGTACACTACACACCAAAGAACAGGCCTCTGGGAAGGCCGGCAATAATTGATCTGGGAGCAAGGGTGAACGGATACTGCTCTGATATCACGAGAAGCGTTTATTCGCGCGCAAGCAAAAGGCAGAAAGGGGTTTACGAAGATGTTAAGATGATTCAGGAAGAGATAATAGAGAATGCCCGGGACGGGAGCCTGTTTTCAGAACTCCAGAAGGTTTACGAGTCATGCAAGAAAAAGAAGGGCTACAGAATAATCCACTCATTTGGACACGGCGTGGGCCTCAGCGTTCATGAGAGGCCGGGCAGGGGGGATGTTCTTAAAAGAGGAATGGTCATAACAGTGGAACCGGCTGTGTATCTGAGAGGTTTCGGCGGGATGAGGATAGAGGACATGATACTGGTAAGGAAGGGTAGACCGGAAATACTCACGAAAGGCGTGAAACTGAAACAGACTTAGGCGGCCTGTGGCGGGGTCTCATTTGCTTCCTCTGTCATTGGGCCTGATATGTGCTTTATTATCACAATATCTCCGATTGCCTCCACCATGGGGAATGGTATGATAAGACCTTTCTTGTTTCCAAGCATCTTTGACAGATATGAGCCCTTTACAGCGCTGATCACAAGAGACCTGAGCTTGAATCTCTTAAGATCGCACTCAACATCCTCAACCTTTCCGCAATAAAAGCCCTTGTCAGTGAACACATCCTTGTTCCAGGTCTGTGACACACTTGCTATCCTTATTGCCATGAAGCACCTCCGATTTTTATAAAACCTAAAAACCTTAACTGTATAACTAATCAATGTTAGATTTAAAAAGGTTTGACATGCCGGGGTGGCCGAGCGGTTTAAGGCGCAGAACCATTCTTGCGGAGGAGGCGTCCGTAAGAACATCCGGAGGGAAGAAGGTGCGCAAGTTTGCTAAACCTGTGTGCGAAAGCACTCGAGGGTTCGAATCGGTTGATGAGCGGATCATCTTCCGGGAGATTCCCTTCCCCGGCGCTTTTTAATTATCAGGCCCAATAATCTATCATGAAAGCCCTGAGACTCATGATTGCCCTTTCGCTGGTTGTGACATTGGCGGGGTACATACCTGTGCAGCTTGCTTATTCATATCTGACCGGCTTTGACGACCCCGTGCAGATGCTCACATATCCGGAGTCCCTGAACCTCTCGTTCCATATTATAATTTTTGGTTTGTGGATCGTCACTCTTTCTGCTCTCTACAGAAGCACCATGGAGGAGATCCAGAAAAGGCTGGGGAAGGGAAGGGAGATCGATGAACTGGAGATGAAGAGGAGGAGTGTGGAGAACCTGAAGTCAGTCGCAGAGACCGAATACTTCAAAAGGAGAATCAGCGAGCAGGCCTTTAATGAGATAGCCAGGATGTGCGAGAAGCAGCTGGTGGAGATAAAATCAAGGGTGCAGGAGCTGTCGGAAAACAAAAAGAAAAAGAAATCAGAGGGGCAGACCGGCGCCTGACGCCATGGATTCTTTCGGGCTTCCGTCCGGACCACATCCAATAAATATTTGCTGTCAAAATATAATCATGCGCAGAACAAAACTTGTGGTCAGTCTGGGGCCGGCCACAAAAGAATTTGATGTTATAATGAATGTTGTTAAAGCCGGAATGGATATTGCCAGAACAAATCTTTCGCACAAGGACCATAAGTGGCATTCAGAAGTAATAGACAATGTAAGGAAGGCGGCTTCTGAAACAGGGAAGGAAATACCAGTCGAGCTTGATGTGCAGGGTCCTTCTGTGAGGACAGGCATAATAAGCCACTGCGATGATTTTCTCTATCTCAAAAGGGGGCAGAAGATTTTCCTGACCACTGACCACACAGAATGCGAGAGTGAACGGGTAACTGTCCTCCACCCCGATTTCATGAGTCTTGTGAATCCAGGCACCATGATTTACATAGATGACGCGTTTGTAAAACTGCAGGTTCTGGAAAAGAACGGCACTGAAGCAAGATGTGTTGTACTGAATGACTGCAAACTGGGCAACAGAAGAACCATACACATCCCTGGGGTGGATTTCGGCCTGCCCACACTGGGCGAAAAGGACTGGAAAGACATCAGATTCGGGGTGAAGAAAGGGGTGGATTTCATCGGGATTTCATTTGTGAAAAACGCCCAGGAGATTCTGGATGTCAGAAACTTCCTGATTGACAAGGGAAGCGAAGCCGGAATCATTGCAAAGGTGGAAACTCCTGAAGCTGTCAGAAACATAGATGACATAATAAGGGTGTCTGACGTTGTAATGGTGGCCAGGGGAGACATGGGTGTGAAACTCCCTCTTGAGATGGTGCCTGTCTACCAGTATGACATAATAAAGAGATGCAGGAAAGCGGGGAGATTCGTGATAACAGCCACGGAGATGCTCAATTCCATGAAGAGCCAGCAGCTTCCTACCAGAGCAGAGGTGAACGATGTGTTCACAGCAGTGGCCGCAGGAACCAATGCTGTCATGCTCTCAGGAGAAACCGCTGAGGGTCTCTTTCCTGTTGAGGCCATAGAGCAGATGCTGAAAATCGTGGAATGCGCTGAAAACAGCGTGACGGGATTCAGCATTGACCTTGACGCAAAAGTCACGCTTCCTGATTGAATGGGATTTTTATCGCACAGGAACAATTAATATACATGCACTTTGTAATATTCACTGACCTCGACGGCACGCTTCTTGACGAGAGCTATTCATTTTCTGCTGCCGGGAAGGCGCTGGACCTGGTGAAGAAGACAAAAACTCCTCTTGTGATATGCACCAGCAAGAACAGGCCTGAAATCCTCTATTACAGAAAAATGCTTGGGATTAAAGACCCGTTCATATCAGAGAACGGGGCCGCGATATTCATTCCCAGAAAATACTTTTCCTTTGGGGTTGAACACACCAGAATCAGAAACGGATTTCTGTGCATCGAACTTGGCAGAAGCGTGAAAGAGCTCGGAAAGGGACTTGAAGAGGTCAGGAAAAGGATGAAAATCAGAAGCTTTCTGGAGATGAGCAGCAGCGAACTTTCCAGGGACTCGGGGCTGCCCGCGGCGCAGGCCAGACTTGCCCTGAAAAGGGAGTATGACATCCCGTTCAGGATTCTGAGCGGGAAGGAGTCCGAGGTCAGGAGGATGATAGAATCAGCAGGGTTCAGCTACACAAGGGGCGGGAGATACTCTCACATAACAGGAAAGAATGACAAAGGCAGGGCGGTTAGATTCCTTTCCGGTCTTTATAAAAAAGAGATGGGAAAAATAATAACCATAGGCTTGGGAGACTCCCCCAATGACTACCCCATGCTCAGGGCTGTGGACAGGGGTTTTCTGCTCAGGAAAGGGCCTGAAGAATGGAACAGGGTGATAACACGCCTCCTGGAGTAAATAAAAGGGACGCGGAAGAGCTTTACGAGAATTCTGTAAAGGTACTTAAAAGCCTGCAGCTTCCTAATGGCGGCTGTCTGGCCACTGCGCCGGGGAAGAGATACCCCTATGTGTACCCCAGAGACCACTCCTTCTGCGTTCTGGGGTTTCTGTCAGCAGGCCTGCACAAGCGGGCAAGAAAGGGGCTTGATTTCATTCTTGCATCAGAGATGGAAGGAGGAGCGTTCCCGCAGAGATATGACAGAAACGGCAGGGACGCCTCGTACAAGCCTGTCCAGCTTGACAGCAACGGCCTTATACTTTATTCGCTCTCAAAATATGCCAGCAAAACAGGGGACAGGGAATTCCTGGCAAAATACAAGGAGAGGGTCAGGAAAGCGGTGAGTTATATGAAGAACAACCTGGAGGAAACGCACAATCTTTTCTATACCCCGAACTCGGTTCACGAATTCCCGCCAATGGAAAGGGGGCTTGAGTTATGGGCGAACGCGGTGTGCTGCGCAGCCCTGAGGGAATGCTCTGAACATTTCCGTGTCCCGTCATGGGGAAGGCTTTCTGACAGAGTGAGGCAGGGGATGGAGAAATATCTATGGAACAGCAGAACAAAGGACTTTGCAAAGGTTATACGGGTGAAGGAGTCCAGTTCGGTTGATATTGATCCTGATTCATGCAAAATAGCCTTGTCAGAGTTCGGCGTTTTCCCTGACACAGATGAGAGGATAAGGAGCATGGTCAGGAGAAATGAGAAGGCCCTCTGGAACAGGGAACTCGGTGGCATATGCAGATACCCCAAATATGAAGGAAGAAACAATGGCGGGTGGGGCCCATGGCCGCATTTCACTCTCATGTTCTGCAGGCACCACATCAGACTCGGGAACAAAAAATGGCAGACAGGTACCTGAA
>CAZCSS010000024.1:0-12011 GCA_964501515.1 uncultured archaeon
TTTCCGCTCTCATCATCAAACCCCTCTGATATTACGGCCATTCCCGGTTTAATCACCCCTCTTTCAACGAGTTCTGCGAAATGTTCATTGTCCCTTACCTCCGCGACCACTACCATATTCTCCTTCATCTCCCTCGCGCGCACCGGCGGATATTTTTTGCCGAACACCCTGTAGGCTGCCCATCTCGCATAGGTTGAGCATTCGGATCCCCCCAGCTGGAGCGGCCCGTACACGGGAACGTCATACTCGACCAAGCCGTCCACCTGAATTCTGTTAACATAGTCAGGTTCTGGCCCGTATAATCTGTCCATCAATTGGTGTAATGGAAGAAACTTTTAAATGTGTTTTCCCATGTCAGTGAATCCCGGAGGCCTGTTTCTCCTCAAGCACAGCCCTTTTTATCATGAGCACTCCTGAGTCTCCCTCCCATCTTTTCTCTGCCTCCAGAATCCGGATTCTCTTTCCAAAAACAGGCCCGTCCAGAACAGTGGTCTCAATCTCGCCGCCCTCTCCTGCAGGGCTTATCTTCCACTTCTCCTTCAGGGAAACCAGCTCCTCTATGACATTGCTGTCAATCTCCCTTCCCAGCCATTCCCTGCCAAGCGGCCCGGCAAACACGCCTGTTACAATAATCCTGAACCCAGATGAGACCATCTCCTCCAGAAGGGATTTCTGCTCCCTTTTCCAGAGAGGATTTATGCACGCGAGGCCGAGTTTGCTGCATATCTTCTGCATCCTCCTGCTCTGGTAAACAGACTCCACAGCTCCTGTCACAACACCCTGGATATCAAAACCATCTTTCGCCTCTGACACAACCTTCTCCAGGTCCTTCAGCTCCTTCTCCTTCTCCCCCTTGGTTTCCCCTGTTATGATGGGAAGGGACATTGCTTCGGCCTGCAGTTTCGTAAGATGTATATTGGGGGTGTGGAACATGTAGCTTTCAGGGTTCCTTGAGATAACAGAGATCAGGCAGGCAATCTTATTTCCGGCCTGCATGGCTTTGTGCAACGCGAATACAGAATCCTTTCCCCCTGAAAACAAAGCGCCCAGTTTCATGCTATTCCTTTCCCACACTCCCTTAAAAGCATTCACACAATTAAGGCTTTGCGACGGAATTCGTTCTTGCCATCGATTCAAATTTGGTCTTTCTGTAATGGTTCAGATGAAATAAAGCTTCTGTATATTGAAAAACAAACCAATATGCTGCGTGAATAGTGTCGCAAAGTCCACAATTAACTGCAACAATTGTTCAAAAACAGCACTTTCAGTACTCTTCTTCCTCTTCTTTCGCAACAGCCTTCTTCTTCACAGGGGCCTCGAGCATGCTTTTGGCCTTTTCCTCGGCCATCTTAAGAGCTGTTTCTTCATCCACCCTTTCAAGGTCTTTTATCGCTGAAAGTATCTCCTGGCTCTCATTGTCCATAGGCATGTCTGATTTTGCAAAAATGGCCTTGAGTTTCTCCTTCACCTGGTCTATCTTGCCCTCCTTTATGGCGTTCTGCACATCAGTGTCAAAGAGCGTCTGGCTGAGTTCCTCAATATCAGAATTCAAAACCCTCTCTATGAATTCGCTCTCCTCTTCATCCTTCTGGTGTTCCTTCATGGCCTCCAGGAGGAGAATGAGCTGCATCTCCTTCAGGAACCCGTTTGCCTGCCTCTGCTTGGTGTCGCTTTCCAGCCTGAGGGCTTTTATCTTCTGTATGTTAAGCATCTTGAGCGCATCGGGCTGGCCCTTGGATTCCATCATGAGCCTCTGTATCTTCATCTGTATGGCCTTTATTTCATTCGAAATCTGCTCTATCTTCTTCTCGGTCTTTATTCTTTCGGTCATCAGTTCATCATCTTTCAGGTGCCTGAACATGTCCTTTCCGAACGTATTTTTCAGAAACGCCTTGAGATTCATGTTTTTAAATTATCAAAAAGGATTTATAAATAGAATTCAGGGACAAGAAGGCAAATGCTCTGCATATAATATGATTGTTTCAAATATCAATGAAATGGCAGGAGACAGGAAAGGCGGGAAGATATGCCCGTGTGCGGGATGACAGGCCGCATCAGGGCCCATGGAAAGTATTTCTGCAGCCAGCGATGGTTCCAGCCGGTGGTTCAATAGGAGGCCATATGCATGAGCATTTCGGGAAGCATGCAATGGGAAAGACCATTGCAATCAATGCAGGTTTCGGGCCAGGGGTTAACGTGTGGCTGGAAGCGGCAGGGAACAGGACAGTGAAACTGGAATTCTGGGGGGAGCATTAAGAATATTTAATCCTGACGCAAAATTAAATCAACCGGAATGCAAGAGGTGAAAATATGAAAGCCATGCTGCTGACCAGAACAGCATCTGTTGGCAGGGCGGGCAATCCTCTTGAGCTGAAAGACATCCCGGCACCGAAGCCAGAAGGGGATGAGATCCTTATAAAAGTCCTGTCATGCGGGGTGTGCCACACCGAGCTGGATGAGATAGAGGGCAGGGAAAAGCCCAGACTTCCGGTTGTTCCGGGCCATGAGATTGTGGGTCTGGTGGTGAAAAAGGGCCCTGCGGTCAGGAGGTTCAGGCCAGGGGATCGCGTGGGTGTAGGCTGGATACATTCTTCTTGTGGAAAGTGCTCCTTCTGCAGGTCAGGGAGGGAGAATCTGTGCCCGGACTTCCATGCCACAGGCCGGGATGTGAACGGAGGGTATGCTGAATACACAAAGGTCAGCGAGAGGTTTGCTTTCAAAATACCCGGCGTGTTTTCCGACTCAGATGCTGCCCCGCTGCTTTGCGCCGGCGGGGTGGGCTACCGCTCCATTCTTTTGTCAGGAGTTGATGAAAAAAGCACGCTTGGGCTCATGGGGTTTGGCGCATGCGGCCATCTCATCCTTCAGGCCGCCAGGCACAAATACCCCGGCCTCAGGGTGTATGTATTTGCCAGAAGCAGGGAGCAGAGGGTGTTCGCAGAAGAGCTGGGCGCGCACTGGGCAGGCGCGACAGAATCCAGACCACCGGAGAAGATGGACGCAATAATAGACACCACGCCTGCATGGGGACCGCCGGTGTATGCGCTCAGGAACCTCAGGCCTGGAGGCCGCCTGGTGATAAACGCCATCCAGAAGGCAGATTCGGACAAGCGTTCCCTCCTCGGGATTGACTATCAAAGGGATATATGGCTGGAAAAGGAGATAAAATCAGTGGCCAATGTGACAAGAAATGACATAGCAGAATTCCTGAAGATAGCCGCAGGGATCCCCATAAAGCCCGAGATTCAGGAGTTCAGGCGGGAGGATGCAAACAGGGCTCTGCGCAAACTGAAGAAAGGCCGTGTCCGTGGCGCGCTTGTGCTGCGGCCATGATTACTGTCCGCGGTTTCAATGGCAAGGCAATGCATTTAAGTTTTATTCTCAATTTATTGTCATGAATATAGGCGACTTTGTAAAACAGATGGTTGCGGAACTGCATACGCAGGGAGTTGCTGTTCCCTTTTACCAGGAACCGGAATGGCACGAGTTGTTCTACAAACTCAAAAGCGAAAGCGGGGGTGAGCACAAGCCAGAATGCATAGAGAATCTTCGCTTTTCATGGGACGGCCCTTATCCTAAATCAGCTGAGCTGGGGCTCTTCCTCAGGGGCTTGCAATCTTATGCGCGGTCCCCTGAAAGAACGCCCTGGGAAGGGCGCAGCGGCATGCAGCTGTCAGATGAAGTGGTATCGCACTGGTTAGAACAGGGCAAGGAAGCCAATGAAGGTTTTAAGGAATATCTGCAGCACGCTTTGGAAGAAGCAAAATCGTTTTTCACAGAGGCGTCTGAAGGGGATGGCTAAAAACCATGCAGAATCATCCAATGGAAATATTTATTCCTTCTGTGCAACTATCTATATGCCTGAAATCAGCAAAAGGGCCCTGATGAAAACCCTTGAGAGGTTGGTTTCCATCAGGAGCGACCAGAACTGCCTGGAGATTTCGTCATGGATAAAGTCTCATATTGAGGGGAACGGATTCTCTGCGTGGTCAGACAGGGACGGGAACCTTGTGACCGAAATCGGAAAGGGCAGGGGATTTCTCCTGAATGCCCATATGGACACGGTTCCTGCAGGCGAGTGGCCCGGTGCATTCAGACCTGTTGTGAAGGGTGGCAGGCTCTACGGGAGGGGGGCAAGCGACTGCAAGGCCGGGGCAGCTGCCATGCTGGAAATCCTGAAGCGGCTTGATGAGAAGTCTCTTGGTGACAGGATTGTGTTCTCCTTTTCTGTTAATGAAGAGGGCGGTCCGCTGGAAAGGAATGGCGCATACAGGTCCCTGAAGAGGATAAAGGCCACGCACGGGCTTGTTCTCGAATCGTCATTCGGGGAGGGCAGGAATGAAACCGAGATTGTGTTCGGCTGCAACGGGCGGGCGGAGTTCGAGCTTGACATAAAAGGCAGGCCGGGACATGCAGGGAGGCCTCATACCGCTGACAATCCCATCACAAAGGCGGCTGAATTCATCAGGGCTCTTAACAAAGAAAGTCTTCCTGAAGAGAACATCCCAGGAGCCGGAAGAATGCGGAGCACATCAAGCGTGACGCAAATAAATGCAATGGAAGGCTCCAATGTGATCCCGGGAAGATGCAGGCTCACCGTAGACTACAGGCTCCTCCCGCATGAGAAACCTGCTGACACTCGCAAGCGGCTTGAGTCCATTGGGAGGAAAACGGCCGGAGATTTTGAACTGAAAGAAATAAAAATGATTGAAGGGTGCTGTGTGCAGGACCGGGAGTTTTTAAGCGTGTGCGAAAGTGCTGTTTATAGGGCAGGGATGAAGCCCGTGAAGAAGTTTGCTCTCACCAGAGGGGATATGTCAGTGTTTTACAATCGTGGGGGGATCAAAACACTTCAGCTGGGCCCGGGAACCACGGGGCAGGCCCACAGAGTCCCTGAATACTGCAATTTGGACGGGCTGGAAAGGGTGACAGGGGTTGTATCAGACATTGTGATGAACTGGAGATCCGGGGATTAGAATGACTATGATAAAATTTCTCGGAACCAAGGGGGAGATAGAGGAGTCGTCCAGAAGGCACCGCTATAATTCTTCATTGCTGGTGGCGTCAGGAGGGTTCAGACTCCTGATTGACCACGGACTTGTGCATAAACAGGCACTTGATGAAATAAAACCCCATGCTGTTCTGATCACCCACGCCCATCCTGACCATTACATCTGGCTGAAGGAAGACATCAGGACAGATATTCCTGTTTACCTGACCAAAGAGAGCCTGGAATACGGAAAGTTCAGGCCGGGAAACTACACAATAATAGAACCCGGCAGGCCCTTCAGGACAGGGCCCTTTGGTGTGTTGCCTTACAGGGTGATACATTCCATAAGATGCCCTGCTGTCGGTTTCAGGATAAAGACACCTGAAGGGAAAACACTGGTGTACAATCCTGACCTGGTTGATATCGTGAACAAGGAAGAAATCCTGAAGGGGGTTGATTACTATATCGGGGACGGCTCGGCTGTGAGGGCAAATCTCGTCAGAAAAAGGGGTCCCTGGATTTTTGGCCACACAAGGATCGTCACGCAGATCAACTGGTGCAGGGCCATGGGCATAAGAAACACAATCTTTACCCACATCGGCAGGGAAACAATGAAAAAAGAGGCTGAATTCAGGAGAGAGCATCCCGAAGCCGCACTTGCATATGACGGGATGGAGATAATATTAAAATCAGGATGACATATAATCATGCAGGCTGGGTCATTTTCCAGAAAACCCGATGAGGGGTCAGCGGCTTTCCGGGAAAGGTGTTCAGATGGAAGTAAAAATTGGCCTTGAAACACACATACAGCTTAATTCTAGAAGCAAGATATTCTGCGGGTGCAGGAACCCGGTCACATTGCCTGAGGAGCCTGAGCCGAACACGCTTACATGCGACATTTGCCTGGGTCACCCGGGTTCAAAGCCCAGGGCCAACCGGGCTGTTTTTGAAATGGCCCTGAAGGTGGCCGCTGCACTGAATTTCACTTTCAACAGGGAGACGTTCTTCTCCAGGAAGACATACTTCTATCCGGACATGCCAAGGAACTTCCAGATAAGCCAGTATGAAATACCCGTGGCAGAAAGGGGGTTTCTTGAGATTGACATCAGCGGAAGGAGAAAGAAAATCCGCCTCAGAAGGCTTCATATTGAAGAAGACCCGGCAAGGCTGGTTCATGTGGGGGGCATGGGAGGAAAGCACGTTCTTGTGGACTACAACCGCTCGGGCATCCCCCTTATAGAGATAGTCACAGAACCTGACCTCAGGAGCCCGGCAGAGGCCAGGATATTCCTCCAGAAACTCACCACAATACTTGAATATCTCGGGGTGTATGATTCCTCCACAAGGGCTGTGCTGAAATCAGACGCCAACATATCCGTGTCATCGGGTGCGAAGAGTGGGGAGAGGGTGGAAGTCAAGAACATAACAGGAACCAAAGAGGTGGAGCAGGCATTGAACTATGAGCTTATCAGGCAGAGGAATATGACCAGGAGGGGAATCCGGGTGAAGCAGGTTACCAGGATGTGGAATCCTGAGCGCCAGGCAACACAGGACCTGAGAAAAAAGGAGACAGAAGAAGATTACGGCTACATATTCGAGCCTGACCTTACTGTGATGGAGATAAATGCCTATGATGTCAGAAAAACAAAATCAGGCCTCCCTGAGCTCCCCGACCAGAAGAGGAGGAGGCTGATAAGGGAGTATGGGATAACAGAGAAGCTGGCGGAGTCGCTGGTATCGGAAAGGGAGCTTTCTGAGATGTTTGAAGAGGCATCCGGGAGGGTTTCTCCGAAGACAGCCGCAAGCTGGATAGCAGGCTATCTGAAGAAAACGCTGAACTGGAACGGACTGAGGTTCGGTCAGTCCGGGGTCAGGCCAGAATGGGTTATTGAGACCCTGGAAATGTTTGAGAAGGGCAGACTTACTGACAGGAATGCCGAACTTGTCCTGAGGAAGATGGTGGAAGAGAGGAAAGACCCCCGAACCATAATAAGGAGGGAGGGGTACGGCAAGCTGGAGAGCAGGGAAGAGATTGAGGCCGTGGTCAGGGCAGTGCTGGACAAAAACCCCAAACCAGTGGAGGACTTCAGGGCAGGCCAGGACAAAGCACTGCACTTCCTTGTGGGCATGTGCATGAAGGAAACCCGGGGCCGGGTGGATGCCAAGACGCTCAGGGAGATGATAATAAGGCTGATAAAATAAAAGTCAATTAACTACGCATGGGCCCGTAGCATAACTGGATAATGCACCCGGCTTCGGACGCAGAAGCCACGGAAGAAACCGGGGGATTGCGGGTTCGAATCCTGCCGGGCCCATTCACTTCAAGTCCGGTTATGCGTCTGCAGTCATGAGTCCTCTGTCCTCACTGAAGCAAAGGGAAGCTGCAGGCAGAGATTCGATATCTGGCCCGCTCCAAAAGAAAAAGGGGGCGGAAGACCGAGAAGCTCAACATGCCCCGCTGGAGTAAGCAGAAGCAGGCTTATGAGATTTTCAGTTTGCGTCGGGTTTGCGAGAATTTATTCATGTTATGGAATCAATTTCAATATTGAATTTTTTCTTAATCTCAGAGGAGAACGCTGTAAAATGAGCATCATCAGTCAATAGTATGATTTTTTTCTTTTTTAACTTCTTAATGAAGCAGCATTCTGCAAGTATGATTCTATCGTTTGGTGATGGGAGCGTGTGTCTGCTTCTTTTCCTTTTCTTTATTTCTTCAAGTTTTTGTTTTATATCAGGGTTCGTGTAAAAGGCTATAACATTTCCCAGCATTTCTCTAGTATCATCTGGGGCTATATCAAAATGGGGCTCAAATCTTGAAATAATTTCCTTTTTCTTTTTCAAAATTTGGTTTATCACGTGCATTCTCTGGGCATAATTCAGGAAATAACATTTTTCGTCAACTATTGTTCTTATTTTATTCCTGTCAAACTCATTCAATATCGTTTTTGTCATTTTTGTTTGAACTCCTTTTTGTCTGTAATTGCTTATTTTGTCATGAGCAATAGTTATCCTGGAATCTATATTTTCCAGAAGAAACAAGTCCCTTTTTCTTCTGCCTCTTTTTATCTTAGCTGTTTTCATCGATAGAAAAATAACAGCATTTGTATCACAGATAACTAAACTATCTTCGATGTTGCTCGTAAGTCATCACCATGCGGTTCCTGTTCCTCTTTAAGCTCAAAATCCTCCAGATATGCATCTTCGCTAAAAGTGGCGGGCAGAATTCTGAATTTTTCACCCAGATACTGAATAAACAGGAATAATTCTTTTATTTCAGGCAGCTTTTCGCATATCTCTGAACAAACTGAAAGTGTTATCGTTTCCTTTTTCAGATAATTGATTACTTCTTCCAGAAAGTTTATCAGAACATTATACTGGGTTATATCAAGATTGTCAAATCTTTTCTTGCTTAGCATTATAACTGCATAATCAATCAAAGCGAGAGATGTGAATATGTGTTCGCATTTGTTTTTCCGGTAGTTTGCTTCCCATAGCGGCCTTATTCTGAGCAGCTCATTTTTTATGTTTTCCTTCTTTTTATCCAAGTCTGCTCTTCCGATATTGTATTTTTCATAAACAATGCTCACCAGTTCTTTCCAGTCAATCTTGTTATATTTTAAAACAAGCCTCTCAACCCTTTTTAAATCCCTTTCCGGGATAGTCTTGAGCAGGGTTTTTTCGACATATTCTTCCCCTTTTTTTGTTATGCTGAATATCCAGTATGTTTTCTCGGATTTTATATAATGCCTGACATTTATATAATCCCCATTACCAAGACTGAGAAAATCCAGTTTAATTTCAGGGTCATACGGACCATGCTCATATTTTGTGAAATTATAAGGTATCTTGATCTTTGCCTCGGAAAAAATCAAAAAAAGCATTTTTTGCAGTTTTATATGCAGCGGTATTTTACTAGCGTAGTGAAGCACAAGCAGTATGGGCCAACCCTTGATTAGATTCTCCATGTTTATGCTTAAACCAGCAAATATATAAATGTTTGCTATAAATATTAGTTTAGCTTATATAGTATAAGTAAAAACTTATGAAAGAGATAATCACTACAGCGGAAGGCAATATCATGAAGTTAAGGGCTCTTGGGTTCAGCCAGGCCGAAATAGCCAGAAAACTAGGAATTTCGCAGTCAGCGGTTTCACAGAGGCTGGAGCTGATAAGAAAAAGGGCCCAGCAGGAAGACCAAGACAGACTTTTCTGGAGCCTGTTGCTCGGCCCCGGGGCTGCATGGCTTTTCGTAAAACTCCTGAAAACCCTCGGGGAAGAATAAGTCTCAAGTAGAAATGATAACGGGTTTATGAGATTTTCAGCTTATATTGGGTTTACTGAAGGAAATGCATATATTACCATTTCAAGATATTTACAAGAAGTGATATAATGGTTCAAGGGAAAAATCGTATAATCATATTCATAGATGGAAGCAATTTTTATCATAGCATAAAGGATACCATTGGTTTCCATGACAATGAGATTGATTTTAAAAAATTGATAGATCTCTTGAAGAATGGCAGACTACTGATTGGCGTTTATTACTACAATGCACCTTTGGATAGGGGATACAATGAAAAGATATATTGGAAACAGCAAAAATTTTTTTCTGAATTGAGAAAAATACCCGGGCTCAGCGTAATCCTTTGCAACATGAGAAAAATAATAAAACCCGGCGGGAAGCCGGAATTTACTGTAAAAGGAGATGATATTTACCTGTCTACTGATATGGTTTCACTTGCCTATGAAAATATATATGATACTGCTGTTCTGGTTAGTGGTGATGGAGATTTTGTACCTGCCATAAAAAGGGTTCAGAAGCTTGGCAAAAAAGTGGAAAATGCTTATTTTAGGGTCAGCAGTTCAAACTTCCTTAAAAAAGTATGTGATTCTTCAATCTGCATGGATGATTTCATTTATGATTGTCTAAAAGATAAGAATAAACCCAGTGTCGCCTAGGGACAAGCCCTAGAGCAAGACTGGGGAACATATTAATTAATATTAATATCAGCAGCTTTATAAACTTTTAGAGGAGCCATTATAGCAGAAACAGGCAACCATCTACATCATAATTTATATTGTTGGAAGCGGGCTTATGAGATTTTCATCTTCCGCTGGGTTTGCGAGAATTAGTATTTTGTTTCTATCTTAGTCGGCAATCCGGCTTCCTTAATTCTTTTTAGGCGTTCCTCATGGGAAATTTCTTTTATTGGGATATTACCTTCCAAAGCTTTTTGTATCTCTTTCTTGCTCTTTCCGCAATTGGGACAATTCTCCAAAACATCGTATGTGTCCGGTACTCTGTGATATGTCACTTTTGCTCCTGCAGAGATTCTTGATGTTTTCGCCTGAAGGTATCCCTCTTTATGAAACATTCTTATCTTTGCTTTTTTGCAGAAAGGACACTCGATTTCACTTTCCCCTTTACGACCCAGACCCATAAATATCAGAATTATATTTTAACCAATGATTTAAATCTCTATACATGCACGGAGCGTGTCTAATTAATCCCTCCGAAACTATAATTTAATGAGGGTGATAAGGATGGGACGAGAATTAGGCTCGCCCCAGGGTGGTATTCACCTTTGGGAGATAAAAAGCTTTATTATTGAGATGCTGGAGATGCCGTTTCAGAGATCCAACCAACAGGAGGAGACAACCGATAAGAGCAGGAATAGCTGTTTCTATGCTGTTATCTGGGTGAATGATTAGGCACGCTTATGACAGAATACCCATGACACGAACCGAAGGTGAGTTCCTTTTCCCTCTAGGCCCATTCACTATCAGCTTTCAGACCAGGTTACATATCTGCAGTATTTGGCCCTGGACATGCCCTGGGTTTTTATACCAGTCCGGCACATAAATGACATAATGAAAGGCGTCACCTTTATTGTGCTTTCAGGCATATGCCTGGCCAGCCTTGGCGTTCTGGTAAAGCTGATAGGTGGGGCTGTATCTCCGTTTCTCCTGGCTTTTTTCAGGGTAATGATTGCATCTCTCATAATACTGGTTTTCCTTCTTGCGAGGGGCGCGCTGAGGAAGATAAGGGTGGTGAGGAAGGACATGCTCATCTACCTCGCTGCGGCCTTCTTTGGGGTTTTCTTTGGAATAGGCTTCTTTGTCAAGGCCCTTTCTCTTATCCCTGTTTCCACTGCAATATTGCTCGTTTCTATTTATCCGGTTTCCACTGCGATCATCTCCAGGTTTTTCCTGAAAGAGAGGATAAACATCAGGACCGTGTTTGCGCTGCTCCTTGTCACGGCAGGCATTATGATAATGCACGGTGCGGGTGCATGGCAATCAGCCAGCCTGGCAGGGTGCGTGTTCGCCCTTTCAGCAGGCCTGGGCTACTCTGTCCTGATAGTGGTAATGAGATACATGGAAACCAGCAGGCATCACACATACTGGGCCGCGACGTTTTGGCCTCTTTTTCTTGGCGGGCTTATGATGCTTCCACTGGTCTTTGCAGAGGGTGTGGTTCTTGTTCCAACTGCCCGCGTCGCGGGCCTGATTCTGCTTGTGGGGATTGTTCCCACATTTCTCTCATATCTCTTTTTCTCAGAGGCCATGAGGACCGTGAGGGCCCAAAATGCGCCTTTGATAATGATTCTTGTGGAACCTGTTTCATCCATCCTCATGGCTTTTCTGATTCTCGGTGAGGAGTTCGCTCCTGCCCTGCTTTTCGGCGGCGCGCTGATACTCGGTGCAAACATCATGGTCGAGACGCCCCTGAAAAAAGCCCGCAATGTGCTCGGCCACCTGACTGTGAAGATTCCTGTTGCAAAACCCCTTGAGGCAAAGGGGGTGAAAGAAGCGCATGAAGTTGCTGTAATAAGGCATATGGCGCGCAAATACAGGGCGAGGCTCAGGTCGGCTGTTTCACAAAGGGGATGAAAACCATTTCCTGATTACACTCTCCGCAGGCTTGTTTCTGTATTCCCATCCCTTGTACACGGGGATAAAATACCCCCTGGTCTGGTTCCAGGTCATGTTGAAGAAAATCCCATAAAACATGGCCTGG
>CAZCSS010000025.1:0-2537 GCA_964501515.1 uncultured archaeon
AACCTTCAGAAGGGGCCTTCTTTATAACCTTTACAAATTCTGTTGAAATAGTCACAGGGATGGGTATTGAGGCCTCCAGAAGCTCTATGGTGACCTCATCTTTTACAGTATCTATCCTGTCAGCCCTGCCCTTTTCTCCCTTGAACGGGCCTCCTATAATCTCAACTATGTCTCCTGTGTCCAGCTTTATCCTGTCCTTTTTAACCTCGAGGAAATGTTCAATCTCTGACATCTTCACCGGCTTTTCCATTATCCCGCGGATGTGCATTATACCATAAACAGATTTGTGGATGTCCCCGAGCCTGCCCTCTACGAAAACATAGCCCTTGAGCTCGGCCGGGTGAAAGATTGCCTTGATATCATAGCCCTCTGCCCTGGCCTTTGTTGAAAGCATGTCTATTACAATATCTTCCCTTCCGGTAGTGGTCCTGATGGTGTATATCATTGGACTAGCCTCCAAGCACATAGGTTTCAAACAGAATGTAGGAGATAAATATCACAAAACCAATAAAGCCTATCAGGACTATGCCCAACGCGCTGATTTTGCTGGACGTAAGGAATTCGTCCTTCCCCGGCTTCCTGGCTATTCTCATTACCCTGATATACTGCTTCAAGGTTTTGACTGGCTTCATATAATCTCCTTTATTTTTGTGGAAATGTGTTTATTAATAATATAAAGTTATCACTGGCAGGCGCTGAACCAGATGGTGTTAAAACTCCCTTTCTATCAGGAAGTTCACAAACGACCTTAGTTTTTTCTTGGCATTTGATTCGGGGAGGGTCCTTTCTATATCCTCCCATGTCTTGCTCACCATCTCTCTGGCCTTTTTCTTTGCATACTCTACAGAGCCGTTCTTGTTGAGAATTCCAATCGCCTCTTCTACCAGAGAGCTGTCCTTTGTGTGCATATTGAGTATTTCAAGGAGGCGTTTCCTCTCGCTTTCTTTTGCATTCCTCAAGGCATGTATGACCATAAGGGTGCGCTTCCCCTCCTTTATATCATTGCCAAAGGATTTGCCGAACTTTTTCCTTTCAAGGCCTGCAGAGACCACATCAAGGATGTCATCCTGTATCTGAAACGCCACTCCTATGGACTCTGCCATTCTGCCAATGTTTTCAGCCTGTTCATCAGAGCCTCCTGAAAGAACAGCAGCGAGCTTTGCAGACATCCTCACCAGTGTGCCGGTCTTGTAGGCACACATCTGCAGATACTGTTCCTCGCTGATCTTCTCCTCTTTCCCTTTGTGCCATAATATGTCCATGGCCTGGCCAATGTGGATGTTGATCATCTCCTGGCAGAAGATTTCATAAAGTTTGATGAGCATGGGCTGATCAAGCTTGTCCCTGTTCTCAATAAACACTCTCGTGGGAAGGAAATAAAGGAAGTTCCCTGCGTTTATGGCTATGTCCTGACCGAATATGCGGTGTATTGCGGGCTTGCCTCTCCTCAGCTCGCCGCTGTCTTCAACATCATCCACTATAAGGCTTCCCTGGTGGACAAGTTCTGGTATTACTGAGAAACCAATGAATTTTTTCGGGTCTTTCCCGAACATCTCCGCAACCAGAAGAAAGAGTGCGGGCCTCCATCTCTTCCCTCCCCTGGAAAGAAGCTCCCAGACCGGGTCAGCAATGGCCTGGTTTATAGCGCCGCTGTCATATGTATAGTGAGGTCTGCCGAATGTTCTTTCAAGATACCTTTTGCTGAATTTCTTGGGCAGGTATTTTTTTATGGCTGACTCAATTGCTTCTCTGTTTTCATCAAGAAATTTCAGCACGTCTTCTGGCATTGCTATCTTCCTGTTTATTATAGTGGAGCCAATTATAAAGATTTAAGGCCTGAAAGCGATAAATAAATTGAAGAGTATGGTCAGAAGGGTGGAGAGTGGGATAACAGGGCTTGACCCGCTTATAGGCGGGGGCTTTCTCACCAATTCCATTAACCTGGTTACAGGGGAAACAGGAACAGGGAAAACCATATTCTGTGCGCAGTTCCTGTGGCACGGCCTGCAGAAGGGCGAGACCTGCCTTTACATAACGCTTGAGGAAGACCCTGAGGATATAATGGAGGATGTGGAGCAGTTTGGCTGGAATTTTAGGAAGTATGAGGAAAGGGGGCTGTTCAAAATAATATATCACGACCCGGCGCAGATAAGCAATCTGGGAACAACCATAATCGATGAGATCAAGCGGCTGAAGGCCAGCCGGCTTGTCATAGATTCCACATCTGTAATAGGAATGAACATTGAGAATCCGGCGCAGATAAGGAAGATGCTGATAAATATAGTAAACACCATAAAGAGGTCCGAGTGCGTTGCAATCATAACATCAGAGATTACAGAAGGGAGCAAGTCACTGAGCAGGTTCGGGGTGGAGGAATTTGTGGTGGATTCTGTGATTGTTTTGAATTATCTTGAATATGCCGCAGGCGGCCTTGACCGTTCGCTGATAATAAGGAAAATGAGAAGGACAAAACACGGCAAGGACATCTATCCCATTGACATAACCTCCAAGGGGATAGCGGTTAAACCGGTTGAAGA
>CAZCSS010000025.1:2637-11787 GCA_964501515.1 uncultured archaeon
TTGTTTCTTGGGCTGTTTTATAATCAATATACCCATGCGTTCCAACTCCATCATATTTCTCGGGGGGCTCTTTCTTGTCAACTTTGTTTATGCTATATAGACCAAAATCAAACAGGTGAGCGACACCTCTTTTGTTTGCTTGTCTTTGTGAATATTCAATTGCATCTGCTTTAATATCAGAGCATTTTATATGTATATCAGGGTCTTTTGCTTCTTCCACAATTTTCTCAGCCGCTCTTATGGGGCCCTCTGAACACCCACAAGCAAGATCCAGATATTCACACGGCCCCCCGTTACCTGATAGTTTTCCATTTCCCAGTACTTCCTTGATGAGACGCGTATACTCATCTAATCTGTTCCTTGTATCTTTGGCTCCCCCAAGACCCAAAGTAAGTGGATATAGGGGTAATTCAAGGAGGCTTGGTTTATCTCTATATATTGTGCGAAGTGCCTGCCAACTGCCAGGGCCGTGATAAAAAACATCACGAGCAAGTGGACTGGATATGTCTAGGATCTTCCTCGTTACTGTATGGAAACCCCTTTTTAGGGTTTTATATAAATTGATAGGAATGCTTTCTTCAGCTTCTAGAGCATCACCTTTATAACTATTTCTCATCTTCCCACCATTTGGTTTCCCACTCACAATAAGGAGCACCCTTGCACACACACTTATTCTCTGTTATTTTTGCATTCTTGATTCCCATTTCCATCTCACCATGTGCAGCATAAACCCCCATAAACCAACTGCAGACTTTTGACTTGCCACCAAAAAGGTATTTTGCCTGCTCTATTACAGGATTATCATATACATGAAACATAAAGTGGTGCTGGCCATTCTTCTTGATTTTGGATGTTATAAATCTTGTCCTTCCAAAACCAATAAATTCGAGCAAAGCCAATATAGCATTTTGTGCTGTCCAGCCACTCTTTGCTGCCAAACCCATGAACCTTATCATTTCATCTGCAGCATCACGGCCCGCTTCATATCCAAGCTTGTACAAAAATTCCTCCCCGTTTTTTTCGGCAATTGATTGAAGGTTTTTCGCTAATGCTCTTGAAGGTATTAGTGTCCAGTCCATCTTGCCAAACAGTTTTATTCTCCCTCTTTCTGTTTCGAAGGCTCTCCCTATCAAGAGTTTTTTTAAGGTAATTGAAATCCCCATTTTCACACCTTTAACAGTTCATATATTACACGAAGTTTCTCCATTTCAAACGGCCATGCCACAAGGGCCTGGCCGATTCGCTTAACTCTTACTTTCTCTGCCTTTTCCAGCTCCTTTATGTGATAGGCCACCTTCTTTATGTTGCTGTTGTTCATCTCTAAGCCAAGTTCCCGGACAATCTCCTTTACATGGACCGGCCAATTCTTTTCTACCAGGTCGAGGATTTTGTTTCTTAGGGAACGGGTTCTGCTGATAGAGCGAATTCTTTTTAATCTGTATGCCTGCATATTATTATAGATGTGAAAAAACTTTTTAAAGCTTTTATCACATATGTGATAAAAATGTGTTTTGCGTGAGACTGAATCTTTGTCACATGATTTGGCCTCTGTTTTCTTTTTAAATCTTGAATACTATTATTAGCAGGGATAAAATGGTCAGGGTAGAAAAGATCATGAAGAGGAATGTGATAACAGTTGACCCCGGAGTTAGCGTGTCGGATGCTGCAAGGATAATGACTAACAACAGGGTTGGTTCTGTGATTCTGATGGAGAAGAACACCCCGGTGGGCATACTCACTGTGAACGATATAGTAAGCGTGGTGGCTGCAGGAAAAGACCCAAAAAAAATACATGTAAATGAGGTTCCCAAAAGGAAGACGGGGTTTGTAACAGCAAGGCCGGATGAGCAGGTTCAGACAGTCACGAAGAGGATGCTTAAGACAGGCGTCAAGAGAATGCCTGTTGTAAAGGATGGCAAACTTCTTGGGATAGTTTCTGACAAAGAGGTTCTTCTGGTTTCTCCTGAACTCCTGGACATACTGTCAGAGAAGCTGAAAATGAGAGTGGAAACCGCGGCCAGGACTGACCAGTCGATTGCAGGGATATGCGAAGGCTGCGAGGGATATTCGGACAATCTTAGAAATGTGGGCGGAAAGTGGCTGTGTGAAAGCTGCAGGGATGATAGCTCAGGGGATTGATTCTATAAATTTATAAAGAGTTGAACACACTTTAAGATAGGTCGCAAACGATAAATAAAGACCGGCTGGTCTTGGTGATGGCGACTTCTCAGAAGTTGACGTTCTGCAAAGAATGTCTTTCCAAAGGGTCTGACGTTCTGGGAGAAACGTCTTTCCGAGCGTTGCCTCAGTAGCTCAGCAGGTACTGCTAACGCCCTGTTCGAATGAAGGCCTTCCTTCTGGCCATGGGCGTTGCGGCTGAAGAGAGCACACGGCTGTTAACCGTGGGGTCGAAGGTTCGAGTCCTTCCTGAGGCGCTGATGGACCAGAGGGAGATAATAGCAACCAGCTTTGATTTGGGGAAGTTCACAAGGGCATGCAACTTTGTGCAGTGCGAAAGGCCTGCTTCTGTTGAAGTCCTGGTATTCGAGCTTGACATGAATGCAAATAAAAGGAAAGAACTTGCGTCGCTTTACCTTTGCAGGGAACACTATAAAACGGCCCTGAAGGATCTTGTAGAAAAACTGAACAGGAACAGCAAACAGGGCAGGGTGAACGGCATAGAGGTGTTTGATATAGGTTATGTAACCCGGTGACAGCCGTAATCTCCAAAGTTTTATTAGCCTTTATCATAATAATAGTTATCCCGGGCATTCCGGCGGTCGGGCAAAAAGACTGATAATGGCCTTTTGCTGATCGATTGGGGCGGTAACCAGATGTGAACAAGCAGTTCCTGCGTGGGTTTTCATGCTGGTCCGCAAGCTCAGTCCGGGAGAGCACATGGCTGAAGAATAGTCTGACGTTCCGTGGAATGTCTTTCCAGTCAGTGACCATGGAGTCGTGGGTTCAAAGCGGAGGATGCACAGGATGCGTGATGGTTGGCATCTGTTCTTCCGGGAGACTCCCACCCGTCCCATTTAACTAAGAATAAAGGTGGTGTTATGGGAAGAGTAAAGGGCGTTGCTGTAAAGAGCTTGGGGAAAGAGCTTATAGAGGAATTCGGGGAAAGGTTCTCCGAGGATTTTGAGAACAATAAAAAAATCCTGGAGGAACTGAAGAGGATACGATCCAAGAGAACCAGAAACATACTTGCAGGGTATATAGCCAAGGAGATGAAGAGGATAAAGAGCAGTGGAATATGATTGCTGATGGCGACGCTATGGACGTGAGAACGATTGCCGAGGAACCGCTGGTTTTCTCCCCTGAAGACAGCGTGAGCAGGGCGGCCTCTGTCATGGTGTCTGAAAACAAAAGCGCTGCTCTCGTTGCCAGGGGAGACGTGCTTCAGGGTGTTGTGCACGCGGCCACGCTGGCCAGAAAAAGAATAAACAACCCTGAAAAAACAAAGATAGGGGGCTTTGCTATAAAAACAGAGGTGCTCATTCCCGGAACAACTGTGAAAGAGGCTGTGAACAAATTCCTCATAAATGATTATGACTGCCTTCCTGTAGAGGATTTTGAAAGGGGGGAAATGCTGATTCTGACAAAAAACAGTCTTCTGAAGGGTGTCAGGGTCAGCGGCGCCCTCAGTGGCAGGAAGGCCGGGGATGCAATGAATGTTCCCTACAGCATAGGACCGGATGACAGCGTGTCAACAGCCAGGGCCATGCTCAGGGACATTAACATCTCGAATCTTGTGGTTGTTTCAGGCCGCAGGGCTTTTGGCGTGCTGGGCGCGATTGACCTTCTGGTCCCACTGGCAAGGGGAGACGCGACCAAAAAAGGCAGCGCGCTTCTTGACAAAGGCGGTTTCGAGAGCGTGAGTGTGGCTTCGCTCATGAAAAAGGATTTCCCGAGGGCCTCTCCTGCTGCGCCGCTTGCGGATGTGGTGGAGGACATGGCAAAACAGAGCCTGCCCGTAGTGGTGGAGAACAGAAAGGGCATGCTTGGGGTAATTACCCCCACGGACATACTCAAGCTTGTTGGAACTGAAAAGAAGGGTGTGTATGTAAACATAACAGGAATGCAGGAAGAGGATGATTTTCTGAAATCCGTGGTGGACGAGGAGATTTCAAATTCCATGTCAAGGCTGGCCAAGATGCTGCCACTGCAGTATCTGGCTGCTCACGTGGAGAGTCATTTTCCACAGGGAAGAAGAAGAAAATACTCTGTTAAATGCAGGCTAATCACAGAAAAGGGTGTTTTCATTTCAGGCGGGCACGCATGGGACCTGACAAAAGCATTCAGGCAATCGCTCGAGAGGATGGAAAGAAAGGTGAAAAAACACAAGGAAACAAAATTAATTTAAATGACTGCAGCAATTAGTAAAGTGTGCATGCATAACCTTATAAACCCTTTATTTTAAAACAATAATCCGAAATGCAGCCAAAGGATGGAATAATATGAACAAAATCCCCCGCAGCAACAGCAGCATGGTGTCCATAATATTTGGAATCGTATTAGCGTTCAGTATAAACCAAGGACTTGCAGTGGCACTTTCAACTCCAATGCCTGTGGTTGCAGTGGAGTCGAATTCCATGGTTCCGACTTTCCAGAAGGGAGACATACTAATACTTCATGGCGTTCCTGCAGAGAACCTCGCTGTTGGGGACATTATAGTGTTCTCCCCTCCCAGGCAGGGCACGCCTGTTGTTCACAGAATAGTGAGGCTGAATTCAGACGGCACGTTCCAGACACGGGGGGACGCCAATCCCGGACAGCTGGGGTTTGAGAAAAGAATATACCCAGAGCAGATACAGGGGAAAGTCATTATGATTGTGCCCTATATAGGCTGGATAAAGCTTGCGATAACAGAAATCGTGCTACCAAACATTCTGCTTGTCATTGTGGCTGCGCTTGGGATTTTTGCGGTCTATAAAAATGTTTTCAGAAAGGAGGCGCTGAAATGAATTTCTGCGAGAAGTGCGGGTCAGTTCTTGTGGCCCAGAAAGAGAAGGGCGGCAGGGTCGTTCTTGTGTGCAGGAAATGCGGATTCAAAATAAAGGACTACAAGCCGCTGGAGATATCAGAGAATGTGGAAAAAGACCCTCTGGACGAAGTTATAATAATAGAAAAGAATGAGGAGGCACTCCCCAAGACCAAAACCGTGTGCCCGAAGTGTGGGCACAAAGAGGCTGTGTGGTGGATACAGCAGACCCGTTCAAGTGATGAAGCGCCCACACTTTTTCTGAGATGCACCAAATGCCGGCATTCCTGGAGAGAGTACGGATAACTACAGGATTCTGTTGATCATGGCCTTCAGTGTACAGAGCGCTTTTCCTGCAGTGGTTTTGTCGGTGTATATGAAATTCTCTTTTATCCTGACAGCGTCTTCTGAGCCCATATCTTTCCCTCCTATAAGGCATGTCCCGGAGGTGGCAGCAGGGTCTGTATGCTTCTTTGTGAAAACGCCCTGCTCAACACATTCCTTCAGGAGATCTGTTCCCGGCAGGGGCTGGGCTATGAACATTGTGGGTTCTGTGTTGTATTTTTCCCTGAGCTCTCTCGCGAGGGTTATGGTTTCGAGCATCTCTTTTCTGGTTTCACCAGGGAAACCTATTATATAAAAGGCCCCTGTGGATATGCCCGCTCTTTGGCAGGCATCAAGAACCGATATTATCTTGCTGATGCCAGGGTTCTTTCCCATAACATGGTTCCTCACCCTTTCGCTGCCTGATTCTATTGCTACATATATCCTGACGCACCCTGCTTTTTTCATTTTCAGCAGCAGCTCTTCATCAAGCGTATCTGCTCTCATGCCGTTTGGTGTATCCCATTTTATTTGGATTCTGTTTTTCTTGAGCCCATCAAGTATCCTGACAATCCTCTTCCTGCTCAGGGCAAGGTTGTCGTCCCCAAAATGTATGAAGTCGATGCCGTAGTTTTTCACAAGGAACTTTATGTGCTGTACAACATGCTCTGGGGTCTGCGGCCTCCACCTGAAACCGAACTGGGAATGAATGGAGCAGAAGACGCAGTTAAACGGGCATCCTCTGGAAGTGAAGACCGTGACATCCCTTTTTCTATCCTCTTTTTTCAGGCACTTCATGAGAAACACCAGAACCGTTCTCATCTGTTCTCTCGCGGAGAGTTTTTTTATCAGGAACACCCTTCTGTTCCGGTATCTTTCCATGTCTATCAGGTCATACGAGGGAAATCCTATGCTGTCCAGGTTGCATATCGGTTTCAGGGGGGTTGTATTTATTCCGGAACGTGTCAGGTAAACCAGGCCGGGGACATCAGAGATTTTATTTTTTTCGGGGTTTTCAAAATGCTCAAGAAGAAGCGGAAGGGAAAGCTCGCCTTCGCCTGTTATGGCGTAGGTGTTTTTGGATTCCGCCACATATTTTTCATAATTAACGCTTATCGCACACCCGCCCAGAATAATTTTCTTCTCCGGGAAATGTTTTCTTATCATTTTCAGGATTTTGTCCGCAGCATTTTCCTGGGCTGTAAAGAGTATGGTAAGACCTATCGCATCCGGGTCAAAGTCCTCTATGTGCCTCTTTATATGAGCCCATGCCAGGCCGTGATGAAGAACACCGCCCTTCCGGTATATTCTGGTCTTGTCGTCCATAAGGCAGTCCAGTACCCTGACCTCGTGTTTTTTTCTTATGGCAGACGCCAGGTAAAGCAGTCCGAGCGGAAGGGTGGACATCTCTATGCAGCCATAGGCATCAAATGAGCCGGGATGGAACTCTCTGTTGGGCTGTATGAGAAGAATCTTCATGTTATCATAAGCGAACAAAAACTTAAATGCTCTGTCCTATTTCCCAGGTGTCCCCTCTTGCGCGGGAAACATTGCCTTTGAGGGCAATGTGGTTTCTTTGGATAACTGCGTCTCCGGCAAAGTTGTAGAGCTCTATTAGTCCGCTTTCCGAGTCAATCCTGGATTGGTTGCTTGTGAGCTCGAATTTCACATTGGGAACAGACAGCTTGCCTATTGAGAGACCGTGGATGGTGATGTTATTATTCAGCTGCATGGTTATGCGGAAGCCACGGGATTCCTCAAACACGGCGCTTTCCTGGGCGGCGCCGGTTGTCACACTGCCCTGGAAGTTTTCTATGGTTATGCTTTCTGATGTTATGTTTACGGGACCGTCAGGCTGGAACGTTATGTTTTCAGGGTATAGATTCAGGTCAATTTCAGCGTGGCCTGCGCCCGGGATGCTGAAAGCTCCAAAGGGCGAGCCACCGAGGAGTTCGGTTATTTTTTCCACAAGCCCGCTGAAGAAATCCCTTATTCCAAAATCTCCTACAAGCACGGATGATACCACCAGCAGAGCAGCGAAAGATGCTGCCAGTATTTTCCAGTCAATCATGTCAGCACCGGTTGCGAACAGGGATTCGCCCCTGTCAGCGTCCTAACTTTCAGGTTAATAAATATATGTCTGGGAGACAAATAAATAAGAATTGCCTGTTCTGAAACAGGCACAAAATGCATGTTGGCCAAATATAAACCAATGGCACACTAAATAATGAATGTGCATGGCATGAGCAGTATGCTTTTTCAGGTGGGAGGAGACAGCATAACAAACATGATAGTGTGGTTTCTGTTCATGATTGTGTTCTTTTTCTTCTACCCCAGAATAATGGTTTCCCAGATAATGTGGAGACTGGAAAAATCTGCAAGGGACATTGAAAGGATGTCTGAAAAAAGCAAGACGTTTATAATGAAAAGGATATCAAAAAACCCTGACAAATCACTGAAGGAATCTGTAAACAGGTTTTTTGAGTTTTTTGCAATCTCTCCAGTCACGCTTGATCCTTATGGTGTTGTAAAAAAATTCGATCATATAGTGAGGAATGAGAAGGACAGGTTTGATTATTTCACAAGGCAGGTGGCGCCCAAGATGGACGAGGAAGCGAGGGCCTCGCTGCAGATGGGGCTGTCAGGGGGAATAACCGTGCACTCAATAGCCAAAATAGTGAGGCATTATGTTGAACTCGTAAGAAAAACCAAGAACATACAAATCGCCATGGTGCTTCAGATGCAGCTGCCACTTATAGAAAGAATAGCAAGGGCGATGTTCAAGGGGACGCAGTCTCTCACAAAAGGTGAGCCCATTGGTGACGGCTTCGGGCCGCTGGTTGTGGCCACCATGGCAGGAAACGCCGAGATGAAAAGCATAGGAGAGGACATGGTCATGGCAAAGACAAGAATAAACGGGAGAAATGTTTTCCTTGTGAAGGCGGCCGGTCCTGGAGGAAGGATAGGGTTCCCGGGCAAGGCCGTGGAGGATGTTATAAAGAAGAACAGGATTGAAAGGGTCATAACAATAGATGCAGCCGCCAAGCTCGAAGGAGAGGTCACGGGAACCGTTGCCGAAGGGGTCGGGGTGGCAATGGGTGGGCCGGGTGTTGAGAGGTTTTACATAGAGGATGCAATTGTGAAGAAAAACACCCCCGTGGATTCTGTTATAGTGAAGATGAGTCAGGAGGAAGCCATAACGCCCATGAGGAAGGTCATAAAGGACGCTGTTCCCGCAGCGATAAGATCAGTGGAGAGAAGTCTTGAGATGACAAAACCCAATTCAAATGTGCTTGTTCTCGGTGTGGGGAACACCTCGGGTGTGGGAAACGGTCCTGAAGAGGCCAGAAAAACTGAGAAATGGGTTGACAGATACGAGAAGATGTTAGAGGCCAGAAAAAGGAAGGGCAAAAGGGAAGAGTATTATTAAAAGATAACTGATATTCTTAAGAACATGAGGGTTTTTGCTGATTTGCATATACATGGAAGATTTAGCAGGGCGACAAGCAAAGAACTCAGCGTGCCGAATCTGGTGAAGTATGCGCGCATGAAAGGCGTGGGACTCCTGGGGACAGGGGATTTCACGCACAGGATATGGCTGGAAGAACTGAAAAGATTTCTGAAAGGGGACGGCACTGGCATATTAAGAGATGAGAACGGATTTCCCTTTGTTCTCTCATCAGAGATATCCAGCATATACAGTCAGGGAGGCAAGGTCAGAAGGATTCATAACATAATTCTTTCGCCCGGGTTTGAAGAGGTGGAGCAGATAAATGAGGAGTTGAAAAAGAGAGGGGTCAACCTGGATGCGGACGGAAGGCCTATCACCGGCCTCAGGTGCC
>CAZCSS010000026.1:0-11529 GCA_964501515.1 uncultured archaeon
TCTCTTCTGGTGCTGGACACCAAGCATAAGGCAATATTCTAAAACAATCAGGGTATCTTCCTTTACCACCCTTTATGATTATGTTCTGGGCAAACGCACGAGCCTTTCCTTCTGCCATTCGTTTCATTGCCTGCCTTCCTTTTCTGTAATTCATAGCACTACCCATAACCAATCACTTCATACTTTCTTTAAATTTTGTCAGCTTTTCGCCCCTTTCCGGTTTTCTGAAAATAAACAAGTGTTCATGGGCCAGTAAAAGGAAATTGTTTTTCACAGACATTTTTGCCCATAGAGGAGCCGTTTTTGTGTTGTGTTGAGCTTTAATCACATTCTCCTTTAAAAGGAATCCGATATCGAGAAACGACTGCATAACTCGAAAGGATATTGGAACTTGGTGTTTGTGTCTTCTTGTATCACCCATAAGAACAGCGCAGTATTTTCCCGGCTTCAAGACTCTCCAAAATTCTTGAGCTACTTTTTTCATTTCTTCAGCAAATTCATTAATTGAATGGACCTTTGATAAGTCTCCATTCTCATTATGATTAGAATTTTTTGTATATGAAACTATGCTGGCATAAGGCGGGTGCGTAATAATCAAATCAACGCCTTCATCCTTAATTTTGTCCAAGTTTCTTGCATCTCCCAAAAATGTTTTTTGTTTAGGAAAATCCTTTTTAAGGGTATTGAAATTCAGTCTGTCTCTTGTTACAATCAAGGCTTCTTTGTTTATATCAACTCCAATACCTTTTCTTCCTGTCAGTTTGCACTCAATTAATGTTGTTCCTGAGCCAACAAATGGGTCTAAAACAGTGTCTTCTCCATTTGAATATCTCAAAATAAGATTTCTTGCCACTTGAGGAGCCCAATTCCCTCTGTATTTTGCATTCAGATAGTGTGTTGCCCAATTCCCTCTTTTTGGAAAACTCCATATAGTTGTTGTTTCAAGTTCAAAATTCTCAGGCTCAAGAGACTTCAGTTTCCAGCTTTTTCCAATTTCAATTACAGTATCTTCAATAGTTACAGAAGAATGCTTTTTAACAAAATCTGAATACTCTTTTTTGGTTAATTCTTGCATTGAAATAAAACCCATATCAATCCTCATTATTATTTATCCACTCCTTCATTAGCGTATTCAGTTTGGTTGAAACCTTTATATCTTTCTCTTCACAGAGTTTTTTGAAATCCTCGGCAACTTCTTTATCAACAGTTATTGTAATTGCAATCTTAGCCATATTGTCTTATTGTAATATTGATTTATATGTATGAATACATATAACTATTTATGACCACTGAGTAACTATTAAAGTCTACTTTCTAAACTTAATAAATATGGAATATAAAGAGATTTATGTAACACAAAGAGGAGTCAGAATAATAGTCTCAAAAGGAAGGAAAAAAGAATCTCCTTATGATTTCCGTGTGCACTACAAGGAACCTGAAAAGAGGGTTAGAACACCAAAACACATCCACCTTATTATTGACCTTTATCTGAAAATGTGCAAAAATGAAGAACTGACAATGAAACTTGTGGACTATCTTATTGAGATGATAAAGAATGTGAAACCAATATCCGGATTTCCTCCGCAATTGCAAATATTCTCAAAAGAAAGATTAGAGGAATTTGGAGAACTCAATAATTATGGTGAATATGATGTTGAATTTATTTTTGTAGTGGCGGAGTTGATAATGATACAGGAGGCCACAAATTATCCAGACGGAACATTGAATTTACGTTTGTTTCAGAAATTCAGAGAAAAATCTGATATATTTTCAGTTGTTTCGGCAGCCACCTTTCATTAATGCTTGCCTGCTCCCAACACTGCTCCCAACAAGATTTCAGAGATTTAGCGGGCATTCGAATTTCCGCTGACAATTACTTCCCGGATTTTAATGCTTCTTCTATGGCCTCCCTGTTAAAACCCACTATAATTTTTCCGTTTATATCCAGAACAGGAACACCCATCTGGCCTGACTTTTCAATCATCTCACGGGCCGCACTCTGGTCCCTTGAAACATCAATGTCCTCGAATTCCACTCCCCTTTCCTTCAGAAAGTTCTTGGCCATTGTGCAATATGGGCACATCAGGGTCGAGTAAACCTTAACCTTTGCCATTCAACATCGCCTCCGGATTCATTATACTTGGAGCAGTGTTTTTAAATATGCATAACATTCAAGCAGACAGACAGCGTTCATACCTGCACCAGATACTTTCCCTGCCTCAGTGTTATCACTTTGAATCCCCTATCCCTGAGTTTTCTTATAAGCGGCCTGTCAGATGTGCACACAACATACCCCTGCCTTGCGAACCTCATTATGACCCTGTCGGTGTGCTCTGCAAGGCCGGTCTCCATAATCTTGATGCCTTTCTTTTCTATTATATCCAGCGCCAAAAGTGCGTGCCTTGAGTCCCTGCCCCCGCCTTTTACGATCTTTCTGATCTCTCTTATGGAGAGGTCCAGCACATGGATTTCAGGCTTCCCGAACTTTTCCAGCTCGGAAAATATGTCAACTCCGAACTTGCCGGGGACCAGAAGAATGTTCGTGTCAAGAAGAAATTTCATTTTATTACCCTCTGCCTGTTACCCCAGATTCAGAAAGAACACCCAGCTTATCAGCCAGAAGAACAGGAAGAGAATTCCGCCATTGGAAAGCCACCACTTGACACCCTTTTTCTTCACCACGATCTCGGTCAGATAGCCTGTCAGCATCAGGACTGCCAGGCCGGCTCCCACCGCAACCACATCTCCGAACATGCCGCCCACCAAAAAGGCCAGCCATCCGGCGAAAAGGCCTGCAACGACATGTATTGCAACCGAAAGCCGGGACGATTTCAGTTCTTCCATAATCTACATATTTGTCCTGTCTGTTATAAATAGAACTTCCGCGCTTTTCCGTCCCTTCTGTCCCAGAATATCCAGAAAAGACCCAAAACAATGAACTACACCTGCATTGACAGCAGGCGACAGGCGGGATGATATGCCAGGCATGCAGGCAAAAGGGTTCCCTGATGGACGAGCAAGATGGTGGAAACCAGAAGAGATATTGTCAGCGGAGAAACAGCAAAGCAGATCAGGATCCGAGATCAAAAACAGGTTTTCAGGCGGGAAAAACAAACTTTGATATGGGGCGCGGAATGTCCCGCTGTCCGGGCATCAATCACAACATTGCACAACGGCCGCCGGGTCATTGCTGCATACAAAGTGAACGCATCACTTGCTCCTGTGCCTCATCTTTTTCCTTCTCTTTCTGAGCTTGTGTTTTTTCATCTGCTTTCTCTTTCTTTTCCGGCCGCAGGGCATGCTTTCACCTTTCCTACTATTTAAGCCACAGAATATTTAAATAAGAATTCCACTGGTCTTATGCGGCTGCGCATCACTGGTAAATAAACTAGGTTTAAACATTAGCTCCGCTTCCTTCTTCTGCACGCCATGAATATATCAGACTCAGTCACGGTTCTTCTTCCTGAATGCTCAGCCAGGGCCGCGGCTTCTTTTGCTATATTCTCTATAACCCCCGCGAGATATTTTGTAAACTCTCTTGTGGCTTTTTTTGAGACCCTTTTGGCACCCGCCTCTCTCAGAATCCTTTCCGCAGACTTCAACGGCAGTTCCGGCATGCTGATAATTGTCTTTAGTCTATTTAAAGGTATTTCAGAAGATTTCATGCCCTAAAACTTCAGAATCCATACCAAGAACATTTATAAGTAAAAAGCCGATAATATAACCAATATCTTTAGGAGGTTTTCAGAATGACTGAGGCATATTGCGTAAAATGCAAGAAAAAGGTCACCATGAAGAATGAGCAGACAGTGACCATGAAAAATGGAAGGAAAGCAAAGAAGGGTGAGTGCCCTGTCTGCGGAACAAAGGTCTTCAGAATAGGCGGGTGAGACAACACCCGGTTTCACTTTGCTTTTTAGTTGATCCTATATCGATTTTTTTATTCCAGATATTTTTAAAAAATCTGGCAGACGGCTTTTTGCAGAACATGCCAATTTCTTGGAAAGGCGCTGCTCAAAATATTAAAATTAAAAACAGGGGCAGAAAGGCCCCTGAAAAATTTACCTGAGTTTCCTGACCCTTTCGACCTTCACCTTCTTGACAACAGGCTTCCATACGGATTTTGGCAGCCATGATACGCTTGAGGACACATCTACTTTCTTCCTGGAACCCTTGAAGTGATGAATGGTATAGGTTCCGTCCTTGTTTCTCCTTCCCCTTTCCCTGAGGGCAATATCAGTGTACCCTCTTGTTGCGGCTTTAAGAGCTGCCTGCCTTGGCTGTCTTCCAGTAAAAATCGATGTCTTGTTTCCTCTTTTCATTACATAATATTTCTTTCTTGCAGCCATTTTCTCACCTGTATCCCAGGAACAGCAGAACACTGTGATGCGAGCCATCCCCAGGGTTTAAAGGCAATGTCCCAAAAGGGAAACTGCCTGCTTTGTGCTGGTTTGTGTTTAAAATATAGGCAAAGGGTTTATAAATGTTACGCATGATGTTGGTTTTTCAACGTAATTTTGCCCCTTCTCGGTTATGACAGGAACAGAAATGAACAGTGCCAATGCAAATGGCGGATTTCATGCGGCAATCAAAAATGCGCGGTTTTTTCTTCACGGGTCTATAATTAACTATATTGAGTAACTTAGAAATAGTCACAAAACAGAAGGATTTATCATCTTATCTAGATAAATTATAGCATATTCCCTGTATTCAGGCAAGGAATCCGGTACCGGACAAAATGGGTTACGAGACTTTGAAGAATTTGCTGCAGATTTCTTTCATCTAGGTGACAAACAAAAAAGAGATTTTGCAGTAAAGCTTTTCCCTGAAGAATACCTTTCAAGATATGACAGAAACAAGCTTGGTTATGGCCGGGTTCTAATTTCTGTTAATGTTAACAGATAATTTCCAGAAAAGGCGCCATTCATTATTAGAAGAACCAACTGCAAGCAACACTCCAGAACCAGGACTTTGTTAAACCCCGCTCAATTTGCCTGAGCAGAGCAGACAGGATGCATTTAAACCCATTGAAAAAATGTATAAACAGAATAAGAAGTATAACATTTATTAATACCAAAACCACCTAAATATTATTCAATGGCAAAATCAGCGCTTTTATTTTGGTTTGCAATATGCTTTCTGGTTCTGGCAGGAAATGCCAGCGCTGCCCTTCTTGATGTCTCAGTGGGGACAGACAGCCTTGTGTACAAACCCGGAGACAACGTCACTGTCTCCGGCATGGTGAGGAATGCGGTCACCAAGGTTCCTGTTCAGGGAGCCACTGTGACCATGACTGTCCAGAAGTCCGGTTCAGCAGTGGCGAGCGAGGCCCTTTCCACTGATATAGACGGAAGATACACATCAACCCCGTTTTCTGTCTCATCCGGCGGCGACTATCTGATGACAGCCACTGCCACGAAATCAGGCGACACCCCAGGAAGCGTTCAGGGGTATTTTACCGTGGAGACTGAGAAGAGATATTCTGTTTCAACAGACAAATCCGAGTATTCTGTAGGGGAAACCGTCACTGTGACCCTTTCTGTTGAAAGCGTGACAGCAACAGGGACATCCCATGCTTCAGGAGTTTCTGTTCCGGTAAAAATCAAGAGGTCCAACGGAACAGTGGAGAAGAAAGTGACCCTGACTACCAGCTCCAACGGAACGGCCTCTACCACTTATCAGATAACCAGCACAGGGGATTATCTTGTGGTGGCAGGTAACAGCCTTGCAATGGCAGCATTCCATGTTCCTTCGTTCAATGTCAGGCTGGAGGTGAGAAGCCAGGAAGAGGAGAAGAAATATCTCTTCAGCACGCAGGACAGTATAACTGCCAGAATCTCAGCCACGGTAAGGAGCAATGCATCAGGCACTGTTTTGTCCGTTACCAACCCTGTAATAAAGGCCTACCTGAAGGATATTGAGGGCAGCACGCTCTATACATTTGCCAACGCGAGCAGGGTATCTGACGGGGTTTATGACACCAATGCATACCCTCTGAGCAGCTTATCAAACGGAAAATATTATATCGAAGTCGAGGTAACGAAAGGGAATTCCGCCCAGAAGGCCAAGACATTCTTTGAGATAAAGTCACTGAAAGTCGACCTGATTCCGATAGGAGAAATGGGCCATATGACGGCCTTCCTGAAAAACCAGTCAGTAAGAATCGGGATATTTGTGCTGAACATAGACACAGGCGATGAACTCACAGGGGAGGAGATATACAGCGCAGAGATAACGGCCTGCAGGGATGAGAACTTCAAGGATTGCATGTCCCTTCTTACAGGCAGTCTTAACCAGACGCAGCCGGGGGTCGAATTCTCCAAGGTTCTTACATTCAATGCCCCTGACAAAGAGGGAGAATTCTTCATAACAGTGGAGGTGAACACATCGGCAGGCCTGGGAAGGGGAGAGGTTCCGATAATGGTGCAGCACATAATAGCATACGCCGAAACCAAGGACCGGTTCGGCAACTGGAGATGGAGATACGGCTCAGGAGAAAATGTCACGCTGCATATAAAGGCGTTCACAGGGAACTATGTTCCTGCTTCGGTGAACAGGGTTGAGATTCTTGAGATAAGAAACGAGAGCTGGGATGACATAACATCCCAGGTTATTTCCAATTCTTCCCTCATGATAACCAGCGGAAGCCAGATATCCTTTTCATCCCCTGAGAATGCCGGCTGGTACAGCGTAAAGATGAAGGTGAACACATCCTCAGGAGAGGGTTACACCGGAGCAGATTTCAATGTCCGCCTTTATGACATATGGATTGACATGATGGACGGCCCGAACGCAAGCGATTCCTGGAAGTGGAGATTCGGTTCCAGTGATGATATTTATTTTCACGCAAATGTATACAATCTGGGCGGTTACAGCGAAGACAACAGAATAGACTCTTCCAGTTACAGGCTCTCGCTCACCAGGCTCAGGAACGACATGACGCGAAAGGAGTACACAAATCTGAATGTAACAGGGTATGGTGATATCCCTGACGACGAGCTGGGCAGGCCGGTTCTTCGTCTATCACTGGCAAATCTCGGCCTTCCCTCGGGTTTCTATATGGCTGAGTTTGAACTCACTGACCTTAACGGAAACAAGGACAATGGCGAGACATGGTTCAAGGTATCCAACCTCGATGTGCAGACAACCCCGCAGTCAGACACAGGCGAAAGCAGATGGAGGTTTGAGCCCACCAGCAATATAACCATAAACGTCACTGCCAGGTACTTTAATGGCTCCTCTGTCCCTGACGGCTCCAATGTTTCCATAGAAAACCTCATGTACACCCAGAGAGGCCCGCCCGTTCCTGTCCCGTCTGATGTCTATTCATCGTCAGGCATAGTGACAACATCAGGGGGCAGCGCCAGGGTTTGGATAAAGGCAAACCCCGGGAAGAGCCTTGCCCAGGGCAATTACATGGCTCTTGTAAAGGTAACAGCCAATGACCTCTCTTCAACCGAGGATGTTCAGGAGGCCTGGTTTGAGGTTTCTGTTATTGACGCATACGGCTGGTCAGAGCCTTGGATAGTTTCCCAGTCCCAGAACGTGACCATGAAAATCACCGCCAGGAGAATGGACGGCTCCCCTGTAAATGCCACACTCACGCTCACAAAGCTCATGGACACCATGACCTGGACAGAGACGGATACGTCTCTGTACCCCCGGGGGATATCAAAAAACACTACAGGGACAGATGTTACTACTGATTTCAATTTCAGCGTTGCAAGCCTCCCGACCGGGCAGTATGAGGCCGCAATAACGGTTGATGCCTATGATCTGGGCGCCAAATCAGAGGTGTTTGTGTGGTTTTCCGTCCAGAACTACCAGATATCAGGCGAGCTTGCAGACCCCTCAAAAAGGGTGTATGCTCCTGAAGAGAACGTTGAGTTATGGGTAACAGTGAAGGATCCTGATGGTTACGGCATGAGCAACGAGAATGTTACAATCTACCAGTTCGCAAATACCGAGTCCTGGCCATGGTCATTCAGCGATGCCACTATGGTGGGGCAGCCCACACCGACCGATTCCACAGGAAGGACAAAGGTTACGTTCAAGGCGCCCGGTGACCCCGGGACATACCATCCCATGGCAAATGTAAGCGGGGATACCCAGACAGACCCGTGGCAGCTGCCTGATTTCGAAGTCAGAAGCGCTGCTGTGAGTGTCAAGCTCATGGACGAGTCAGGAACCCAGAGTGATGAATTCGCTTCCGGCTCAACGGTCCAGGTCGAGGTGAACGTGTCAAATCCGAGCGGAGGCGAGGTCCTGATCTCCCAGCTCAGACTGAAATACAAGAGCCTGGACACCGGCCAGGAAACCGAGCTGCAGACAGTTTCTACCGGGCTTGATGAAAACAACTATGTCAATTTCACTGCACCTTCCTTGCAGGGAGAGTATATCCTGTTCGTGAGCGTTACCGACAACATAACCAATAATATAATCGTATCCAGGCGGTGGTTCAGGGTGAGAACATTTGACATCAAGTTCTGGTCAGACAGATGGTCTTATGATTCAGGCCAGAATGTCACAGTCCATATAGATGCCAGATATCCCAACGGAAGCCTGGCTCCCCTTGCAGTGAAGCTTCTGAACCTGAGGGATACATGGACAAGATCGGTTGTTCCCGGTTATGCAGAGAACCCAAAAAACATATCAGGGTCAGGTCATTACAATATAACCACAAACAGCCTCAGCAACGGGGAATATGAAGCCGAACTCTGCATTTACTCGCAGGGAGCAGACCCCGGAAGCAACTGCGAGAACGGGCAGCTGTTTTACTGGGGCTTTTCCGTGCAGTCCTTTGATGTGCATGCCTACACCGAAAGGGGTTCCTTTACCCCCCATGAAGCAATAGAGCTCTTCTTGGAGGTGGAGACCAGCAGCGGGACCTTTGTGAACCCCTCCGGCTACACAGCCGGGTTCATTGACCTGAGAGACGAGAGGACATGGTCTGACATGAGCTCATATATAACTTCAGGCATTTCGATACAGAACCAGACATCCCCGAACAGGAAGAACATAACCTTCACTGCCCCGAACCTGACAGCAGGGGAATACATGGCCAGATTCAATGTCACCTATTCGGGAGAGAGCAGAACAAGGGAGATATGGTTCAAGGTGAGCGATTACGATCTGACCTTGGAGAGCGTCCCGGGCTGCTCAGGCGACTGCAGATTCTTTGCAGGAGAGCCCATAACGTTCAACATATCACTGAATCCGGCGCCTGCAGACAATGTTACAGGAAAGCTTGTCCTGAAGGATGATTACAGGTGGGAGACGCTGCAGGAAGACGCCGTGACGATAGGACCCCATGGATTTGCTCTGCATAATATTACCATAAACAATTCAGGGAGATACACGGTCGTGGCCAGGGCAGGCACTGCCGAGAGATTCTTCTGGTTTGAGGTGGGGGCGTACGACATAGAGATCATTCACAGCGCCAGCAAGCATGACATTTCACCCGATGGCGAAGTGACAGTGGCATTCAACATCAAAAACCCCAACGGGACAGAATATGCCGGCGATGTCAATGTCACGGTTAGGGAGATAAGAAATCCATGGGACTGGAGCCAGATTTCCGGCAAGCAGAACATGAATCAGACCAGGATAACTGCGCAGGCAGGAGGGAATGAGTATTACAACTTCACTCCATATCTGGGCTCGGGCGAGTATGAAGCCGGGCTGGAATTCAAGGTGATTGCAGACAACAAGACCACCCTCGTCCATTATCATTTCAATGTCAGAACAAAGGAGTTTTGGGCATGGTATGACGGAGGTCCATTCATGCCAGGAGACACGGTGACCGTGAAGGCCGCGCTCAAATACCCGAACGGGACGCCCTGGCAAAACGTAAACATATCAATAGAGGAGATATTCTCCCAGACGCTGGGCCAGAGCATAAAGGACAACCCCCAATACGTCAATGTCACTGTGCCCTGTGCTGATACTGATTCCCAGGGCATGGCAACCCTCCAGTTCACGTTTACCGGCAACCTTACAGGGAAGTTCGACATCAAGATCATGGAGCATGCAGACAATGAAACCACATGGATGGGGTTGGATGTCAACAGTTATGAATTCAGGGTGGAGCCCTGGGGCGATGAGAAATGGGTGTACGCTCCATCTGAAAACTTCACGAGAAAGGTATATGTTTTCAAGTCAGGCTCGCCGCAGCAGGGTGTCGATATATCCGTAAGGGTGTGGAGGCAGGGCCTCTGGGGGGAGGGGCAGAATGTAAGTTATCACGTCCTGGGACAGACAGATTCCTCAGGAATGGTTGCAGCCAATTTTGTTGTTCCTTCAGAGACCGCGCATTACGAGGCAGAATTCATTGCAGGAGACAACGCGGCAAGGGTTTGGGTGCATTTCGAGGTGGCCTCCTTTTTTGTAGACATATGGACAAGGGGCGAGTCGAGCGGCTCTGACAGGGTCTCCTCAGAGGAGAACATCATACTGAGTGTATATGCAAAATACCAGAACGGCAGCAAAATAGCAGGGGCAAACGCCAGCGTCATTGAGTTCAGAAAGATTCCCGAATGGCAGACAGTATCCCTGAATATAACCAAAAACAACCAGACTACAGACTCCTCAGGAAAGGCCGAGCTCAGATTCGTGGCTCCGGCACAGACAGGCGAGTACGTGGCAATTGTTAATGTCAGTGCAAATATGTCAGGTGATGTGAGTTCTAACGACCAGCATGCCTGGTTCAGGGTTGCTTCCTATACTACAGACCTGAAATTTATATGCCCGCCTGATGCTCCAAGCACGTGCCAGGCTGACAGGAGTATGCCCGGCGGAGGGATGACAGCAGTCCTCAATGTTACAGGAGCTGTGGACGCTGTAGACCTTTGCTTGGAAAAAATAAGGGACATATACTCTGGAACAGAAACAAACTACGGCTGGTGCAACAGCACCGGAGGGAGTGCTGACAACGTCACCCTGCTGAGCCTTGGTTTCAACGCCCCTGGTGAAAGCGGCGAATACGACGCCATTTTCAAGGTTTACATACACCCCTATGGATACGGCAATACCACACCTCCTGAGGAGACGGATGAGTGGAGATGGTTCAGGGTAGAAGATACAGGAAGCTATGCAAACGTCTGGACTTTTATGGAACCATGCAATGTGTGGGCCGGCAGGAATGCCACTGCCTTTATCGAAATCTGGGGAGACAACTGGCAGGATATTGACGAAGATTCAGAATGCAACTTCTCACTGGTTGAGATAAGGGACAGCATGAACTGGGACATTGTAGCCGATCAGTCCTCAATAGAGCAGTGGGGAATTGGTGCAGGAAGCGGTCCGGGACCGCCTGGATACAAACTTGTGTTCAAGATTCCTGACAATATTAGTTACGGCGAATACGAGGCCCTCATAAACTGCACCTGCCTTAAGGGGAACTTTGACAGGAATGTGCACTTCAGGGTAGTAGCCTTTCAGGTATCCTCTCTGATGGGTGAATTTCTCTGGACCAACACCACTGAGAATTTCTGGATAAAGGTGACTGATGCGAACGGGGATCCCGTGACC
>CAZCSS010000027.1:0-11359 GCA_964501515.1 uncultured archaeon
TCTTCCGATCTCTGGTAATCCTCCTGCACAGCACCGTAACTGGATGCATATGTAATCAGGAAATAGAGTATGAAGATTGACGCCACAATCCCGAACACCGGCCGGAAAAGCTCATACACATTGTCCATTTTTCCCTGCTAAAATATTGTCCAGCGCTGCTTAAAACATTCCCGCAGAAGCAAGAAATCTGCTACATCTCAGCGCTCACATATGTTCCCCTGTTTTCCAGATAGACCTCAGTTCCTGCGATTGTGCAGAAACTTTCCGGAACCTCAAGATGCTCTATCCTGTAGCCCGAGTTTCCAGTTGAATAAAAATACCATATATTGTAATCATTGGCATCGAGGATGCTCTTTATATCCTGGCTTGGGTTCCATGTTTTCCACCTCTCCGGCCACACCTTGCTTTCCGAGGAGTTCACAAAGCATATGCTGGTTCCCTGCGGCATGCCAAGCTCTGTGACAACAGAATTTCCCGGCGATCTGTAGTACAGCTCCTTCACCACACCTTCAAGGTCTGATACAACCTTCTGGACCTGGGCCTGCTCATTGACATTGAATATCCCCCCTATTGCACCCAGGCCGAAAACCAGAAGGAACGCTATCAGTATCAGGGCAGCAAGAAGAGCGAACACCAGTCCCACGTTCATAATGCACCCAAAACCCAATTATTTCATCGTAATCCTTATGTACTGTGCACTTCCTCCATAGTTCTGGTCCTGAAGCGTCTGGCACTGGCTGAAGTCCTTGTCCTTGCACGCTATTACATAAAACACGTATGTTTTTGCCACTGGATTGACAGGTTTTATGGTTATTGGTATTTCCACATCAGCGCCAAATTCAGTAGGAAGCCTTTTGTTGAATTCGTTTGTGTCATACCAGTCTGCCGTGCTTGCGTCAGCAGGAACTATGTTTATCACAAAATCATGCTTCTGAGAATCCGGGTCCCTGTTTATTATGCCTGCCAGGAGTTTAAGTTCATGCCCCCTCTCAAGCGTCCAGTCGTTTGGATACACTGCAAAATTGCTTTCCCCCTTCCTGAAAGTGTCCTTGATTTTGGTGCTGGCCTCCTGCGTAAGGTCATCTGTGATCACATTTATTTTGCCGAAAAACCCCTGCATCCATGTGATGAACAGGCTGAGGAGAATCACCGCGAAAACTATGGCCACAATAAAGCCAATGCTCATCTGTATGGCCCCTTTCATAATAATATTATTGTGACTGTGCTTTTATAAATTACCTGGTTAATCCCTGCCAATTTAATTCCTTAAAAATCTGTACATAGGTTGGTTTTCCGGTTTTCAGGGCATTCTGTCCGAAGCCAGCAGGCAGGGCATGTGTTTTCCAGCAATTACGGATTCAGGTTGCTGCAGCCATCCAGAAGGCAATAATGGGGTTGCGAAATCTTATGAAAATCTTCCCCTGAGTCTTGTGAAGAATCCGTATTTCGGGGGCTCATGGCCAAGAAGCATATATGAGAGCTTTCTTATCTCCAGCGCAGCACTGTTAAAGGGGGAATGAGTCACGACCGGCTGCTTCAGGGCAATGGACTCCCTGATCTTGTTGCTGTAGGGTATGCTGGCTATTACGGGCATCTCCATTATTTCCTCTATTTCCTTTTCATCAAGCTCGAACTTGTCCCCCCTGGCCTTGTTGATGACCACACCCAGAAGTGTGCGGTTGTTCTTCTCTGCAAGGGTTTTGGCCCTCAGGGCGTCTACCACGGCAGGGACCTCGGGATTGGTCACTATTATTACCTTGTCGGAGGCCTCTATGGCAGCCCTGACTTCATTGTCTATTCCTGCGGCAGCATCTATTATGACAAAGTCCTTCTTCTCCACCAGGTCTGCAAGAACGTATTTCAGCCGCCTTGGATTGACATCTATGTCAGTAAGTGAGGCGGGGATTATGTCCATTCCTATGGGGTGCTTGTATATTGCATGGTTGAGGGAAACCTCCCCCCTGAGAACATTGTTCAGAGAGAATGGATAGAAATTGGAAAGGCCGAGGTGGAGGCCGAGGTTGGCTCCTGAAAGGTTGCCGTCAATAACAAGGACCTTCTGACCCATTTCTGAAAGGGAAGCCCCGATGTTGGATGTGAACGTAGTCTTTCCCACACCACCCTTTCCTGAAATCACGGATATAATCTGCATACTATCTGTTGGTCGTATTTCTTTATATATTTATTCGCCCAGCGCAATTGTGGCATCGATTATCGAAGACGTGTCCCCAAGCCCAACCACCACTCTGGGCGCCGGGTTTCTGTAGACAGGAAGTATAAGGAAATTCTTGCCCCTTTCTGATTTTATTCTGGTCAGGGGAAAGGATTTTGCTTTGTCCATGTTCCTGCTTATGCTGCCCAGCGTCCTGGCAGCTGAAACCTGCATGGAGTATTCTGCTGCTGTGATGTTCCTTCTGACGTCTCCCTTGGTTACTGTGAGCCTGTATCTCCTGGTGTGCAGGGCCAGCCTTTCCAGGCCGTAACTATTTAGAAACTCCAGTGCCTGTTCCTTTATCTGCACAGGGCTTCCCTGGATTCCCAGAAGCTCAAGCTCATCCTCGCTCATGCCTAGGGAATCTATGCAGTTCTTTTCAAGAAGTTTCTTTATGGCATATTGTATGGTTCTTGTCCCCCTCCCGAGTTCCATGTGTGTCTTGAATGTTCTGCTCTCAAGCAGGTCAGCCACATAATCTATCTTGTGTGAATATTTTTCATTGACGAGATGGAAGCCGCAAAGGTAGAGAAAATCCGCTTTTTGCACAATGTCCCAGAAATGGCTGTCAAGCCAGAACTCCTCTGTCATGGTGTCGTAAGTGAATATTTTCTTGTAACCCTGTGCTTCAAAGCATATATGTTCAAACTCATTGGCGTCAAATTTTGTCTTCAGCGGGTTCACAAACGATCCCTGGTAGGCCAAGGATATGGGGTATCCTGCCAGATTCATCATCAAGCTCTTGGGCCGCGCCGGGCACGAAAGCACGCATTCCCTTCCGAGTTCGCCCAGTGCAACCGCGGCGTTTGCAGCGTTCCCTCCTGGCCTTCTCTCCCTCTCCGGGAACAGCTTCTTGAGCTCATTGTAAAGCTTTTCTGTTATAAGACTTTCAGAATCTCCCCTGCGCCTGAGAACATGGTTTACTTCTGCGATTTCAGAAAGCTTTCGGTTGGGGTCTGCTGGTTTGGTTTCATTGGATATGAGAAAGCCGTCCTTAACCCTTATTATGGAATCCCAGTGGGCAAAAAGACCGATAAATATTCTCATCCCGATCCCTGCTGTTATTCTGTTCTTTCTCTTGATAACTTTTTATTTATTGCAAGGAGTATTTAACTATGGAGCGGGCAAAGGAATACCATATTTTCAGGGCGTATGACATCAGGGGCGTGTATGGAAAAGAACTGACAGACGATGTCATGGAGAAGGTTGCAAGGGCATTTGCGAGATGCACAAAAAACAGGAACATTGTTGTGGCCAGGGACGGGAGGGGGTCCAGCCCCGGACTGAAGAAGGCGTTTGTGAAGGGTCTGCTGGAGTCGGGTAAGCGCGTTATTGATGCAGGGCTTGTCCCTTTGGGTGCGGGCATGCTGTATGCATGCCAAAACAGGTGCGAATATGCTTTCATAACAGCCTCTCATCTCCCAAAGGAATGGAACGGTGTAAAGTTCTTCCATCCAGACGGAACAGGGTTTATGGAGGATGAGAACAGCAGGGTGAGAGATGCTTATTTCAGGGGGAAGTTTTCAGGGGGAAAGGGTTTCTTGAAGACAAAAGAGCCCTCTGATATCACAGGGAATTATATACAATATCTTGTTTCGAGAATGAAGGCCGAGAGGCCCCTGAGGGTTGTAATTGATGCTGGCAACGGCGCTGCGTCAGCGGTGGCCGGCAAGCTCTTCAGAAAGGCAGGGTTCTTTGTTAAAACAATATTTGACCGGGTTGACGGGAGCTTTCCCAACAGAATGCCTGACCCCATGAAGGACCCTTTAAAGGAACTTTGCAGAGGAGTGATTAAGGGAAGTGATATGGGAATAGCATATGACGGGGACGGGGACAGGGTAGCAATAGTGGACGAAAAGGGAAGGAAACTCTCTCCTGAACAGGTTGCATACATCATACTCTCCGAACTTCTGAAAACCGAAAGGGGGGGTGTTGTGGCCAACGTGGAATGCACAAGGGTGATAGACATGGTGGCCAAAAGGTTTGGAAGAAGGGTTATAAGAGTGCCTGTCGGACATACGTTTCTTACAGAAGCTGTGCACAGGGAAAAAGCCTGTTTCGGGGTTGAGGTTGCAGGGCATTATGTGGTGCGCTCTGTTGTGCCCTTTGACGACTCTCTTGCTGTTTCCCTTTATTTTGCAGTTGCTGTGTCTAGGACGGGAAAGCCTCTCTCATCACTGGCTGGCGCTGTTCCTGTCCTTCCTTTCGAGAGAGTGAGTTTTTATTGCGAGGATAGGAAGAAGTTCAGGGTGATAAGCTCCCTGAAACGCAGGCTTGAAAAGGAATACGGTCATGTCAGTGACATGGATGGTGTGAGGGTGGACTTTCCTGACGGATGGGCTCTTGTAAGGGCATCCAACACAGAAGAGAAAATAAGGCTTTCTGTAGAGGCAAATACGCCTGAAAGGCTCAGGGAGATAAGGGAGAGGTTTTCAGGGATACTGGAGAATGAGATAAAAACACACTAGTGCTTCCTCATATCAAAACTCACCCTTTTTGCAAACTCCACTTCCGGCTGGTCAAAGGGGTTTACGCCGAAAAGAAGCGAGGTATACACAGCCACATACTGCCAGAAGGCCATGAATTCTCCTGCGGTTTCTGGCGTAATCCTGTTCACTGATAGTATAGCATGAGGGATTTTCTTTTTCAGGGCATGCTTTCTCACAGCGCTGAAATCATACCTCACAGAGTCAGAGTATCTTGTTTTGCCAAGGTTTCCCAGCGTCCCGTTTCTTATCGGAATGTCCTGAAGTTCTTCTGGAACCCTTACAGATGTTTTCTCGTCGCTGAATCTTTCAAGATTTACCAATATTCCAAGCATGTCTTTTCTCCCCCCAAAGAACCTCTGGGTGGAGTGGTGCTGTATCTCGGGTCCTGTACCACCAAGAAGTGTGAGGCCTTTCCCGTGTTTGGAGATGCTCTCATGAACAAGCTGTGTTATCAGGGGTATGAAAGAAGAGAGCCTGGTGGAGTATACTGGCATAAAGGCCGTGGTGTAACCCCTGCCGGAAAGCAGAAAGAGCATCGCACTGAGCTGGAGGGCCGGGTTGCTGTCTACCCCTCTGTCGGGGTTTGTCTTCCTGTACATTGAAAGCATTCCTCTGCTCACCCTTTCAACTGGTATGCCAAGGAATGCAGCAGGGGCGAATGCACAGGATGTCCCGCCCGCAAATCTGCCTCCCACATCAGGATGGTTAATATATTCCATGCCTTTTCTTCTGGCAATCTCTGCAAGAGCGCCGCCCCTGCCGGTGACAGGAAGGATGTTATAACCAAGCCGCATGAACCAGAGCATTATTTCTATAGGGCATACATTGGTCCCTGATTTGCTCACAGGCATGACAAGGCTGCTGCTTCTTGGGCAGAGAGACTGGACGTCTCTGAGGTGGTCGGGTTCCGGCGTGGTGAGTGGATGGTATGTTTTTGTGCTCTGAAAACTGTGGAGGCACCCCGCCAGCGCAATGAAATTGTTTATCGAGCCGCCGTTGCCTGCAACAATGAGTTTTTTCATGTGTTTGTGTTTTGACACGGCTTTTCTTATCCCCTGAAAGTCAGGCCTGTGGGTGACAAAGGCAGGCGGATCCATGCTGCTTATCTCTTCGAGTCTGCCTTTTATGGAGGAAAAATTCATGCCTGCATGGATGTCAAGACTCAGTGTCATACAGTTTTAGAATTGGCGCGGGTGCTTATATTTAAATATACAGATTACCTATAAGGTTAGTATTCTTATGGGGGTTGAAATGGAGATCAGGACGGTTGAAAAGGGGAAGAACCTCCTGAAGGTTGAGGTGAAGGGGGAATCCCACACTCTGCTGAATCTTATGAGGGAAAAACTGTGGAAAGCAGGAGCGCAGCAGGCATCTTACATGATAAAGCACCCTTATCTTTCGAATCCTGTTATAGTAGTGAGGTCAGCCGACCCCAAAAAGACGCTTTCAGGCGCTGCACAGCTTGTGCTGAATGATGCCAAGGAGTTTGGAAAGGAATTCAGCAGGCTGGCGAAGAAGTAACACCAAAGTTTAATAAGCGAACTTGCATTATACTATTCATTTCAGGAGATGTTATGAAACACAGAATTAAAAGGAGCGTGGCAAAGATCAAGAGGCCCAGGGAGCTGATAATCTCCTACTGGCATATAATCCTTCTTGTTCTCATAGTGTGGATTGCATTCTGGACAAGGTCGTTCCCGGCCAGCACAGGGGAGCTGCAGGCTCTTGACCCGTTTTATTTGTACTCTGTAAGCGAGTATATAGTTACCCACAACTTCCAGATGCCTGAATTCGACCCCATGAGATATTATCCCTTTGGCGTGGTCCCTGCAGAGGTCAACAACATAGGCTCTGTTTACATACCGGCTGTCATATATGTGCTCATGGGATTCTTCGGGTTAAGCATGCCCTATCTGCATTTTGCCATAATCTTTCCTGCTCTCATGGGCGCGCTTGCGGTACTGTTCATGTTCTTCGTGGGGAGGGAGCTTTTCAGGAGCAATGTGGCAGGGCTTTTCTCAGCGTTTTTCCTGGCCATAACACCAGCGTTCATAACAAGGACCTCGGCAGGGTTTTTTGAGAAGGAACCCACGGGGGCTCCTTTCATGATGCTTTCCATATACCTGTTCATCAGGGCCTACAGGCAGGGTTCCTGGAAGTGCGGCATTCTCTCTGGCATATCGCTTGCGCTGGGCAGCATGTCATGGGGCGGCATCAGTTATGTTTATCTTATCTTTATGCTTTTTGGCGGGGTTCTCCTGCTTGCGTACAGTCTGCTGGTAACAGCTGACTACATGTTCAGCGGTCTGGAGAAAGTGGTTTCAGAGTTCGAGGATTATCTGGGATACAGGCTTCTGGTCTCATACGGGCTTATGATACTTGTCTCCATTGCGGTGCAGTCATTCTTTCCGAACACCATGGGAATCCTTCATAACATGGTCCTGCCGAATATCATGATAATAGCTATCATAGCAGGCAGGTTTTTTGCGGAGAGGTACAGGCTGTTAAGCGAGGATAGCCAGAGGTATTTTATTCCAGGCGCTCTTCTTTTTGGGGTGCTTTTCGTGCTTTTCGGTTCAATGTTCTCTGATCGTCTCGCTGGCATGATTGACAGCTTTTTGGGATATGTCAGCTTCCAGAAAAGCGTTGTTGGAACCACAGTGGCCGAGCAGGCTCCGGGAAACTGGGGACAGATAATAAACACATTGGGTGTGGGTTTTTCAAGGAACATGCTGCCTTTCCTTGGTTCTGTTTCAGGATGGTTTTCGCTGTGGGTTTTCATGTGGCTGGGGCTGTTTGCAATGGCCTATGAATTTATAATGACCAGGAACTGGCTTCTGCTTCTTCCTGTTATGTGGCTTGTTTCTGCTGTGATGGGCGTTTTTTACTTTGTCAGGCTTATATTCATGCTCGGGCCTCCTGCTGCCCTGATGGCCGCATTTTTCTTCTACTGGGCAGGGCAGAGATTCAGGAACAGGTTCCAGAAAACCAGGGTGTGGTACGGGCTAGCCATACCCGCTGCAGTCATAGTGGCCCTGACCATAGCTGTGAATATTGCCAATGCTTATGTTTATTCGCAGGGTCTTGGTCCTTCGATATGCTTTCAAAGGGGCGGGGAGCCCTGCGTGACCATAGAGGAGAACGGCACATTGAAACTGAACCCGAATGAGCCCTGGTATCAGGCATTTGAATACCTGAAGAACGAAACCCCAAAGGACGCCGTGATACTGTCGTGGTGGGATTTTGGCTACTGGTTCGAGGTGAGGGCAAAAAGGGCTGCCATGGCTGACGGCGGGAATCTTGGAGGTATCTATGGGGAAAGGGACTATCACATAGCTGACTGGTATACGAGCCCGGCAAGCGAGTGGGACGGAAAGAACAAAACTCTTCTTTACTGGTTCCCATATCTGAAGGGAAATGAACCTCCCATGTACATTCTTATGGACTACACACTTCCCGGGAAGTACGGAGCCATATCCAAGATTGCCTCGAGGGGTGAGAATGTTGTCGGATATCTGCAGTTCAGCAGGACCGGGATAAGGCCGTCAGACAACAGGACAATATATGAATTTGCATACGGGCCCTATAATATATGGATACCGTTCTCGGATGACGGAACAAGGATAACAGGCTCCCCGATATTCCTGGTCTCGCAGAACGGGAAATACTACTCAAAGCAGTACATAAATGATGTATGCACAAATAACGGAATAATCAGAATCGGCCAGAACAGCCCTGAAATGCCGGGATGCGTGGCAATAACCGGCCTCGGGGTTTTCTATGTCCCGCCTGAGGCTGAAAACACTGTTTTCAACTACCTGATGTTCATGGACGGGAAGGGGCTGCCTGTGAAAAAGGTTTTTGACAACACACTGATAAAGATATACAAGATTAATGAAATCTACTGATATGCTGGGGTTTGTAATTGCTGCATCTCTCGGATTTCACTGCTCACTGCCTCTCGAGAAGGCCCAGTAAAGGAGTGTTAGAATTATCAGAATGCCTGCTCCAATGACAAATGTTTCAACAGTGTCCTGGGTGTTTGGTAACAGGTTCTCTATGAACTCGGTTTGCGTGGCCAAGATGAGCAGGGCAAGACCGAGTATCATTATCCATAGTTCAAGCCTTCTGGCTTTTGACCTGGGCTCCTGACCTCCCGGGCCCTTTATTTTTCTGAAGAATGTGGCAATCAGGGCGAGGAAAAATACTGCTATGAAAAATATTACAGCATAGGGAAGGGCAGAGTTGATGAGTCCCGAGACCTGGGGCACGGTCATGGCAAACAGGGCTATCACAGCAGCTATCACAGAGTTTACCCTGCGGGAGAAGGTGCCTGTGAATTCGAGCGCGCCGTATACAATTATGAATGAGAAGATGAACGGAAGCGCGAGGGGAAGGATGTCGGTCATATCAATCATGCTGCTTTGTCTAAATCCTCATCAGAGGAGGATTCGGCCTTTAAAAGATTTTTCAGTTCAGCCCTCTCTTTCACTGACATGCCTGCTGCACCTGATGCGTATAAAAGGGACATTTGTATTATTGCCCTTTCCGCTGGTGTCAATACATTCATGTCGAAATTGGATTTTTTATATTTCTCAACGATTTTATCATAAGCCCTTTTCTCAGAAGAGTCCAGATGTGCATACTCTATAATTCTGTCCCTAACCCATTTATTCACTGCTTTGTCTTTTATTTCCTTCAAAAGGCCTGGTTTTTCTCCCCTGAACCCAGGCATGCTGGTTGGTCCTGAGGATTCCCTGCCTTTCCACAGCCTTCCCACAAACACCCAGAGCCCGAGCAGAACGATTGTGGCAATGTACCAGACCTCGGAAAGCCAGAGCGCGGCCGGGTACCAGCCTGATATAATTACAAAGATAAAGGCCGATATTCCGACCAGGACTCTGAGGCCTTTGTGCTCGCTTATTATGCGGCCGGAAAGAAAGTAGATGAAAAGGATTATGAAAACAGAGGGGAAGAGGAGGAAGTAGAACAAAGGCCCCAGCGGGGGGAGTATCTGGTGATGGGATGCAGTCAGGAAATCCCTGCAGTATGAGGCGCTTCCTTGTGTGGGGCAGAGTATGTTTATGAGGATGTCAAAGATATCGGCCATGTTTTTAATTATAGGGGAGTATGTTTAAATCTGTCAATCACCGCACAGCTGTCAGGAGTTAATTTGCGATCAGAACAGGCGTGGTATGACCCGGAATATTCTGTCAGAAGATTATAAAATCGAATGCATGGCTGCAGCAACCTGAATCCGTAATTGCTGGAAAACACATATCCTGCCTGCTGGCTTCGGACAGAATGCCCTGAAAACCGGAAAACCAACCTAACCAACCTATGTACAGATTTTTAAGGAATTAAATTGGCAGGGCCTTCTGGATTCATCTTTTTATTGAACCTAAAACAATAGTTCTACATGAAGTCCTCTCTTAAACCCCACCCCAAACCACTCTTTATAATCAATTTCAAAACATACGAACAAACCACAGGGAAGAACGCTCTCCGGCTCGCCAAGGCCATTGAAAAGGCAAGTCCAATGCATGTTGATGTTATTCTTTCTGTCCAGCCCTTTGACCTCAGGGAAATTGCAAGCTCGGTAAAGATTCCTGTATACTCACAACACCTCGACCCCGTTGACCCCGGCTCTCATACGGGATGGATTCTCCCTCTTGCAGTGAAGCGGTCTGGTGGTAAGGGAACCCTGCTAAACCACTCCGAACACATGATTGATTTTAAAACCCTAGAGAAATCACTTCGGTTCGCCAAGTCCCTGGGTTTGACAGTGGTGGCCTGCGCCGATACGCCTACAAGCGCGGGCAGGATAGCAAAACTAAGGCCTGATTTCCTGGCTATAGAGCCTCCTGAACTCATAGGAGGCAATATCTCTGTGTCAGAAGCAAAACCCGATATAATAACAAAGACCATAAAAAAAGCCGGGAACATCCCTGTTCTTGTAGGCGCTGGCATAAAGACAAAAGAGGATGTCAGAAAAGGGATGGAACTCGGGGCCAGAGGCATTCTGGTGGCCTCAGGTGTGGTGAAAGCCAGCAGGCCGGGGAAGGCCGTGAAGGACATGCTGCAGGGGTTCTATTAAAATGATTTTTAAGGAAGTTCAAACAATATATCTAGTATGATAGTTACTGTGGCAAACCAGAAAGGGGGGGTTGGAAAGACCGACCTCTGTGTGAATCTCTCTTCTTCCCTTGCCTATATGGGAAAGAAGGTTCTTCTGATTGATCTGGACCCTCAGGCAAACGCCACTGATTACCTTCTTTCTGAGAAACCCGAGACCACCACAAGCGACCTGCTTGTGAATGATGATATCGGAATCAGGGGTATAATTAAGAGGACACCAGTAAAGAACCTGATGATAGCTCCCGGATGCTCAAGACTGAATGCGGCCCAGGTGGAGATTATGAATGATGTGGGGATGCAGTTCCGTCTCAAAAGAAAGCTCACAGGCCTGAGGGGATTTGATTACATCTTTATTGACACTCCTCCCTCTCTCGGAATGCTCACAGTGAATGCCCTGACAGCCTCTGACAGAGTAATCGTCCCGGTCCAGGTTCATTATTTCGCTACAGAAGGGGTTGAGAAGCTGGTGAAATCCATAGAGACGGTAAAGAAGGAGATAAACCCCAGGGTAGATGTCAGG
>CAZCSS010000028.1:0-9653 GCA_964501515.1 uncultured archaeon
GGCAATGCAGGAAAGGCCGGTATCCATCTCAGGCGAGACCTACCCCCTGGAAAGGCCCTTTCTGGTTCTCGCCACGCAGAACCCCATAGAAACCGAGGGAACATACAGGCTCCCCGAGGCCCAGGTTGACAGGTTTATGATGAAGCTGATGGTCGATTATCCTGACCACGCTGAAGAGAAGGAGATAATCAACAGGATGACCACAGGAAAGATTCCTGCTGCAAAGAGGGTTATAAACACAAAGAGGATAACAGAGCTGCAGGGGTTCTGCAGGCAGGTGTATGCTGACGAGAAGATTGTTCATTATGCGGCCGACCTCGCGTGCGCAACAAGAAAGCCCCAGAACTACGGCCTTGACCTGAACGGGCTTATAGAATACGGCGCATCCCCAAGGGCATCCATATGGCTCATACTCGGAGGAAAGGCCCATGCTGTGCTGAATGGCAGAGGATATGTCAAGCCCGAGGATATAAAGGCAGTTGCTCCGGATGTTCTCAGGCACAGGATCATGCTGACTTATGAGGCCGAAGCCGAGAATGTGACAGCAGACAGCGTCATAGAAAAGATAATAAGCTCTGTGAGCATGCCGTGACGCAGGTTGATTATTCGCCATGCGGGTTGGCAGCGATTCAGGTGCGCGCCATGACCGAGGCAAGGGAGATACTGAAAAGGATAAGAAGGATAGAGATAAAGACAAGGCACCTTGTGGAGGGCCTGATGCAGGGCGCGTATTATTCTGTATTCAGGGGAACGGGCATTGAATTCTCCGAGGTCAGGGAATACCATATCGGGGATGACATACGCTCGATTGACTGGAATGTGACAGCAAGAATGAACCACCCTTTCGTGAAAGAGTTTGTGGAAGAAAGGGAACTCACAGTAATGGTGTTCTTCGACATCTCTGCAAGCAATGATTTCGGAACACAGCAGATGCAGAAGAAGGATGCCGCAATCGAGTTCATTGCAAGCATGCTCTTCTCAGCGATAAAAAACAATGACAGGGTGGGGCTTGTTCTCGCCACAAACAGGATAGAGAAATACCTGCCGCCGAGAAAAGGCAGAAGGCATGCGCTTCGCCTGATAAGGGAAATCGCATATTCAGAGCCCCGGGAGAAGACAACGAGCCTGGCTTCTCCCCTTGCCAGCCTTTCCAATATCATGAAAAAACGCGGCATTGTTTTTGTAATATCAGATTTTATGGACGACCTTCATTCGCTGAGAAAGCCGCTGATGCTGCTGAGTAAAAGGCATGACGTGATTGCAATAAAGATAGGCGATATCAGGGAGCAGGAACTCCCCGATGTCGGGTATGTGGACCTTGAGGACGAAGAGACAGGGGAGCATATAACCATCAACACCTCAGACCCTGCTTTCAGGGAGCGGTTTGCCCGGCTTGCAATGGAAAGGGAAACCCAGATATCTGAGCTGATGAAAAGAACAGGTGTTGATTTCATAAGCATTCCGCAGCCTGACCGCTGGGAAATCCCTGTGATGAGATTTTTCAGGGAGCGCGCAAGGAGGGCAGCATGAACTTTGCAAATCCGTTCTGGCTAACTGCGCTGATTGCAGTGCCGGCTATTGCATACCTCTACATCCTTGCAATGAGAAAGAAGAAAAAGCTCAGCCTGAGGTTCAGCTCAATCAGCCTGCTAAAGCAGGCATCCGGAGGAAAGAAGCCGAAAAGGGACGCGATTCTTTTCTCTCTTCTTGCTGCGATTCTGGCTCTTCTCATCATCGGTCTTGCAGACCCGCATATCCTCCTGCAGCAGTCAAAGGAAGGCGCCAACGTGGTTCTCGCCATTGATGTCTCCGGCTCCATGAAGGCCACTGATTACAAACCCAGCCGCGTGGAGGCTGCAAAGAAGTCCGCAGAACTCATGATAAACCAGCTCGGCCCCAAGGACCTTGTGGGCGTTGTTGTCTTTTCGGACGGCGCGACAACCTCTTCCTATCTCACGCCGCTCAAGCAAAAGGCAATCGAAAAGCTAAGGGCAGTGAAGGCAAAAGACGGCGCCACTGCAATCGGAGACGGCCTCTCCCTGGCGATAGACATGGCGACCTCAATCCCGAGCAAGAAAAAGGTTGTCATCCTGCTTTCAGACGGGGTGAACAATGCCGGCGTTATATCTGTTGATGAGGCTGTTCGGTTTGCAAAGGCCAATTCAATACAGGTTTACACAGTCGGAATGGGCTCCGAGAACCCTGTTCTTCTGGGCTATGACTTCTTTGGAAGGCCGCAATATGCAGAGCTTGACGAGGCCACTCTCAAGAGCATTGCAGCGCAGACAGGCGGCGAGTATTACAAATCAGTGGACGAGAGCACGCTTGCCCAGATATATTCAAAGCTTCCGGAAAAGATACAGAGAGAGCTTGAGGATACCTCAATAAAGGACTGGTTTGTTCTCTCTGCACTGGTCCTGCTGGTTGCATTCATGTACCTTAAATACTGGAGGTTCAGGTCCCTGCCTTAGGTGACAGATATGCGCAGAATATCTCTTCCATTGTTTTTGCTCCTTGCGCTGCTGGCATTCTCCCTGCTGCCGGCTGGCGTGTCAGGGGCCCGGCTCACCGTGGAAAAGGACGTGAAAAGCAGGGACATATCGGTCGGGGACAATATAGATATAGTGCTGAAGTTCTCAAACCCCTTTGGGAAGCCTGTTCACATACGGATTCAGGACAAGAACGTGATTGCAGGGAACGGCCTGGACATACAGTGCTACGAATACACGCTCCCGCCGGACAGGGAGAGCGCTGTTTCATACAGCCAGCCGATAACAGCCTTCCAGCCCGGTGATTTCACGCTTGGGAAGGCCGCAATTACCTACACAGACCCTGAAACAGGCAGCGAGGAGAAGGTCTGGTCTAACGAGCTGAAACTGACTGTCAGGCAGTCCCAGAATCAGCAGAACCTCCAGCAGCAGGGTATCACCACGGTTTACCAGTGCGGGGGGATGAGCATGACCTCCACGTCATATTCATCAAGCGGTTCCTCGACCAGCATACAGATAAGCAGCGGTTTCGGGCAGCAGTTCGGGCAGTCCGGCCAGCAGCCGGGTCAGGGAGCCCGGAACCCCGGAAGCATTCAGCAGCAGGAACAGGACATGGGATTGTTAAAGCAGCAGATGCAGGAACAAATGCAGCAGCAGGAACAGAACAAAAAAGAGCTGGAGAGCATTATAAACCAGAGCAGGGGTTTCCAGAGACTCCAGGAAGAGCTCATGAAGCAGGGTTATGTGCCTTATTCAAAATCAGTCAGTCCTGAGTCAGCCTCCTCGGGCAGTTTCGGTTACACTTACAGGAACAGCAAAGGCGAATCCGCCCGGATAAGCGGCAGAATTGAGAACTCCACGGTCAGGGACCTCAGAAAATGGAGCAGGGAGGATGCTGAGAGGCTGGCCATGCTCCTTGAGAACAGCACCCGGTTCCGCCGGCTTCACAACATGCTTGTAAGCCAGGGGTATAACATAACATCAAAGTCATTCAGCGAGCCGGAGGGGAACGTTTCTGATTTTGATTACTCCTACACAAAACCCCAGAGCAGCAGGGAGATTGCAGGGAACATCACATTCACGGGAGATATTCTCTCCATAGGCATATCCGGCGGGGAGAGCAGTCCGTTATGGATGCTGGCAGCCGTTGCTCTGCTTGTTTTGCTGGCGCTGCTCGGGGTGCTTCTCTACAAACGCAAACGCTTTTTGGAAAAGAAGGCTGCGGCAGACAAGCCTGCAAAACCGGAGAAGCCGTTTGATTTCAGGAAAGAGGCGCTGAAAAGGATTGACCAGGCCGAGCATCTGTTCTCTGAAGGCAGGATGAAGGAAGCATACACAAAGATTTCCGATGGCGTGAGGATTTATTTCAAGTACGTGCTCTCTTCCGGCAAGACAGAGATGACGAGCACTGACATACTCGGGGAGCTCAAAAAACAGGGCGGCAAATGCTATGATGAGGCCAGGGATTGTTTTGAGATATGCGACCTTGTCAAGTTCGCAAGATACAGGCCGAACAAAAGGGACTTCAGAAAGGCCGCAGCAGCAGGGAGAAAGGTTATAAAGGTTTACGACAGGCAGTAAGCGCAGCAAGCCTGCCTGTCCTGCTGCACGGATGTCAGAAAAGGCTGTATGTCAGGAAATCCTTCAGGAACCTTCCCAGTTCAGGATTTTCCGAAGCCATTGAGAGCAGCTCCTTCCCGTCCAGCAGGGAGTGCTTCCCGGACATCCTGATCGCAAGATGAGAGGCTATTCCCCTTGACTTCAGGGTCTTTGCTGTTCCCTTCAGGCAATCCCTGATCAGGGTTTCAGCGGTTCTGAAAGGCCTCATGTTCTCGGCCACCACAATGTCGTTCTCCACCCATATCCTGGAGGTTGCGCTGTATTTCTTCACAAAATTCTCAATATTGGTTTTTGAGAATATGTGCGGGCCGCTGAGCTTCCTTATGGCAGGCAGTGCCCATATCTGCATTTCAAAAAGCAGCAGGGCAGTGTTTCTGTCGCTGAAAACACCATGGTTCAAAACACTGAAGCCTGAACTTTCCAGCACATCCTTTATCCTGTTCGAGGTCTTTCTCAGCTGCGGCCAGAGAACATCATCAATCACATCAGGCGGCCGGAACTTCACCCCTATGAGCCTGGTTTCCCTCCTGTCCATCGCCTTTCTAAGTCTGGTGATGTTTATCTTCCTTCTGGCAGGGAAGAAATATGTCAGGGAAGGCTTCTTCAGGAATTCTCTGGAGCGCACCACAATCTTCATGAAATTTGCAGGCGAAAGCGCTGCTGCCACATTTCTGTTCGGGTCAACAGGATCCACCACCACCAGCGGCTCGGACCTGAATCTCCACGGCTTTTCGCCCCTGTGATGGCCAGCAGGGTCAATGAACTCCTTTCCTGCTTCCCACTCAGACGCATTCCTCAGAAATGCCTCAAAAGACCTGTAATTCACGATCAGGAGTTCGCACAGATAGCCTGAAAGGCCCATGGTTTTTGCATCTGCACCATAAACCCCTATGCCCTTTGCAAACCTTTTCAGAAGCCGGACCTGGGGAGTCAGCCTTGCAGCAAGGTTGCCCTCAAGCCACTTGTTATGAAAGGGTGTCCTGTCAACAGAGGATTTCATCTCCTTCACGCTTTTCACAGCAAAAGCAGGTACAATGTCAATATGAAACCCATGGAGAGAGCCTCTCACATACGGGTGCTCGGCATATGCAATAACATACCCTCCTCCCAGTTTTTTCATTATTCTTTTTCCTATCTCCAGCCCTCTTTTCTCAAGCTTGTCCCTGTTTTCAGTTGCAGGAAAAAGTATGAAAACATCAAACTCCTTCTTGTCAGGCAGCCATGTGTCCCTGATAAAACTGCCGGCAATTGTATAGGAGAGGTTAAGTGGATAGATGACCTCTTCAGTGGCTTTCTTCACCGCATCCAGGGCTGATTCTATCCGCCTTCTTTCCGCTTCTCCGGGAGTGATCCTCTTGAGCGCAGCGTCAAGCACCTTTTTCAGGGGGGGCATGCTTAATATTTGAGCAGGATATTAATAAATCGGAATTTGCGCGTTCACATGCCGCATAACCAGAAGACTTCGCTGCTTCAGCAGCAGTATCCGGTGACATTCTGGAATGGACCATCTTTTCTTCACCATATTCCGGGAAGACTGCAGCGTCCCCAAACCGAAGACAAGGCATATCTGCGCCTTATTTAATGGTCTGAATGCAACTTGCGGAATAACGGCCCTTGCGGAACGCCGCTATCATCAGCTTCTTATTCGGCCGCAGAGAAACATAAAGCATGAACACCACTGAAAAGATCAGGGTTCTCGGAGGGTCAGCAGCACATGATGCCTGCTCCTGCGTATGCGTTCCCAGGCCGGAAGCAGGCAGCAACAGGATAGGAGAAACCCTGAACTGCGCTGTTTCCCATTCAGCCGCCCCTGACGGAAGGCAGATATCCCTCTTCAAGGTTCTCATGACAAATGTATGCTCCTTTGACTGCAAGTACTGCCCCAATGCAGTCACGTGCAGCACGGCCAGAACCTCCTTTGGCGAGGAGGAGCTGGCAAAGGCCTTCCTGAACCTCTACATGATGAACTATGTGGAGGGGCTGTTCCTTTCCTCAGGGATTGCAGGCGACCCTGAAAAATCCATGGAAAGGATGCTGGGTGCTGTCCGCCTCCTGAGAAACAGATTCATGTTCAGGGGCTATGTGCACCTCAAGGTCCTTCCGGGCTCCAGCAGGGAGCAGATAAAAGAGGCAGGAGAGCTTGCCGACCGGATCAGCGTGAATCTGGAATCACCGAGCAGTTCCAGACTGTCGGAGATTTCTTCCCAGAAGGATTTCAGAACAGACATAATAAGAAGGCAGAGATGGATGAAAAGGTTTCTTCCGGCTTCAGGCCACTCCACACAGTTTGTGGTTGGAGGGGCAGACGAGAGTGACATGGAAATACTGAACAGGGCGAACTGGGAATACCAGAACCTTTCCCTTTCAAAGGCATATTATTCGGGCTTCAGGCCCCTGAAAGGCACTGCGCTGGAGTCCAGAGCCCCTGCTCCGCATGAAAGGGAACTCGCCCTGTACAGGGCGGATTTCCTTATCCGTTCATACAGTTATGACCTCTCCCTTCTGGAAGCCATTTCCGACAACGGATTTCTTCCCCGCAAAGACCCCAAGTTTATGATAGCCCTTAATCTGTTTGATTCGCCTGCTGACATAAACGAGCTTGGTTACCGGGACCTGCTCAAGATCCCCGGAATAGGCCACAGAAGCGCCTCAAGGATAACGAATCTCCAGAGAAAGGGTGTAAAGATCAAAAAAAGGGTGCAGCTGAAAAGCATGGGAGTGGTTCTCAGCAGGGCAGAGCCCTTCCTGAAGCTAAGCGGCCATTCCCAGGCACGGTTGGGTGATTTTGCATGATCCCCCTGAAGGAGCAGCTCAAACTGGCAAGAAGACATTCCGGCTTCATGCCCTCACTGATCGCCGGAGTGATGAAGCAGGAACGCCCTCTGGTGGAGAGCCAAGCCACCCCTGAATCAAGAGAGCTGTACAACATGGCCAGCAGCGTTTACACAGAATTCAGGTTTCTCCGCTGCTTTATCAGGCTCGCTGTTTCCACTAAGGGGATTCTTTCTGCCAAGCACACGCCGGAGCACAGGATAGAGGACATGCTGGTTTCCCATTTCTCTTACCGTTTCCCCCTTTTCATAATAGTTCTTGGTTCGGGAAGGGGAACCTTCATAGGAAAGGGCGGTGACGTGAAGAGGCTTGATGCCCCGTTTGAATCAGTTGTCAGAACACTGGAAAGCAAGATGAAGGAAAACATGATGATGAAGGCCGCGAGTGCGGATGATTTCAGCCATGAAACCTGGGAGGCCTTTTACAAAAGCCAGTGCGCGCATCCTTCCGGCAGGAGAAGAGTCAGCCAGGCCGTGCCGAAGAAATATCTGAAGATGGAATCCTTCAGCGAAGAGAGGAAAGCCCTCTCAGGTAAAACCCTGAGCGATTTCTGGAGCAGCCCGTGAAAATTTTATATAGCTTTCTCCCAATTCATTCTTGATGACAATGCCCCTCCTGTCTTCTGCCACGCCCCTGGAGATGAGCAGATTTATCAATCCGAACAATCCTGTTTTTTCCATTGCAACCACAGATGTGGTTTCAGTCAGGCAGACAGCCCGTGTTTCAGGTGTTCTGGAGACCATGCTTTTTCAGGGCTTCCGGAGACTGCCTGTGACCGACAACCAGGGAAGGCTGACAGGTATTGTTTCAGAAACAGATGTGCTGAACGCTCTTGGTGCAGGCCCGAAGAGGCATGCCCTTCGAAAGGGCCTTGAAACCCCTGTTAAGAGCATAATGGTTTCGCCTCCATGGTATGTTCCCAGAACGCATACCATCAAAAGGGCGCTGTCTGACCTCAGGGCATGCGGTGCAGGGGTGCTTCCGGTTGTGGACGAGCAAAGGCCCATGGGAATCATCTCGGAGTATGATTTTGCAGTGAGCGTGCGTTCAAGAACAGGCCTCGCTGTCGGGGCGGTTATGACAGGAAAGCCGCTGGTGGTGAAGGAGGAGTATCCTGTCAGGGAGGTTGCCAGAATGCTTGTGATAGGCCCGTACAGGAAGCTGCCTGTTGTCCAGAGCGGAATGCTGAGCGGTATAGTTACCCCGCATGACATTCTTTCTCATCTGTACAGAAACAGGAAGCTGGGCAGGCTCGCGAAAGACAGTTCGCCAGTTAGAGATGCGATGAACAGGAGGGTCTCGGTGGTTCACCCCCTTGATGACATCTTCGTGGCAGCTTCAAGAATGAGGACCAGGGAAATAGGAGGCCTCCCCGTAGTGGATGAACTCGACATGGTAGGGATAATAACCAAGAATGACATTGCCGGAATTTTTGGCTGATTCCGGTTTTCCGGATAAATGTGGTGTGTTTATGGACAGGGGAAGCAAGGCACAGCCCTCACGCAGGGCATTGGAAGAAGACCCGTACTGCTGCGGCAGCATTGTGAAACTTGCTGTCGGGACCCTTTTCGAGTTTTTGCCCAGAAGAAATGATTTCCAGATATATGCCGGAGTGAAGAACATGCTTAAGGACAGGAAGGCCGGCACCCAAACCCCCTGCCCTGACAGCGTCGAACCAGGTGAGCTGTGCAGATACCAACTGAAAGATTTATAAGCAGGTTATTTTAATTTTAATCACCAGCAGCAATCATGAAAAGGAACAGTAGCCCGGAAGGAATAGAGAAGACCATCAGAGAGCTTGATGATTGCGTTCTCATTGTTGAAGGCGTTCGCGATGAACAGGCTTTAAAAACACTGGGTCTGAAAAACATCACAAGAATCAGCGGCGTTCCTTTTATAAAGGCTGTTGAAAACATAAAGAAACTCAGGAAAGGAACACAGGAGGTTGTTATACTCACAGACTTCGACTACGAGGGCCGCAAACTTGCCAAAAGGCTTGCTGCCTTTCTTAAGGCATACAAAATTCACCCGAATTCGAGAAAAAGGAGCAGAATCATGGAATTAGGAAAAACCCATATCGAGAATTTGAGGAACATAAACTCAGTGGAAGCCGGAGTCAGGAAAGCGGTTGGCTCACGCCTAAAAAGGCCGTTTTCAAAGGAGGATGATTTCAATGTCAAAATTAGCACCAACATCAACAAAATATCTTATAAAGGCAGAGATAAAAGCAGACGGTGTCGTGGAGAAACCAGACGTCATAGGCGCGATATTCGGTCAGACTGAAGGGCTTCTTGGTTCTGACCTTGATTTGAGGGATTTGCAGAAAACAGGAAGGATAGGAAGGATCGAGGTCAATATAAAATCAGTGAAGGGGAAATCCAAGGGGGAGATTGTTATCCCTTCTTCCCTGGATTCCTCAGAAACTGCGCTGATTGCAGCCACGCTGGAAACAATAGAAAGAATAGGGCCGTGCACAGCAGAGATTAAGCTCGTTTCTGTGGAGGACATGAGGTCTGACAAGAGAAAATACGTTGTTGAGAAAGCGCAGGAAATCCTCAAGGGGCTCATGGACTCGGGCGTGCCTGACGCAGATGAGATAACAGAACAGATAAAAGAGGCTGTCAGAACCCATGAGATATGCACGTTCAACGGGCTTCCATGCGGGCCGAATGTGGTGGATTCTGATAACATAATAATCGGGGAGTGGAGGGC
>CAZCSS010000029.1:0-8994 GCA_964501515.1 uncultured archaeon
TAGACTGTCCTGTTGTCGCCGGGCTCCATCCGGGAAGAGGTCATTCTGTATTCTATTCTTATGGAATCGTTCTCATGCATGTACCCGCCCGCGTCGGTCTGGGAGATGTTGGATATGTTCACCATCAGGAGCGTGGGGAGGGAGCCGGACTGGTCGAGGATGGAAACGTTTACAGTGGCATTGCCTGTTATATCGGTCACGGCGTAGGGGGTGTAGTCTATAAAGTAGACGCGAACGCCCTGTTCCGAGGGGGGCGTGAAGTCCCAGGGTATCTGGTCTGTTGTGTTTATCATATACACGGGGTTGGTGGTCTGGTCGAGCTTTACCGTGAGGTTTACAGTAACGGTCTCATTCTCTCTTGACACGATAACAGAGGGGTCAACAAGCTTGGTTATCCTGATGTGCATGTTGACAGAAGGGGCTTCCCCAAGCAGATACATCATCCCTATCCCTGTATCATAACTTCCGGAGAGGTTGCCTATTGCAGACTGGCTTACAGAGGTCAGGGAGGAATAATCAGGGGACGTGAGGTTTGCGCCACCTGAAGAAACAGTGGTTATATTTGAGCTGAAAGCGCTTCCGTGTGTCTGGTAGGACAAGGCGTTCTGAAAGGAAAGCATAACAGTTAACAATGTAAATATAACTGGCAGCAAAAACCTGATTCCCATAAAAAGGAATTGTTCCCTGTGAATAAATGCTTGCTACTTTTATGAGGGCAAATCCATATAATAAATATGGATGCGCACGCGCGGCTGCTGCTCTGCATGTTTCTGTTTGCGCTGGTTTTGCCCGGAACTGCCAGCGCGTCTCCTGTTTCTCATATAACAGAAAATCTTGTTGCCTTTTACTATCCGAACGGGACTTTAATCCCCCCTGTTTCAAGAACAGGAACAGTAAGCGTGGACGTGAACAACGTACAGGATGTCATGCAGTATATAAAACTGAACCTTTCGGGAACAGAAAACACAAACCTGCAGTCGGTTGAAGCGTATGCGGCAGTGGCAGCGTCGCCAAATCCGGGGGACAGAACAAGGGTTTATGTAAACACCACAAATGGCCCGGATGACATGTCCTACCAAATAACAAACACCTCTGTGACCCCGTTGATATCCATAAGGCTGGACACCGCAAACACGGCCGGGGGGAAGGATATTTACGCAGGAGATACAAACACGCTCTTCTTCAATCTGACCATGAATCCCAGCACGGATCTGCCGGAAGTGAAACTGGTTCTGCAGTTCAGGAAGGATGTTCTGGGAGGGAACGACGCTGTCAACCTGTTCGGCGAGAGCGCACCATTCGGGAACACCGAAAGACTGGACACTGATTATGACGGAGTGTACGACAGAATAACATGGACAGCTGACCTTCCAAAGGAAACAGACAGCAGCATCATATTTTACGGCAACATAACCCCTGGGGTAAATTTTGACGAAGGCTTCATGTATGTTAACCTGGACAGCTGGAGGGAAAGCAGAGCAAACTTCTCCCAGAGCCAGACATTCACTGGCATAACATTCAGCGGCAGGTTCAGCAAGGGCCCTGTAAGGCAGGGCGTGGAGATGGTGGAACTTGGAACGTGGCTGGTAAGGGGGTTTCTGAAAAACATGGCCTCGGGGCTTGATTATGTTGTTCACGGGTGGGAGATATACAGGATAGGGGAAAGCGATTCTGTGCTGAATTCTACTGCAACAGAATACCTCTCTCCCGGAGAGACGCTGAACACAGAATGGTACAATACAGGCTCCGGCCTGAAGCAGAATTATTACAGTTCCTCGTTTGACTGGGAGGTTGCATGGGGCGGCTCACAGTACAGGGGAGAGTCAACAAGCTATATGGAGCTTCCTGTGATTTACGAGATTGATTCCTTTACAGACATGTCCGGGGTGATACAGTCAAACTCGGCTTCAGGAACCAGCGTCAGGATAACCGACAGCGTGACCCATCTGGGGCATGCCAGCCTGGGCGTGGACAGTGTCAAGATAACATCCCTGATTCCCAACCAGTCAGTGAACGGAACAGGAAGGGAATGGTCAGTGTCTGGAGTAACAGTTTATTACAGCAATGCAAGCGGCCAGTATGACATCACGCCTGAATCGGACATATCGTTCAAGAATGCAGACACCACGCCGGGTTTTGTGGACGTGAACATAAGCAACATAACCTATGTGCTGGGGCATGCCATGGAACAGAATGATGACATAATCCTGTATTACACCCTTTCCTCTGCATACCAGACATCCAATGAGGAGTATGTTTTCAATTCCACGTCTGTGATAAAGACAGTTTCAGGGACACCTGTGTCAAAGCAGTATTCCCTTAACCTCACTGTTCCAGGGGTTTCCCCTCCGGAAGTTCCTCCTCCTGGAGGCGGGGGGATCAGCGGCGGGGCTGCAAGGCCGTCGCCCATTGGCAAACTGGTAAAGGAGAGCGCAAGCATCACGCTTGTTTCAGCAAATACTGCCATGGTGAATGTCACATATGCCGCGCTGGACAGCGGGGACAAGGGAATAAGGAATGTGGGGGGAATGATATACATACCTGCGGAAGGGAAGCTGGATGAGTCAAGGCTGGGCTTCAGGGTATTCAGGAAGCAGGCAGGCATGTGGAAGGAATGGAAAAGGGGAGAAGACTACAGGCTTCAGTACAATGGAGTAAAGAGGCTTGCCTCTGAGGATTATTACGAATACCTGATTGCCCCGATCGGCGATGTCTATGGTCAGGCCCTGGACCTTTATGACGGAGACAGGGTGGAGATATATTATGTAACAGAGATTCCGGTGGGAACAAGCGAGATTGTGACAAGGTTGTTTGGCCAGAATTACTATGTTGACAGAATAATCTTCGAGGACGTGTATCTGAAGGTGAGAAGAGAGCAGGTTCTGGAGAAGCTGCGAGTTACGGAAAGCGAGTGGGTGCAGGGGCAGGCTCAGGTGGGAAGGCCTGTCAAATGGGTGAAGACATTTAGCATACAGAACCCGAACAATGTTTCTGTAGAGGAAGCGTACAGAACGCCTGTGTTTGACGGCACGCTCAGCGCAGGCCTGGCATTCAAGGGGAAAAGGGAACCGCTGGAGATAAAAAAGGACAGTGAAACGTATGTAAACTGGCATGCCAGCCTAGGGCCGGGCCAGACCGGGGTGTACAGGATTGAGATAACCACCCCGCCTGTTCTTAACATAAAGGAAAACGTAACTGTCATAGAGGCTACAAATCTGACTGTTACCTTTGAGATAAACATCACGCTGAAGAACTTTGCAGGGGTTGATTATTTCAATATCTCGCTTGAGTTTCCCATTAAGAACGGCAATGTTCTGCTTATGGAAGGAAACGGGGTTGAATTGTTCGAGGAGGGTTCAAGCATTGTTGTCAGGGATATGAAAGCAGGCCAGACAGCCGGTGTCAGGATACTGTACACAGAAAGGCCGCCTGTAATCATAACCACAATGGGATCATCAATATACGGGTGCAACGAAGAGATAAACATAAGCGTTTTCGTAATACCCTCTGAGAAGGAGGCATCATCCTACCTTGAGATGGAGATAATGGGGCCAAAGCCCTCGGTGTCAACTCTTTACGCAAACATGTATTCATTCAGGGACGTCTCTCCGGAGCAGAGAGTTGAGATTCCTCTTGGGATAAACTCTGCTGAGCTGCCGCCGGGAAAGCATGTTCTCCTCGTAAGGTTCAGGAAGGACTTCGGGACACTGCTTTCAAGCGACAGGGAATTTGAGATAGACTGCGAGACCAGTATTGTTAGCATAGGCTGGGTATACGTTGTCCTGGTGCTTGGTGCGGCCGCGGCAGTGATGCTGCTCAGGGTGCACAGGAGAAGGAGCGCACGCAAGGAGATGGAAGAGCTCAAGAGAAAGGTCAAGAGTCTGGGATAGCCTCTCCTCATCTGGCAGTTGCCGGATATAAGATGGCCTCAGGATGCATGCATCTCTGGCATGCGCGGCGGCCTGAGCACAGGTGCAGCGCAAATTTTTTAATCCTGAATGCAACAAATCCTCATGCAAAGGGCAGACATTTTTGGGTTTCTGGTGATGATTGACAGGGTAAGCGCACTGCTGCTTGTCCCTCTTATGGGGGTTTTCTTTGCAACAGGATTCTCAGTGGCTGGCTGGTATGGGTTTCAGAATATGATTGATGCGGGGTTTGCGCTCTACCTTCACGTTACTCTCGCGCCCCTCCTGCTCGTGCTCTTTATTCTGCACGCAGGAACAAGGCTGTTCTTCCTTGGCAGGAGATGGACAAGGCGAAAGGGATGAGGATACTGGAGAAAAAGGTGACAAGAAGGGAATTCCTGAAAAAGGGCATTATTGCAGCAGCAGGAGCCGGCATTGGGCTTTTTGCCCTCAACAGGCTTTTCACAGGATACGTTCCCCTGGGGTCTCCCTTCAGGGGGGAGGCGCCTGAAAAGCTCTGGAAGTGGTCAAAAGAGGCTTATCATTACCTCTCGCTCGGAAGCAATGTCCAGTGCCAGGTGTGCCCGAACATGTGCGTGCTTGAGCCGGGCGACAGGTCAATCTGCAGGGTGAAGGTGAATGTGAAAGGGAAGCTCTACACGCTGGCTTACGGGAATCCGTGCTCTGTGCACGTGGACCCCGTGGAAAAGAAGCCGCTGTTCCATTTCCTCCCCGGCTCCAGAGCCTTCTCTGTTGCAACCGCCGGGTGCAATTTCCGGTGTCTGAACTGCCAAAACTGGACAATCTCCCAGAGCAGGCCGGAGGAAACAGAAAATATTGAGCTTTTCCCTGAGAACGCTGTTCGGGCTGCCCTGAAATCAGGCTCTGTTTCCATGGCCTACACGTATTCAGAGCCAACCGCGTTCTATGAATATATGTATGACACAGCAAAGCTGGCAAGGGAGAGGGGCCTTAAGAACATCTGGATTACAAACGGGTACATGAACAGGGAGGCCCTTCTGGACCTGTGCAAATATATGGATGCCGCCAATGTAGATCTGAAGAGCTTCAGGGAGGAAATCTATAACAAACTCAACTCAGGAAGACTGCAACCTGTTCTGGACACGCTGGTTACCCTCAGGTCGCAGGGCGTGTGGTTTGAAATCACCAATCTGGTGATTCCGACATACACTGATGATATGGACATGATAAGGGAGATGTGCAGATGGATAAAATCCTCCCTCGGGAGCGATTATCCTCTTCATTTCTCAAGGTTTGCTCCCATGTACAAGCTCACTCACCTTCCTCCCACGCCGGTAAGGGTTCTCGAGGAGGCCAGGAAGATTGCGTTTGATGAGGGCATAAACTACCCCTATATAGGGAATGTTCCGGGACATGAGGGAGAGAACACCTACTGCCCGAAGTGCGGAAAACTCATTGTAGGCAGAGCGGGCTATCAAATAAAACACTTTCATATCACTAACAGCAGCTGCTCGTTCTGCGGGGAGAAGATAGCGGGGGTGTGGTCATCATGAAAACAGCATACCCTGCGCTGGCACTGCTGGCTGCCGTGGCAGTGGCTTTTCTGCTCCTTTCCGCATCATCCACTGTTTTCAGGGAGCCGACAGGCAGGATTGCTGCTCCTGAAGAAAGGGTTGTTCTGAAACCCGCCGTGGCCGGGAGTTTTTATCCAGAGGACCCCGGACAGTTGAGGTCCATGATACAGTCTTATCTATCAGAGGCAAAGGTGCCAGTGATTACAAAGCCAAGGGGGCTGGTGGTTCCGCATGCAGGATACGTGTATTCAGGGCCTGTTGCAGCGTATGGTTTCAGGGCCCTTCAGGGGCGCAAATATGACACTGTCATAGTTATAGGCCCTTCCCACCACCTCCTTTTTAACGGCGCTGTGGTCCCGAATGCCACTCATTACAGAACCCCTCTCGGCGATGTGAAAATATCGGAAAAGGCCATGAGAATGGTTGACAGGAAAACGGTGTCCCAGAGCAATGAACCTTTCGGGCCCGAGCACTCAGTGGAGGTGGAAATACCCTTCCTTCAGTCTGTTTTAGGGGATTTTGAGATTATCCCTGTTCTCGCAGGCAGGGCAGACCCCAGGGACCTGGCCAGGGCGCTGATTCCCTTAATTGACGAGAACACCCTTGTGGTAGCAAGCTCTGACCTGAGCCATTATTACCGGTACGAGAAGGCCGTTTCACTGGACAGCAACTGCACGCAGGGGATTCCTGAGCTTGATTTCAGAAAGATGGAAAAGTGCGAGGCATGCGGAAGGATTCCTGTTCTCACCCTTATGTACATTGCCAGGGAAATGGGATGGAAGGGGATTCTTCTTGATTACAGGAACTCGGGCGATACAGCAGGGAGGGAAGACTCTGTTGTGGGTTATGCCTCTGTGGCATTTTACAGGGAGGGAGAATGAACAGGACCTGCGCTGCCGGTGCGGTGTGCGTTTTTGCAGTGGCTTTTCTGCTGCTTTCCTTCTCTGCCAATGATTTCTACACAGGAAATGCGCTGAAAACAAAGGTGTCAGAGCCCCTGACAAAAGAGGAACAGGACTTTCTTCTCGGCCTGTCCAGAAGCACGCTCGAGGGCATTCTGTCCGGAAGGGGCGTTCCGGTGATCAATGAGACCCTCCTCGCCCCCAGGCTGCTCAGGGTTCAGGGGTGTTTTGTGACGCTGAACAAACAGGGCTCCCTCAGGGGCTGCATAGGCCACATACTTCCCCGGGTTCCCCTCTATCAGTGCGTTCTGCAGAATTCGGTTTCAGCCGCGCTTTATGATTCCAGATTCCATCCTGTGAGGTACGATGAGCTGAAGGACATAGACATAGAGATTTCAGTCCTGTCGGTTCCAGAAACCCTGCATTTCTCCTCCCCTGAAGAGCTGCTTTCCAGACTGAGGCCCGGAACTGATGGCGTGGTCCTGCACTATCAGGGAAGGACATCCACCTATCTTCCACAGGTATGGGAGTCCCTCACTGACAAGGAGGAGTTCCTGACAAGGCTCTGCATGAAGCAGTCCTCGCCTCCGGACTGCTGGAGAAGGCCCGGCCTGGAGGTGGAGACATACCAGGCCTTTGTGTTTGATGAGTGATGCGCATGTATCGTGTCGGCTGCTCGGGATGGTACTACCAGCACTGGAGCGGCAGGTTCTACAGGGGTGTGGCAAAGAACAAATGGTTCGAGCATTATGCCAGAAGTTTTGACACAGTGGAGCTGAACAGCACATTCTACCACTTTCCAAGGGAGAGCACGGCCAGGGGGTGGTATCGGAAAGCCCCGGAGGGGTTTGCATATACACTGAAAGCAAACAGGGTGATAACGCACATAAAGAGGTTCAGTGGAACAAAAACGCTGGTCAGGGATTTCTGCAGGGTGGCTGATGTTCTTGGCGAGAAGCTAGGATGCATCCTGTTCCAGCTCCCTCCGAGCGTTCATTACAGCAGGGAAAAACTGGACGGCATTCTCAGCCAGCTTGATCCCGGGAAAAGAAATGTTCTGGAATTCAGACACAGAAGCTGGTGGAATGAGGACGTGTACAGGGAGCTAAGGGAAATGGGGGTGATATTCTGCATTGTAAGCGCGGGGGGCCTCCCGGATGATTTTGTAAAAACCAGCCGGGACACATATGTCCGGTTTCATGGAAGAGAGTGGTACAGTTACAGTTACAGCAGGAGTGAGCTCATGTCATTTTCTGACAAGATAAGGAAATCAGGGGCCAGGAATGCGTGGTGCTATTTCAACAACGACTTCAACTGTTATGCAGTAGACAATGCCCTGCAGCTGAGGGGGTTTCTGGAAAGGTGATAGTCGCTCACTGGCCCCTCCGAACTATCAGGGCTGACAGCAGGTTGATTCCCCCAACCAGAAGGCACACACTGAAGATTCCCAGAATGGGTATGAGAAGCGCGCCAACTGAAACCGCTCCCAGAAAAGCGCCCGCCAAGTCTGCTGAGTAGAGCGTTCCTGCTGTGCTCTCAATCCCTGCTTTCCTCGGCTGGTTTTTCAGATGGAGCCTGGAAGCCAAGGGAAACTCCATACCCGTAAGAAGCGCAAGTGCAAAGGCAAGGCCCGGAAAGACAATGTGGCTTGAAAGAGATGTGAAAACACGGTCGCTGGGGAGGGAGAGGAAGAATATCATAACAGGAAGCAGCGCAGAGAAACCTGCTACAAGAACCTCAATCCTGAAGAGGTCACTCCTCTCTCTTGACCCAAGGGTTCTGTTCATCCAGAAGGCCCCTACAGCAAGACCGAGCATGAAGGCTGTTACTATAAGTCCCAGAAACTGGTAGACATAACCATAGATTATCTGGAACCCTATGAGTATGACAACCTCCAGGCCGGTGGCAGCAAAACCTGTAGTGAACAGGGCCAGGGGAATGGGCTTTGCTCTTGCCAGAACAATGCCGACGGACAGGAGCAGGAATGCAATAAGCGGGAGCAGGCTTGCCCTGAACTGACTGAGCCAGAAAAGCATGTGATAATAATAAGCCACAGGGAAAAAATCATGGTTTATTCCGGATTCTCTTCCAAGCATTGCCTGAACATACTCTATCCTGTCATGCGTGAGCTTGCCTGACAGGTAGTTTTCATTGACATATCTGGTTTTTATGCCCCTTTCCTTTATCAGTTCGGAGATGTTGTAACTGAGCGGCAAGTCAGATGCCAGAAAGAAGTTCTCATCGCCCGGGATTACAATCACATTCTGGAAACAGGACCTGAGCGTGTTGTATATAACCGAATTGAGCGCAGATATCTCCGGACCGAGATAATTCTCAGAGGATGTTATGCTCAGGGAGACCATGCCTCCGGGGTTGAGTATGTTTCTGAGTTCCTGAAAGAACTCCCTGGAATAGAAACGGTTGAGTTGGGCAGTGCTGGGGTCAGGAAGGTCTATAAGGACCGCATCATACCTGTGGCCTGTGGTCCTGACAAAAAGGCGGCCGTCCTGCACGAATGTGCTTATCCTTTTGTCATCAAGGTTTCTGGTGAATCTCTTTCCGATGTTTATGATTTCAGGGTCAAGTTCAACATAGTCTATGTCAGAACCGTATTTCAGAATCTCCTTT
>CAZCSS010000030.1:0-8954 GCA_964501515.1 uncultured archaeon
TGAAACCGGTAAACTGCGATAATTATTAGACACGTTCCTCATGCTGGTTGAACAGACCAAACCCGGCATTCTGCAGGAGCAAGACAGTGAACCTGCGCCTGTCCAGCCCCAGAAACACGCCGGCAGCCCCCTTGTGGTTTTTTATTCCATACTGGCCGAAATCTTTATATATATAACTGGTTAAAATGTGGTAGAATATTCAGCGTTGCAAGGGCGTCAGATAACTATAAATACACCCGATAACAATTATATAAATTGTTCGGTTATTCGAGGTTATATTTGAGCCTTAGCGACGCCTTTTGAGGCAGTTCGCCTTGAATATAACTCTCGGCGGTGGTCATATAGCAGTAAACATCTTGGAACACAGTATTGTACCCAGGCATGAGATACTCTCAAAAGAAGAGAAAAAGAAACTTCTTGAAAAATTGGGCATTGATGAAAGAAGACTGCCCATGATTCTGGACTCTGATCCTGTGGTGAAGAAGATAGAGGCCAAGGCAGGAGATGTTCTGAAGATCACCAGGAAATCCCAGACTGCCGGCGAGACAGTGTATTACAGGTTGGTTACTGACCAGGTCAGGAAAAGATAACCTCGGCCGATTGCTGGTACTGGCCAGCGAGACGAAGTGATATTCACCTCTTCACGACCCGGAAAAGCCGGAAGAGATGCCGTGCCATGGGACCTTTTGGTGCGGGTGAGGGTAGGTTGGAATGGCATTCACATCATTACTGAACGCTTTCGAGAAGGAAAAAGGCTGGGTAAATTTTCAGATTGACTCATTTGACAAGTTCCTCGAGTTTGGCATACAGAACATCATAGATGAGATAGGAACCGTTGAGCTGAGCCCTGAGATGGCGGAACTCAAACTGAAATTCGGAAAGGTCTCTGTGGGCAGGCCCGTCATAAAGGAAGCTGACGGTTCCACAAGGTCGGTTCTTCCCAATGAAGCCCGGATAAGGAACCTGACCTATTCTGCGCCTGTTTTTATTGACATTGTTCCGGTTGTCAACGGTGTGCAGGAGAAGTCAGAAACTGTTCATATAGGAAACATGCCTGTCATGGTGGGTTCAAAGGCATGCACAACCTACGGCATGTCTGCTCAGGAGCTTGTAGAAAGCGGCGAAGACCCCCAGGACCCTGGGGGTTATTTCATTGTAAATGGTACAGAAAGAGTGCTGGTTCTTATCGAGGAGATTGCTTCCAACAAGCCAATCTTTGAAAGGGAAAAGGATGTCGTAACAGTAAGGATAAATTCCGAGAGATCGGGCTTCAAGCAGAGGCATATTCTGGAGAGAAGGCCCGACGGGCTGATAACCATGTCATTTGCCAACATAAGGAAGCTCCCGGTCATCGTTCTTCTGAAGGCCCTCGGGCTGGAAACCGACAAGGAAATCTGCTTTGAAATCTCTGATGACCCGAGAATACTCAACGAACTCTACATCAATCTCTATGAAACAGATGTAGCCACAGCAGAGGAGGCCATAGACCTTATAGGAAAGAAGCTGAAGGTCTCGGAGGATTACAGGACCGAAAGGGTGAACCAGATTCTGGACCGCTACCTTCTCCCCCACATAGGCCAGGACACAAAGGACAGGAAAGAAAAAGCAAAGGTAATAACCAAGATGATAAGAAAAGCCATAATGATGGCCCTTGGAAGCATACCCAGCGACGATATCGATCATTACGCCAACAAGAGGCTTCTCATGTCTGGAGAGCTTCTGGGGCAGCTGTTCCGTTCAATCCTGCTCGGAAGATGGGGCCTTCTTGCCAAAATGAGCTACAACTACCAGAAGCTTGTGAAAAGAGGAAAGTCTCCCACCATACAGGGCATAGTGGAATCCAATGCCGTGACCAAACAGATTCTCTCCAGCCTGGCTACAGGAAACTGGATAGGAGGAAGAACAGGCGTGTCCCAGAGACTGGACCGCTCGTCGCATGTTAAGACCATTTCCCATCTTCGTTCAATAATCTCGCCCCTGACCTCTACGCAGGAGCACTTCAAGGCCAGGCAGATTCACCCGACCGAATGGGGCAGGCTTTGTCCCGCAGAAACCCCTGAAGGTTCTTCGATTGGACTGAGAAAGCACCTGGCTCTCACCGCTGAGATAACATCAGGCCTGTCTGCAAAAGAGGAGGAATCCGTACTCAAATCCCTCAGCTCCATGATAACAGGCGGCAAGGGCAAGAAGACGGACATTTATTTCAACGGAAGGCTGGTTCTGGAAACCACTGACCCTGAAAGGTTTGTTGCCGATGTCAGAAAAAAAAGAAGGCTTAACCTGCTTCCTGGCCAGCTCAATATATCCTATTATGATGTTTACGGGGAGATTCTGATAAACACAGGCCACGGAAGGGTGAGAAGGCCCCTGATAATAGTGAGCAATGGCAAGAGCAGGCTGACAGAAACGCTTGCGAAAAAACTGGCTGAGAGGAGCATAGGCTGGGACTATCTCGTGGAGCACGGTGTGATAGAGTACCTGGACACGGATGAAGAGGAGAACGCCTTCGTGGCTCTCAGGCACAAAGACATTACAGGAAAGCACACGCATCTGGAGCTTGATCCCATAACCATGATGGGCATATCTGCAACCCTGATACCCTACCCTGAATACAACAGGGGGGACAGGATTAACTACGGGGCAAAGATGGTGGGTCAGGCCATAGGGCTCATGTCCAACAGTTTTATGATAAGAACAGACACGAAATTCAATATACTCACGTATCCCCAGATACCCCTGATAACCACCAACACATCCGGGATGCTGGATGAATACCCTGAAGGTCATAACATAGTGGTTGCTGTCATGTGCTTTGACGGGTACAATATGAATGATGCCATTGTGATGAACAGATCCTCTGTGGAAAGGGGGCTTTTCCGCTCGTTCTATTTCAGGACGTATGAAACCCTGAAGAAGCGCTACTGGGGAGGCCAGGAGGACGAAATAACAGTTCCGGACCCCGGCGTAAAGGGATACAGGGGAGAGGAGGCGTACAATGACCTCGGAGAGGATGGGATAATAAACCCCGAAACCACAGTTAAGAGCGACTCTGTTCTTGTGGGTAAGATATCCCCGCTCAGATTTCTTTCAGGAGAAGAGTTCATATCTGATATAGAAAACAAAAGGGAAACCTCTGTGACCATAAGGCACGGAGAGGAGGGTGTGGTGGACAAGATTATCATATCAGAGACCACTGACGCAAACCACATGATAAAGGCCGTTATCCGCGACAGGAGGATACCCGAGCTGGGCGACAAGTTCGCTTCTAGGCACGGGCAGAAGGGCGTGATAAGCCTGCTTGTCCCGCATGAAGACATGCCTTTTGCCGCGGACGGAACTGTTCCTGACATAATATTCAATCCACACGCCATACCCTCCAGAATGACCGTGGGGCAGCTGCTGGAGCTGCTTGCCGGCAAGACCGCGGCCTACGGCGGCCACAGGATTGAGGCATCGGCCTTCAATCATCCAAGAGAGGGTGAGATAAGAAAGGAACTCAGAAAGCTCGGTTTCAGGGATGACGGAAAGCAGGTCCTTTATGACGGCAAGACCGGAAAGATGTACAATGTTCTCATATTCACAGGGCTGTCCTATTACCTGAAGCTGGATCACATGGTTGCAAACAAGATACATGCAAGAGCCAGGGGCCCTGTCACCCTGCTCACAAAGCAGCCTACAGAAGGAAGGGCGAAGAGAGGCGGCCTCAGGATAGGAGAGATGGAGCAGCAGTGTCTCATAGGGCACGGGGCTGCCCTGACACTGAAGGAAAGGTTTGATTCAGACACCACAAAGATCCCGGTATGCACCAAATGCGGCCTGGTGGCTGTGCACGATGTGATGAAGAACAGGTCCTACTGTCCTGTGTGCAAGGAATCCGAGGTGGTGTGGGTGGAAACATCATATGCCTTTAAACTTACCCTCGACGAGCTCAAGGCAATGGGCATATACCCCAGACTAAGAGTGGAGGAGATGTAGCATGCCGTACAGGATATCAGGTTTGGATTTCAGCATACTTTCGCCAGAGATGATAAAGAATCTTGCCAGGGTCAGGGTTGTGACCTCTGATCTGTATGACGCTGATGGCTACCCTGTGGAAGGAGGGGTAATGGACCCCAGAATGGGCGTGATAGACCCGGGATTTCACTGCAGGACATGCGGCGGGGGGATTGGGGAGTGCTCCGGACATTTCGGGTATCTTGAGCTTGCCAAGCCGATTGTTCATGTTCTTTATACAAAGGTGATTTATTACCTTCTCAGAAACGTGTGCAGGGAATGCGGCAGAATAATGACGCTTGATATAAAGGCAGGCTCGAAGAAGGCCGCAGTGCAGGTAGCCAAATGCCCTCACTGCGGAGCAACCCAGGGGAAGATAACATTCGTCAAGCCCTACACATTCTACGAGGAAAAGACCGAGTTGAGCCCTGTTGATATAAGGGAGAGATTTGAGAAGATTCCGGACGATGACCTGAAAAGAGTGGGGATAAGAGGAGGAAGGCCTGAATGGCTGATAATGACGCTTTTTATTATCCCTCCTGTTACCATGAGGCCCTCGATTACTCTGGAGAGCGGGGAGCGTTCAGAAGACGACCTTACCCACAAGCTTGTTGACATAGTAAGAATCTCCCAGTCATTGAAGGAGAACATGGAAATAGGTGCCCCTGAGTTTATCATAAATGACTTGTGGGAGCTGGTCCAGTACCACATATCCACATATTATGACAATGAACTCACAGGGGTTCCCCTTGCCAGGCACAGGTCAGGCCGGCCACTGAAGGGTGTAATCCAGAGACTCAAGGCCAAGGAGGGGAGAATAAGGGGCAATTTGCTTGGCAAGAGGGTGAATTTCTCAGCAAGGACCGTCATATCCCCTGATCCCATGCTGTCCATAAACGAGGTTGGCGTCCCGGAGACAGTGGCCCAGGAACTCACGATACCCGAATATGTGACAAACTCCAACATAAAGGACATCAGGAGAATGATAAAGGACGGAAGGGTTAATTATGTCACCAGGCCTGACGGCAGGAGGATAAAGATAACAGCGGACAACAAGAAAGAGGTTTCAGAAAACATAGACGCTGACTGGATAGCTGACCGCCAGATCGCAGACCGTGATGTGGCCGTGTTCAATCGTCAGCCTTCCCTGCACAGGATTTCCATGATGGCCCATTATGTGAAGATAACGCCCTACAGGACCTTCCGCCTGAACCCCTCTGTATGCCCGCCCTACAACGCTGACTTTGACGGCGATGAGATGAACCTTCATATCCTGCAGACAGAAGAGGCCAGGACAGAGGCCAGAGAACTCATGGATGTAAAGCACAACATCATATCGCCCAAGTTCGGCGGTCCTATAATAGGCCTTGACCTGGACCAGATATCAGGCATATACCTTCTTACGAAAAGGGAAACCGTGATGAACAGGGAGGATGCTTCCCAGTTGCTTGCTGATGCCGGCCTGGATGTCACGCTTCCTGAAAAAGACATGTTCACAGGAAAGGAGATATTCTCCCTCCTTCTCCCCAGTGACCTGAACATGGAGTTCGAATCAAACTGGTCCAGGAACCTTGACATCAGCTATGAGGAAAAAAAGAAGATGGACGGCGTTGTGGTTATAAAGAACGGCGCTGTTCTTCAGGGCGTGATTGACAAGAACGGTATAGGAGCTGAAAAAGGCAAGATAATCAGCAAGCTCTACAAGATATACAATGACAAGGACAAGGTGAGAAACTTCATAGATTCCTGCGGAAGGCTCGGAATAGCCTTCCTTATGAGAAGAGGGTTCTCAATAGGGCTCTCCGACCTCGAACTCAGCCCTTCTGCTGTGAAGAAAATCAAAGAAGAGATACAAAAATCAGAGGACGAAGCCAATGAGATGATAAGGAGCTTTGAGAAGGGGCATCTTGCAATACTCCCGGGCATGACAGCCAAGGATTCCCTTGAGGCCCAGATACTCAATGTGCTCGCATCGGGCGTGAGCAGGGTTTCTGACATAGTCGAGGACAATGTGGGGTACAGCGACATAATGGTCATGGCACGTTCAGGCGCAAAGGGCTCTCTTATCAACACCACCCAGATGGCTGCTGTTGTGGGTCAGGAAACCATCCTCGGAAAAAGGATAAAGCGGGGCTACCTCACGAGAACGCTGCCGCACATGACCCCGGGGGACCTTTCCCCAAGGTCGCATGGTTTTGTGGCAGGCGGGTTCAGGGACGGCCTCCAGCCCTTCGAGCTTTTCTGGAACATAATGAACGGAAGGGAGGGTCTCATGGACAAGTCGCTCAGGACCAGAAAATCAGGTTATATGCAGAGGAGGCTGATATACGCGCTTCAGGACCTCAAGGTCAATAAGGATCTCAGCATACGCAATTCCAACGGCAGGGTGATACAGTTCCTTGCCGGAGAGGACGGAATTGACCCATCAAGGTCCCACTGGGGACATCTCGGATGGAAAGAAACCATAGAGGCAGGTGGATAACATGATAGACAAGCTACCCCAGGTGGTAAGGAAGGAAGTGGAGGATTACCTGGAAAGGAACAGGATAGAAGGGAAGAGAAAGGAGGACATTGTCGCCAAGGTGATTGAGCTTTATGAAAAAACCATGTACAACCCCGAGGAGCCTGTTGGCATCGTGACTGCGCAGTCTCTTTCAGAGCCCGCCACACAAATGACCATGAGGACATATCATTTCGCAGGAACCGCTGGCATACAGGTAACGCTCGGACTCCCCAGAATGATAGAGATTTTCGATGCAAGAAAGGAACCCAGGACTCCCACCATGACTGTTTATATTGACAGGGAGCATCAGGACAGGGAAAAGGTCAGGAAGATTGCCGAAAAAATAAAAGAGGTCAAGGTGAAGGATGTCCTTCTCTCCACCACAATAGACCTCACCGAGCTCTGGATAAAATGCAGGCTGGATATGAGAAAAATCCGGGATTTTGAGATAGATATGGAAAGCCTTCCCAAGAAGATAAAGCTCAGAGGAGCAGAGGTGAAGTTGGACAAGGATTCCCTTGTTCTGGTTTCCAGCAAAGATGACATAGGAGGGCTGCACAAGATGAAATACTCGCTTCTGGAAACGCATATAAAGGGAATAAAGGGCATTTCGCAGGTTGTGGTGAGCAAGGAGGAGAACGAATGGGTGATATCCACGCTCGGCTCGAATCTCAAGAAGGTGTTCGAGATTGAGGGTGTTGATGCTACAAGAACCATCTCCAACAACATATTCGAGATAGCTGATGTTCTCGGCATAGAGGCTGCCAGAAATGCAATCATTCATCAGGCCCAGTTCACCATGGATGAGCAGGGGCTTGGGGTGGATGCAAGGTATATAATGCTGCTTGCTGACCTCATGACAGTGGACGGCCAGATAAGGGCCATCGGGAGGTATGGCATCTCCGGCCAGAAGGCATCTGTGCTGGTCAGGGCGGCCTTTGAGGAGACAAAAAAGCACTTTGTGGGAGCATCTGTGAGGGGAGAGAAAGACAATCTCAGGGGAGCAATAGAGAACATAATGATGAATCAGGTGGCCCCGTTTGGGACAGGGGCATTCAAGCTGGTGGGGAAGATTCCTGAATTCGAGGAAGAAAAACCCAAGAAAAAAACGAAAAAGCCAGCGACCAGAGCAAAGCCAAAAACAGCTAGGACCATGACCAAGGAAAAGAAGCCGGCGCCAAAGACCAAGCCAGCGAGCAGAAAAAAGGGCAAATAATCCGTCAACATTTATATACTTCTATCTCAAATCATAACAATTGCCACAACGCATGCAAGTACATGCCGCCTCCCAAGGCGGCCCCGTCACCATCACCACAACGCATGCAAGTACATGCCGCCTCCCAAGGCGGCCCCGTCACCAATAACAAGGCGAATAATATGAAAACAATCGAGATTGAAATCCCAGAAGGAGTGCAGGTCAGGAAGGATGGCTATGAGTTTTTGTTTGCAGGCCCAAAAGGCGAGCTCAAACGGGAGTTCAGAAACCATGAACTGAAGCTGGACGTTAGGGATAGAAAGATTCTGATTTCCGCTGATTCTGAAAGAAGAAAGGTCAAGGCCCTTGCAGGGACATGGGCCGCGCACACAAAAAACATGATAACAGGGGTGACCCGGGGATATGAGGCCAGGCTCAAGGTTCTGTATTCCCACTTTCCAATGAAACTGAATGTGGAAAATGACCATATAGTGGTCAACAACTTTCTCGGGGAACGCTCCTCGAGAATATCAAAGATAGTCGGGGATACAAAGGTCGAACTCAAGAAGGATGAGGTAATAGTGAGAGGAATCAGCAGGGATGATGTTGGTCAGACAGCGGCCAACCTGGAGATTCTGACAAAAGTAAAGGGATATGACAGAAGGGTATTTCAGGACGGGTGCCACCTTGTCCAGAAAACCATGCCTGTGCAGGAGGGTGAATAGATGTCTGAGAAGTCCCGCCTAATGAAACTGAAAAGGGAAAACAGGAAAAAGAAACCTGCCTTCAAAAGGCAGGAGCAGGACTTTGAAATCCACCTGAAAAATGCGTGGAGGAGGCCGAGAGGGAGGCATTCCAAGCTCAGAAAGCATGAAAAGGGAAGGGGCGCGCACCCATCATCAGGATACTGCTCACCCAGCGCAGTGAAGGGCCTTAACAGGCTCGGCTTTCAGGAAGTCAGGGTATTCACTCCCGCGGATCTGGAGTTCCTTGAGCCTGAAAAGCATTCTGTCGTGATCGGCTCTTCTGTTGGGAAGAAGAAAAGAATGGACATCCTGAAGAAGGCGAGCGAGATGAAGCTCAGGGTTGAAAACTAGTTTCTGATGAAGATTTAAATACTCTCTTGTATAACTAATATTGACACAATCTTCTGGTGATTTTATGCTATTCCAGGGAAGATGCCCTCTTTGCGGAACAGGGGGTCGGGTATGGACAGAGCCGGGAACATTCCAGTGCCCCAACTGCCTTTCTATATTTTCAGAT
>CAZCSS010000031.1:0-8829 GCA_964501515.1 uncultured archaeon
TGGTCTAGCATTGGGGCATGGGGTGGACCTTTTCCGAAAAGGTCCCTGTAATGCCTCAGACCCCGGTTCAAAAACCGCTATCCCATTTCGAGGTTAACTGGTAACCTCGGGGGGAATCAGGAGGAGCTTGGAACTGAAGGGGGTACCCCCCTGCGGTTCAGAATCCGGGTGGCCCCATCAAGATTTTCAAACAGAACGACCCTGAATAGGCCATTTCCCTGTCCTGTTTATTGCAGGCATGTAACTTCCAATTTATACCACCCGGACCAAATTATTAATATGCCCTCCATGAAAAAAGCCCAGACCGCGATGGAGTATCTCATGATATTCGGCCTTGTCCTTGGAATGGTGACCCCTGTCTGGATATATGTAACCTCTCTGGAAAAGCATGCCGGGAATGAGCTTTTCCTTTCTTACGCCCAGATAGCTGCAGACAGGATTGCAGACACCGCTGACCTTGTTTATTCGCAGCGGCCGCCTGCAAAGCTCAGGGTCAGGATATACATGCCTGACAGGGTTCAGAGCGTGAACATAACAGGCAAGACGATCATATTTACCCTGCTTACTGACTCAGGCATCACAGATGTCTATTCGGTTTCAAGGTCTGACCTTCGGGGCGCGCTTCCTTCGAGAGAGGGCAACTACTGGGTTGACGTGGAGGCCTTTGATACATATGTGAACATAAGCCTCTCATCCGGCTGAGCAGAAGGTGTGACCTGTGAAAGGGCAATCCTCGGTTGAGTTCATGGCAATATTCTCCCTGCTTTTGGTAGTGCTGATTCTGGCAACAATGGTGAGCGTGCAGAACACCAGCAGCATTGTGAATGCCAGGAAGGATATGGAGATCAGAAGGATTCTGGAGTATGTTGGAGGCAGAATAGACGCTGCATACCTGGGAGGCCACGGATTCTCCTCAAACGTGACCCTGCCTGAAACCATAGCAGGATTCAATTATACGCTTAACATCTCCCTTGGAAGCAATGTAATCTATGTCAGAATGCCGGGCTCAGACTATCCCAGGAACATTATAACGAGCAATGTCACAGGAGAATTCAGAAAGGGTGAGAACACGATAAGGAACGAGAACGGAATGGTGGTGGTGTCATGAAGGCGCAGGTGTGGTCAATCGATTTCGTGGGTTCTGTTGTGATATTTTTTCTTTCAATCATGCTTATCCTTTTTGTCTGGGAATACTCTGCATACAGCAACGCCCAGCAGAATGCGCTGAACGAGATGAACAGCCTTGCCATGAAGATTACAGACACGCTTGTCAGAACACCCGGCCTCCCCCCGGAATGGAATATCTCAAGCGTCCGGCTTGTCGGGCTGATGGCAGCAGATGAGAACAAGCTCAATGCCACAAAGGTCGACTTCCTCACAAGCATGGACTACGCCGCGCTCAAAAACAAGCTGAACACCCTGGGCCGCGACTTCTACCTGGAGATGAGATATATCAACAGCACCCTGGCTGCAAACTCAAGCGGCAGCAGCATTCAGGTCGGAGCCTATCCTTCGGGGGCTTCAGCCGTGGTGCCGGTTGAGAGATATGTTCTGTATAATGAAAAACCAGCAAAGCTGAGGTTCATGCTCTGGTACTAGGCAGTGCCCGCATCACTTTTTCTTTGGGGGAACAAGAGTAAACTCCACCTGGCCGTTCACCTTTATCTTTACCCCCTTGGAAACCTCGAACTGGATGCCATCGAGATTGACCCTTGCCGTGGTTTCATGCCCCTGCAGAACACTCAGCAGTTTTAATATGAGCTCCTGCTTGTTTTTCAGTATCTCTTCCAGAAAGCCTGTCATAATATCACAAGCATTATTTGGAAAAGCCTATTTAAATCAATTTGGATTCTATGCGCAGCACTACCATTCCTTTCTTCTGGGAAGGATTACTTCTCGCTCAGGAACCAGAGCGCGCCTATAACGAGAATTATGAAGAACGCAAACACCCAGAGCGAAGTGGACTGGAGAAAGGTTATGGTTCCCATGTACATGGTCGCCACTGAGGCCGATATCACCACAACCGATATTATAACCATGGCGGCCACATATATCCATTTGGCTTTTTTCTCGCTTGTCACATCTTCAGGCTTTATCCCGAACAGGCCAAAAAGGAAAATCAGTATGAGCACGCCTGAGCCGACAATCAGACCGTAGCCGAAGAGGTTCACGAAAAAGGACACAATTGCAGGATTGAAGTAAGAAAACAGCAGCATGAAGAAGGCGGCCACAAGGGATACCACCCCCCTTGCGGAATTGGGAAGCTGGTCCTTCAGGGAATAGGACAGCACCCCGTAAACAAGTGCAAGAGTCAGCAGGAAGGGGAAAAGATAGAGGTATATCCCGAGCTGTTCCATCCCCAGAATCATGGGCGGAAAGGGGCTCACCATATCAGCCATATAAATACTTGTAAGGCAAGCTATAAATTGTTTTGGAAACCAGCGGCCAGTATTTCAATGCTTCGCAGCTTTTTTCCTGTAACTAGCGCTTCTTGAGGGCCTTGCCTTCTCAGTGCCTCTTCCCTTCTTCCCCAGCCCCCTGGATTTCTTCCCTGCTGACGTGAGTCCCCTGAAAGCGCGGCCCCTGTGTTTGTTTTTAGATATCCATTTCATCTCACTGGAAACCGAAGGATGCGTCCTGTCGGCAAGAATCACCTCAAACCATTTCCTGCTGCCGTCCTCTGCGACCCAGTAGGAGTTCAAAACCTCGCAGTTCGGAAATTTCCTTGCAGCCTTCTGCTCTGCAATCACCTGGTCGGACCTGCCCGGGGTGAAGAATCTTCCTGACCTTTTCGGCCTCCTGCCACCCTTCTTCGGGGTTTTTCTCCCCCCTTTTGCAACCCCGACCCTGGCCACAACATAACCCTGCTTGGCTTTGTACCCAAGCCCCCTGGCCCTGTCTATTCTGGTGGGCCTTTCTATTCTTTTTACAGTAGGCTCCCTCCTGAACGCCATAAGCCTTTTGCGCCATAGTTCGGCCAGATTCTCCCTGGGCCTTTTCCAGAGGTCTGCTACGTGCTTGTACATGCTGATAACACCCAAAGCCAAAAGCTAATACATATGATTAAAAGCATAAGTATTTAAATAAAACCGAGAATATTAGAGTGTGATAAAACATGCACGCAGCAGTTAAGGTTTTGATTGGCTTTATCCTGATAGCAATCGGCCTCGGCCTTTTTCTGAACTCTGTGATTGAGCTGCCTGCTGTGGGCAGCTTCCTGTCGCAGGTGGACTGGCTTGGAAACTTCGTAATATTGCTTACCGGTTTCATACCGCCCTTCCTTATCCTGATAGGGCTGTTCGTGGTGTGGCTGGAGGTTGACGAGATGAAGGCCGAGAAAGAACTCAGGATGGAAGAGGAATCAGCAGTTTCTCCTGTTGCGGAAAGTGCCAAGAAAACTGCAACAGCAGCAAGAAAACCAAGAAAAAGGGGAAGGAAAAGGAAGTAAACCGGCGATTCCTGCACATTTTAGGTTTTTTGTTTTGTTACTTCTTGGAGCAGTGTTGTTTATATCTTGTCCAGAATACTAACTAATGATGTCAAAGAGAAAGAGCACGCCGCTGATAAGGCAACTTACTTCCCCTTCCTGAACTCCTCGAATGCCTCATAGGGATACCAGTTGTTCACGCCCCTGTCGTCATGTATCAGAAAATCTGCATTTACAATCTTGTCATAATACATTCCGCCCAGCTCCGGCCACACGTCTTTCACCAGGTATTTCTTCCCCTTGGTAAGGGCCTTTATCTCATCCGGGCCGCCCGCTTTGTAGTAGTCAAAAATTGGGGTGACTTCCTCCCCCACTGTTCTTTCGCATGCCCTTTTCAGTCTCTTGTTTTCGTATCTCATGAAATAGAAACATATCTAATCCTTTTATTCCTTTCTGTTCTGTGATTTCGACAATCTGCTGTCTTGCCTATGACCATTTAAAAACCTGTTCGCCCAAAACAATTACTTATGAATGAGCTCATGGCTCCGGGCCAGACCACGTGCGCAGGGTGCGGCGTGGCCATTGCAGTGCGCCTGATATCAAAAGGGGCACCTGAAAACGTAATTGTCTCCTGCGCGACATCGTGCCTTGAGGTCACCACTTCTGCTTACCCCCAGACAGCCTGGAATGTTCCCTGGATACATGCAGCATTCGAAACCGCCTCGGCCGTGGCCAGCGGCGTTGAAGCGGCTGTCAGGCGCCTCGGAAAACCATGGAAGGTTCTTGCCATTGCAGGGGATGGCGGAACATTTGACATAGGTTTGCAGGGGCTTTCCGGAATGCTTGAAAGAGGGCACAAGGTCACCCAGATATGCGTGGACAACAACTGCTACGCCAACACAGGCGTCCAGAGGTCAGGAGCAACCCCGTACGGCGCCTGGACAACTACTTCTCCCCACGGGAAAAAATCCTTTGGCAAGAAGGAGTGGAAAAAGGACATAATAGGGATTGTCGCAGCTCACCACATCCCGTATGTGGCCACGGCATCAGTGGCTTATCCTCAGGACATGATTGCCAAGGTAAAAAAGGCCTTTGAGAAGCAGCCCTCGTTCATACACGTGCATTGCCCCTGCCCTACAGGATGGAAATACTCAGAGGACATGACCGTGGATATAGGAAAACTCGCTGTTGACACAAGAATGGTGGCTCTCTATGAGATAGAGAACGGCAAGCTCGTGCTCACAAAAAGGATAACTGATCCCAAACCCGTGGAGGAGTATCTGAAAACCCAGGGCAGATTCAGGCATCTCCAGAAGAGGGAGATAGAATACATACAGAGAAAGACCGATGAAGAATATCATCGCCTGGAGCACATTGAAGAATGCGGCGCAATATTCTAGTTTTTGTTCCAGCCCTTCAGCGGCAGGCGGTGAGAAGCTACGCTTTGGCATAGAATTTTAAGCCGGAAACCAGAGTTTATAATAGGAAATCATTCACCAGACCAAGAAGCACTATACCCGGAGGACCCAAAGGCATGAAAAGCACAAAAACACAAAACCCTGGCAAACAAGCAAAAACACCCCAAAAGATATTGCTGGCAATCTTCCTGCTTTATATCGCCCTTTTTTATGCGCAGCAGGTAAATTTTGCAGCCAGTGATCTGGGGCGCCATATCAGGAACGGGGAACTGTTCTTTGCACAAATGAAACCGCTTTCAACCAATTATTACTCATACACCGAGCCAGAGCACCCGGCAATTGCGCATCACTGGGGCGCTGGCGTGGTGTACTACTCTATATGGAAGGCGCTGGGTTTTGAGGCGCTGTCGGTATTCAACATGCTCCTGATAGTTTTTGCAGTATATTTCTTGTTTCGCGCAGCTCTGGAATACTCCAGCTACAAGATGGCACTTTTTCTTTCTTTCATAAGCGTTCCGCTCCTGACATTCAGAACCGAGATCAGGCCGGAGATGTTCAGCTATCTCTTTTTCGGCCTTTACTATTATCTTATCGCTCTTTTTCAGAATAACAGGATCAGCCCCAAGAAAATGATTCTTATAATGCCTGTCCTTCAGGCTCTCTGGGTGAATCTGCACATCTTCTTCATAATGGGGCTTTTTATAACTGGTACTTTCTGGTTTGGGAGCCTGGTGAACAAAAACAGAAAATTCAGACATTACTCGCTTATTCTCCTGCTGTCAATTGCAGCATGTTTTGCCAGCCCGTTCGGGGTTTCCGCCTTCTTAGAGCCTTTTCTTATCTTTAATAACTACGGCTACATGACTGCGGAAAACCAGCCTGTTTTGTTCATGCAGGGCAGATTTCCAGATGCTGGGATTTATTACTACTTTGAGCTCATGTTTTTGGTGTCATCACTATGCCTCGCCTATGCACTTTTTGTCAGGAGGTCTTTCAAAAAAACAATTCCCCAGCTTATTATGTTCATTTTCTTTTCTGCATTGGCATGGAATGTGAACAGGGCCATCAGCATCTTCGGATTCTTTTTGCTTCCCATGCTTGCATACAATGCACAACAGATTGCTGACAGGCCTAACAGCATAAAACAAAAGAAATCAAACCTGCTTATTCTGGGCATCCTTGCAGCAATAATCCTTTCCATTCCCTTTGGGAACGCTCTCTTCAACCCCGTAAACCCCAACACAGGACTCGGGCTGATGCCCGGTTCAAACAACTCGGCTGATTTCTTCAAGAAGAACAGCATTCAGGGGCCAGTCTTTAACAATTACGACATAGGCGGATATCTCATCTTTCACCTCTTCCCGCAGCAAAGGGTTTTTACTGACAACAGACCGGAGGCATACAGCGCATCCTTTTTTCAGGACATTTACATTCCTATGCAGGAGAAAGAGGAAGCCTGGAATAATCTGTCCAAAAAATATGGCATTAATGCTATTTATTTTTACCGCCATGATTACACGCCCTGGGCCCAGCCTTTTCTTATAGAAAGAATCAGGGACCCCGGCTGGGCGCCGGTTTATGTTGATGACTTCGCAATCATACTGCTGAAAAGAAACCAGAAGAACCAGCGCCTTATCAGCAAATACGAACTCCCGGAGTCAGTGTTCAGAATCATGGCCTGATTACAAAAACAAAACCCGCTGGCCCCAGAAAATCAGCTTCCCCAGACCTGTCTCATCAGGGGCTGAACCACTGTATTCACAGCATGCGGGGAATGTGCCCAGAGGACTGTGTCCTGGGTTTCATGAACATCCCTGTCATCTGTAAGCGCCATCATCATCTGCCTGTTGTCAACAGAGACCACCCTTCCATAGGGAGATTCCACATTCTTCAGCTCAGCTATCTGAGAGAATGCCTTTACAGCATCCTCATCCCTGAGAGGAGCGGCGATCCTGAGTTTCACTCCGTTCCTGGCCGCTTTCTTCAGAATCCTGAAATGCTTTTTGTATAGTTCGTTCAGACCCTGCTCTGTGGTGATTATATCTATGCTCTTTTTGGCCTCCCTGAAAACAGACTGCATCTGTCTGTTTATGGTGAACCTTCCCTTAAGGGTTCCTGTCATATCAGCAGGGGAAACCATGCTCAGGCCCTGTTTGAATACCCTTTCCATCTCCTCAAGCACAGGGGAGTTTTTAAGCCTGTTTATTCTTTCAATCATCTCTTCATGTTTTCTTGCCAGGTTGTGCTTTGTCCTTTCCAGAGCCTCTGCAGGAGCAAGGGCCACGTACTTTATGGGCTTTGACGGCTGGAACACAACAAAGCCCTTTTCAGCAAGGCTTTCAAGAATATCATATGACCTTGAACGGGGGACATTGGCTATTTCAGAAACCTCGGCTGCAGTGGCCACGCCCTTTGAGAGCAGGGCTAAAAAAATCTTCCTCTCGTAGAGGTTCAGACCAATGCTCTTCAACGCATCAAGCACCTCTGTTGCCGATGTCATATCAACCCTGTTCATATTTTCACTCCCTTATTTAAAAATCTATCGTGCAGTGATAAAATCTCCAGATTTCTCAACATGGTTAATAGAACAGTAAACTATTTAAACATTTCTATATTTGTCACTAATAAGAAGTTACTCCCTGCCCCTCTGAAGATGATACAGCATCTCCAGCCTTTCAAGGGTGTCTGTATCCTTGGTGCCCTTGTCTGTTCTTATTCTCACCACTCTTGGGAACCGCAGGGCATACCCGCTTGAATAGTTCGGGCTCTTCTGTATTTCCTCATAAGCCACCTCAACCACAACATCCGGCTTTATGACAACCCTGTTTCCCTCTTCCCTCTCCACATGCGGTTTCAGGAGTTCTGTGAGCTGCGAGAATGTCACGCCTTCCTGGTCCTCCTTTTCCTTTATGCCAGTGCCTATCATCCCGCATTCCAGAAACCTTCCGGTATCCCCGTCCCTTATCCCCAGCACGAGAGAGCCCAGCCACCCTGTTCTTTTGCCGGTTCCCCAGGTTGCCCCTATTATTGCCAGGTCCAGATTCTCCATGGTTGGCTTAACCTTTAGCCAGTAGCCCACCCTTCTGCCGGGCTGATATGCAGCGTCCATGTTCTTCACTATCAGGCCCTCCTGCCCTGCCCCAAGGGACTCCTGATAGAAATCTCTGGCCTTTTTCACATCCCTGGTAACAAGCTGCTTTGCAAGCTGGAATTTCCCTTCCAGTGGTTCTATTATGGATTCCAGTTTCCTTCTCCTCTCCCCGAACGGCATTCCAAAAAGAACCCTACCCTCAAGATACGTGATGTCGAACAGATTGACCTGGACAGGTATCTTCCTGCTCATGTCCCCAATGCCGTATTTCCTTTTTATTCGCTGGGAAAGAGACTGGAACGGGAGCGGCCTTCCTGTTTTTGGGTCAATCCCCACCATCTCGCCCTCTATTATGCAGGCTTTTGCCTTTATCCTGTTTCTGGAGTATTTCACCACCTCAGGAAACTGGTTTGTGACATTCTCCAGCCTCCTTGTATAGAGCCACACCCTTTCGCCCTTTTTGTGTATGACGAGCCTTGCCCCGTCATACTTGTATTCCAGTGCGGGTTTCTCAAAACTTTCAAGCGCGCTCTCCAGCGAGGGCGCTCTCTCGGCAAGGGAGACAAAATAGGGCTTTCCTACAGCGAGGGTGACGCTTTCAAGCCCTTTCAAGCCCTTCTCTTTTGCAATCCCTGCAACCTCCCCGTAGTCTGACTTTATGAACCAGGCCCATTCTATGGCCTTCACAACATCCTTGGATTCCTGCCCCTGTTTGTCCGGGAAGAATGCCTTTGCTATGGCATCCCTTATTATCCCTTCAGCCACTCCAACCCTGAGCTGCCCCAGAACTGTCCTGACTATGTATTTGGCCTCTTCAGGCGAGGAATGCATTATAAGCTCTCCCACTATTCTCATTTTCTTTTCCTGCGAACCCTTGCCCTCGACGCCGGCCA
>CAZCSS010000032.1:0-8431 GCA_964501515.1 uncultured archaeon
TTTCCTGATTACATATGCATCCAGTTACGGTGCTGTGCAGGAGGATTACCAGAGGATGAAGATAGTGAAGAATTTTCTCCTGACATCAAAGGACATCTACCTGAGCGGCAACCCCCTGACATACGATGACTTCGGAAAGTATGACTTTTCATCCTGCCACATGAAGGTGAAAAACCCGCCGGAGAGCCGGTCAGCCGCTGTTGTGTGCGGTTTCATTCCCGAAGGGATACTGCCTGATGTGCCTGTTTTCTTCTCTCCTGGAAAGGAGGTGTTTGTGGAAAGGGATTCCCTAATCATGGGGTGGTGGGATTTCCTTTTCGTTTCTGCTGTTCCTGAGATGAGGGTGATATTCAACCCTGTGGAGAACACTGGGAAGACGAGAAAGATAATCTATGACATAGTCAGCCACATACCATTCCCTGCTTTCTCCGGCGCAAGGGCGGATTTTGACACGAAATTTGCGCTCTGCAGCGGGAGCAGCATAACGCCTTCCATGGGAAAGGGTGATTTTCTGACATATGTAAATGACATGGACACGCTCTCCTTCCGGGAATGCACCGCTAACCTGAAGAAGGGCGACAGGCTTGTCAGCTTCAGAAACTCCTGCTCTGGTTTTTCCAAAGGGATATGCCTGGACACGTTCACCAAGAAAGGCTTTGCCAATATGCGTATTGAGGGCTCCAACAAGACTTATCATTACAAGGACCCGCTGGACGGGCTGGTCATGGTTCTTGGCTACACGGAAAAGGACGTGTTCGGGAGAACGTTTGGGGAGAACATGTTTGAATACAAGAACCTGGCTTTTCTGGACAGGCTCTCTTTTGCAGCAGAAGCCCTGTCGAAAAGGGCTGAATTAATAGCAGACAGCCTTCCAGAGGATTCAGAGTGCGTCTCCCCTTTCCGCACGCTTTCCGAAAGCCTTGACGCCGTGTCCCGAACAGCCGGAGGAAAGGGGTATGACAATATAGGAGAAATGAACACTCTGGTGGATTATCTCACAGAAGCCAGAGGTGATTATGAGCAGGTTTTGAGTCTGGGATGTGATTATTATGTCTGAGCTGGAAAGGCGCCCCAACAAGCCGGACAAGGGAATCTCGCATATTGCGAGGGATGTGCTGCATTTCCTGTGCCCGGGGCGCAAGACTTCATTCCATCCAACCAAAGGGGTGCCGTGCCGCATGAAGGCGCAGCAGGGGATTCTTGAATATGTCATGCTGACCTTGTTTGTTGTTATAGTGATAATAGCCCTTCTTTTCTTTCTTTCCTGGTGGCAGGCCTCCCAGCTCGGCCTGGAGAAGAGAAGCAATGCTGTGCAGAGAACATATTCTGTTCTTGGGCAGTTCATAAATGACCCTGTTCTGGTGAAAAGCAGCTCTGTTCTGGACGATTCCAAACTCACGGCGCTTCAGAGCATGGATTGCGATGATATGGAGAAGGTTTTTGGTTCAGGCTGGTATGCAAATGTCACGCTGTTTGAGGGCGACGCCAGAATGGAATGCAAAACAAACTATCCGAACTGCAACTACTGGGAGTTCTGCCCCAGGAACTACGGCAGTAGGTGCTCGAGGATATCATACGCAATACCTGTGAACATATACAGGAAGATGAAAGAGTCCACGGGCGTGGGGATTCTGGAGGTGGGATCATGCCAGTGAGGTATCCGCTGCTTCAGGGGCAGGGTTCATGTAACAGATATATGCGTCACTGCAGCATGAAAGCGCAGTCCGGGATGATAATGATAATCCTGGTTATAATGGTGTTTGCGGGTATGGCAATGTTCCTGCTCTCGTTTGCGCAGCAGCTCAGCCAGGATGACTACATGAATCTTTATGTCCATAACATGTGGCTTTCTGTTTCCCGCTCGGACACGGGGTACAGGAATTCGGAATGCAAACAGGTGTCAGACGCACTCACATGCGCCTATTATCTGGGAAACCCCAGGTGCGGAGGGACAGGACCCACCTGCATGGAGGTGGCAAACAGGACCCTTTCATACTATCTTGAGAGATTCAGAGAATACAAGGGAAATCTCCGCTATTTCCTGAAATTCGATTCGTACAGGAGGAACCAGAGCACATTCGAACTTGAGCCCCACACCGCTATCGCGGAGAACGGCGTTCCCCTGAGGCTCAGCATCGGGGACAAGAACCTGGAGAGGGAAAGAACCAGGAAATGGGCAGTGAACGAGAATCTGATAAAGGGGGAATACGTCCTTAAGGCCAAACTTCTGGTGGCTCTTGGGTGAGGGAAGGACTGGGAATGGGCAGGTGCGTCTTTGCTTTGGTTATATAAATAATGGCAGACTTAATTATATTATGGCCAAAAAGGGGCAGATAGAGTTTCTTGTTATTATAGGCCTGGTTGTGATTATCGCAACTGTGGTGTATTATGTTTATTCCGGCGGGCTGCTGGGACACACGCAGGTGCCTGCTGAGATAGCAGAGGAGCACAAGATGTTTGCAGGCTCTGTGCAGAACCTTATGAGAGAGGCCGCATTGCAGTCCATGAGAACGCTCGGCCTTTACGGAGGATACCCTGACGATTCCTCGTATTCCCTGGGCTCTGTTGAATACCACAACAGGGAAATACCCTACTGGCATTACAACGGAAGGGTGGAAACCCCGAATGTGCAGCAGAACCTGGTGGACATGATAAACGAATACCTGAATGATTACAAGGACTCTCTTGCGCCAGAGGGCTCGGGGATACAGGTTTCAGACGCCCGGGTCACGTCTGCCGAACTGCTTCCGAACAAACTGGTTCTGAAGCTAAGCATGCCCACTGTGATAAAGGACATACCTGTAAACACTCCGTATGAGGTTGAAATCCCCACAAGGTTCGCTGAGACGTATGATTTTGCCAAGAACTTTGCCGGGTTTGTCAACACAGAGAGGCCGTTTGAGTATTTCACTGTTGCAGGAATGCTCCAGTCCCCTGCAAAAGACGGGTTCCAGACAGTCCCGCTTTTCATCCCTGCTCTTACAAAGTGCGGGGAGCATGTGTACAAGAGTTACTGGGATGTTGAAAAGGGGCTGGAAAGCGTTGTGAAGAGCGTGCTGGGGAACACATACATGCCTGACAAGCTCAAAACACATGAGGACCTTTACGGAGGACAGAAGGGCTATGAGTTGAGCGATGCCAGCGCTGTGTCAGACTGCCTGGGCAATCCTGACTGCCAGGCCCCTGAAGATACGCCATACGTATCAGAGGCCGTGTCAAGCCCGAGATACGTACTCCCGCTGATATCAGGAAAGGACTACAGGGAGATTGACGTATCATTCGACCTTCCGGACAAATTTGAATTTGATTACTCAAACTTCCAGATGTCTCCTGATCCTGTTTTCAGCCAGGCCAAACTGGTAGACCTGACCAGCGTGTGCCTTTCAGACCCTGTTTATATGAATTACTATGTATATTATCCTGTAGTGGTCAGGGCAAGGGACCCTGACACCGGAAACGTCTTCCAGTTCGCTGTAACCACGTACATCCTGAACAACAGGCCGGGAACATGGCTGGGGGAGCCAACAGGACTGGGAGAGGAGGAGCAGGCAGGGATATGCCAGTCCCCTGACTGCGAGGCTGACATAAGGGTTGAGGATTCTTCAGGGAATCCTGTTTCAGGGGTCTCGGTTGAGTTTATGGGATGCGGAGCGGGGAAGACAGATGCCTCGGGCGAGCTGAAGGCAGGGGTTCCCTGCGGGATTGGCATGCTGAGGACGCACAGGAGAGGCTACGGCTCATACAGCGAGATGGTCTCGTCCACTGCGCTTTCGTCGGGCAAGACCATACAGGTGGAAAGAATGCCTGTTTTCCAGGCCAGAATGCACCAGGTTGAGGTGCAGCAGCTGGGGAGCGATTATGTGATATACCCGGACTCTGTCAGGCTGCTTGACGATGACATGACCGCTGAGATGATATTCTACCCTGAAACAGGAGGGAGCGAAAGATACCAGACGGTGTTTGACAAGGCAGGCGACCTCGTGGACTACATACCTGCCGGGAATTATCTGGTATCAGGCATTCTCAAGCAGGATGGCGAGGTTGTGGGGAGCATGATTGACTACATTTCGCTGTCTGAAAGCGACAGCGGCGGGGAGGTGGATTTCTACCTGCCCAAGATGCCCACATTCTTGATGAACGATGATGTTGCAGAGGCTGCCTCTGACATGGCCAAGATGTCCAACCTGTTGCTTAAATGCGGGATAGACCCTGCTTCAAGGCAGGACATAACAGAGACTGAATACTGCACGGTTGATATGAATGACCCTGAACTTTAGGATGCTGGGGATAGAAGTCGCGGCAATAGTGGTGTCATACTTCATGCTGTCGCTTCCGTTTGCAGGAGCCACTGAAATAAACATATACTATGGTGGGGCTGTTCAGAAGACGGTTCAGTTTGACCAGGACGATTACATATACAGGCAGGTCAATATTGTAAGGGACCCCAGTGATGTGTCATGGTCCAACCCCGGGGTGATGTTTGACATAAGCAGCGCCTCGCTGTCATACAGCATAGAGAAGATATTCCTCTTCAAGTGCAAGAACCTGAACGCGTTTGACTGCGTCAAGACCGAACCCCAGGTGTTTGAAAGCTGGATAGACACCCGGATTGCATGGAATGACATATCCGCGCGCACCACAAGTTCGACATACCCGCAGGTGGGGAATGTTTTCATGGTGGTCAAACTTGAAGACGCCAATGGCAGGAACGACTGGCTGGGCTTCTGGATAAAGATAACGAGAACGTCATACAACACCTTTTCTGTCAGGGCTGATGACATAGAGACCGTGAATGTTTATGTAACAGATGAAAAGATGGTTGACCCCACCCAGGTGTTCATAGAGAACAGGTTTATGATTCCGTACAACTGGCTCTCCAGGGTGGAGTTTGACGACCCGGAGGGGATCGAAAAGCTGTATGCTCTCGGGGCATCGGAATCAGGCATAGAAGGCGCTGACTTCTCGGCATCAACGCTGGATTCCAATGAGATATCGGGGTCTGTTAACAAGTTCTATTATTTCATTGTCCCGCAGGCGGGCGCAAAGAGCTTCCATCCTCTTCTTCTCAACCTGAACCCCTCGTTTGAGTGCGGGGACGGGAACTGCGAGTCAGACCTGGGGGAGGATTCAACAACATGCTGCTATGACTGCGGGTGCCCGTCAGGGCAGTACTGCAGCGCATACGCAGACAGGCCTGAAAGCGGGGTGTGCTCTGATACAGAAGGTGTAACACTGTCTCCTGTTTCTGCCTCCAATCCGAGCATATCAGACTGCGCCTCCAAGTTCACCGCCAATTTCACGGTAAGGGTTAGCAACCCTCCCAAGAGTATGGAGAACGCGGCCTCTGCTGTGCTGAACCTCAACGGGGATGCAGTCACCACCACGTGTGTTAGGGACGGCCCTGACTTCACATGCCCTGTAACACTGAGCCCGGAGGTGAAGTGCGGCCAGGACAGCTACACCATAACCCCGAATGCCATAAACCTCACCATTGTTTACTACAATGCAGATTCCCCTGAAAGCATGGAGCTTTCAAGCAGCCTCAGCGACCTTGTGGTTACATATAACTGCGGATGCGGGACCGGGGAGTACTGCGATGTCGGGACCAGCACATGCGAGTCAGAGTCAGCAATAACATTGGGTATCCCTGAATTCGATTCCTATCTGAGCAGTTATGTCCCGGGTGATGCGATACACCTCAAGGCCAAGGTATTCAATCCACCCACAGGGCTTGAACTGACCGGGAAGACAGTGGAGATGAACATCACGCCCGGAAGCATAACAATAGGGAATGTTGAGTGCAACAAGTCCGCAGGCGGGTTTGAATGGGACTGCATCGTGGCCTTCCAGATATCAGACTACAGCAAGGAGAATTCCTACACAATAAATCCGAACACGCTTTATTTTGACGTGACATACCCAGACGGCCCCATAGCAAAGACCACCACAATAAGCGAAGCGTTCGGCCCGATCGGGATACCTGCAAAGGACTGCGGCAACGGGGAATGCAACATGGGCGAGACCCCGGAGACGTGCTGCCTGGACTGCGGGTGCCCGGACCCTGACACACAGTACTGCGACAGTGTGAACGGGTGCAGCAATATTGATGACATCAGGCTCTCTGTGGGAGAGCCGCATCCGGACTCGCTCAGGGACTGCAGGGAATCGCATGATGTAAAGGTTGTGGCCACGGTGAACAATGCGCCCAGCGATTTCGAGGTTGAGTACACAAACTATGCCCTGAACGGCGAGGATGTGGGCTGGAACCTGGACTGCAGCGAGAAAACGACCTCGAACAGTTTCAGGTGCGTGCTTGCGGTCCCGAACCTTGAGGAGGAGGAATTCTGCCAGCAGTCTGATCCCCATACAATAGGGCCGAATGGCATAAAGATGGGGATAAGCTTCCAGGACGGGCTGAGCGACATTCTCACCAAGGAGATTTCAGCCACATTCGCTGACATAACGCTAACGCCTGTGTACCACTGCGGCGACGGGACCTGCGAGACCGAGATTGGAGAGAACGAGTCCAACTGCTGCTATGACTGCGGGTGCGGGGCAGAGACCGACCCGGACACAGGGAAGCCGCTTTACTTCTGCAACTATGACCCTGACACGCTTGAGGGGCAGTGCATGCTCAGGAGCGACATAAAGCTGGTGATAGACTCTGCGGGGCCGCTCTCTTTTGACAGTTGCGAGGTCACTAACGAGCTGTTCGTGGTGGCCAGGATAGAGAACCAGCCAAAAACAGCAAAGGTGCAGTATGCGTTCGCCACCATAAACGGGACGAGCACAGGGGATGTAAAATGCAGCAAGGAGCAGGCGGCCGAGGGAGAGCCGTACACAATCAACTGCACGATTGGAATCCCGCCAATATCAGAGTGCACGAGAGGGGGCGCATACGTATATGAAGACAATTCCCTTTCTGTCAACATCAGATACCAGGGAAGCGGAACGGTCTCGCAGACGCTCACGGCCAACTTCAGCGCCGTGACCACGGTGCAGGCCGTGACCACGCTCCATGACATAAACCAGTGGTTCATGGGGGAGATGAGAAACAGGGTGCAGGAGACCATGAGGGTAGCCAGGGAACTCATGGACTTCTACGAGAAATGCCTGAAAACCGCAGAGAGCCTGATGTACCTGGCCTTTGCGATGATTATAGCGAGCGCTGTTGTGGGCGCAGTGGCATGGTACAAGAGCAGTACTAAGACGCCTGAAAAAATACAAATAGCTGCAACCAAGAATGGTGAACCCGTGTATGCTCTTAAACCACAATCATTCACCGGAAAGGATTTCGCGTCCCTCATGCAGGGGACCGGAGACATATTCAGCAAGTTCGTGGAGATGTACATAAAGATGTGCGAGATGGTGGCCAAGAAGTACGAGCTGTCCATGAAGGTCCAGCAGGTGGAGATGGAGTTCCTCAAGATGCAGTACTGCATTGCAACAACCCAGCACCTGATGGACACAGGAAAGTGCGGAGGCAAAAACGCCAATTCCTGCTACAGCCAGATAGTGGGCTGCGTTGACTTCAGCAAGATAGACGGCATGGTGGACAAACTCGGGGATGTCACAGAGGAGGCATCTGATGCAGCGGCAGATATAGGCGATTCATGGGCCGATGCCGGCAAGGCGTTTGAAAAGATATCAGACCTGCCCCTGACAAAAGGCAAGCCGCATGGCCGTGTGAGCATGGACTGCGGCGACAACGGGCAATACTGCTGCGCATGGAGGCCAAGGTCAAACGGCTACGAGCCACAGAGCCTGAAGGTGAGCATGAACCTCGAGAACTGCAACAACCCGGCCCTGATGGCGTTCAATGCAAGCGATGCCGAGAAATACAAGACTCTCAACTCAGAGTGCCAGAAGTGCGAGGCAGACAAAGATGCAGGGAACTGCAAGAACGCCAAGGGAACAGAATATAACTTTAATGGTAATGGTGTTTGTAGTGGTAGTGATTGCGGAGCATGCTGCAGCCTGATAGACGGCGGATGCTATGCGGACGTGAACAAGGTCAAAGATCTCGAAACGAGGGGCTCCATATCATCAACGAGCTTCTCGGGCCCGCCGGGCCAGCTGTTCGGAGACCCGAGCACAATTAGTAACGGCGGCGGCCTGAATGACATCACATATACTGTTATCATACACTGCGATGGGAGGCCCTACTTTGACAGCGCGGACACGTGGTATTACTGCTCGGGTGATGCAGAGAAAGGCTGCTCGGCAGAAGACTGCTCACAGGACTTCGCGGGCCACATAAAGCAGCTCCCTTCGGGCAGTATCACAGTTGGTGGAACTATAAAGAATAAGGATGATGATAATTGTCTGGGTAAACATACTAATTGTATTAAGCCCGGTGAAACCTACGTCTTCTCGGTCGAGGACCTGAAAGGGGAGCCGATAAAGAGCTACAGGTGGTCTGTGTCAGGAT
>CAZCSS010000033.1:0-8424 GCA_964501515.1 uncultured archaeon
TATAATGAACTTTTTTGCAGGCCTCAGTGAGGAGATGGCGGCAGCAGCAGTCCTGCCGGAATAAATGTATCCGGCGTGAGGGGATATCACTGCCCTGTTCCTCGCTTTCACCCTCTTCCTGGGAAAAAGGCCTTCAACCTCCCTGCGGAGTTCGGCCTTCCCGTATCTGTAGAAAAGCCCTGCCACAACAGGGCCCCTCACTCCTATACCCATATTAAACCATTGGAGTTTGCAGTTTAAATCTGAACCTCACCGGCCCGCAACCTGGCCTGCAGCAATATCAGCTGTCTGGCCGAATCGTGTCGCAAAGCCCCGGGCTGCTCGGGTTTATTAAGAACAAAAAACAAGACTATATTGATGTCGTCCGAGCTGGATTACATAAGGGAATACTGGGAAAAAATCACATGCCACTATCCAAAAGACGTCGGCCTGAGAATAGGGGTACCGAATCCGTATGTCTCGCCCAACCACCTGAGATTCAGGGGCGATATGTTTTACTGGGACAGCTATTTCCAGAACCTCGGCCTGATTGAAGATGGCAAAACAGATCTCGCAAAGGGAATTGTTGACAATCTCTGCCACCTGTTCATGAGGTTTGGCATTATCCCTGCAAGGAACAGGTTTTATGACCTGGGCCAGTCCCAGCCGCCGTTTCTGACATCAATGATACTTGACATATATGAGGTCACAAAGGACAATGAGTGGCTGAAAAGGGCGGCCCGAATTGCTGAGGAGGAGCTAAAAAACTACTGGATGGCCAGGATTTTCTTTGCAAGAGAAGGCCACCTGGTTTATAAAGGACTCTCGAGATACAACACCCATTTTCTCACCCACCTGACTGCTGAGCACGAATCAGCCTGGGACCTCACATCAAGATACAAACACAACTGCATGGACTATCTTCCAGTCGACCTGAATTCCCTGCTTTACAAATACGAGAAAGATTTGGAAATGATATACTCAATGTTTAGCAACTCTGTTAAAACCAGGAAATACTCGAGAATGGCCAGAAAGCGCAAAAGCGCAATGGTTAGTCTCATGTGGGCAGACAAAAGGAGATTCTTCTTTGATTATAACTACAGGTTGAAGAAAAGAAGCAGGTTCTACTCCCTGGCAGGATATTTCCCGATGTGGACCCGGATGGCCACTGATGAACAGGCGAAGGGGATGGTAAAGAATCTCAGAATCTTCGAGCATGATGGAGGGCTTGCTGTCACCCAGAAAGAGGGCCTCTCAAAGAAATTCAAACAATGGGACTACCCGAACGGCTGGCCGAACATGCAATGGATTGTTGTCAAAGGGCTGTTAAACTACGGCTACAAGGCACGGGCAAGGGAGATAGCATTAAAATGGATCAGGATGAACAAAAAAGTGTTCAAGAAAACAGGGGTGTTCTGGGAGAAGTATGATGTGGCAAGATGCTCTCCCGGGAAATCAGGCAGATACCCGAATCAGCCCGGTTTCGGATGGAGCAATGCCGTCTATCTGAAGCTTGCAAACATGTTCAGCAGGCAACCACTAACCAGCAAGTGATTCGTAAACCTTCAGCGTCTCCTCTGCCATTCTCCTGAGGGAGAATTTCCGGAGAACCAGTTTCCTCCCGTCCTTTCCAAATCTCTCCATCTTTTTCCTGTCCCTGATAATCCATGTTATCCTTTTTGCCAGCTCCACATGGTCATCAGATGGCGTTATATAGCCGTTTTTCTCATTCTGTATTATCTCTGGCACGCCGCCTCCGCTGATTCCAATTACCGGAAGCTCGCATGCCATTGCTTCAATGTAGGCAAGGCCGAAGGGCTCGTTTTTCGAGGCCAGAACCATCAAGTCAGAGCTGTTGTAAACAGCAGGCATATCCTTTGATTTAACACCTTCCATTATAATCAGCTTGTTCCCGATGCCATAAAGTCTGGCCATGTCCTTGAGTCTTTTCGCAGCGTCCCTGTACTCCCTGATAAAGGACGGATTTGGTGGCGCGCCTGTGATAACAATCTTTATGTTTTTTCTTGTCTGGTGAACAACAGAAGCCGCTTTCAGAAGGGTTATCAGACCCTTTCTCTCAAACAGCGGTTCACCCCTGTCAAGGCTTATGAGTTTTGTGGGGCACACTATAACCACATCCCTCTCCCTGATATTGTACCTGTTGCGCAGCCAGTTCTCCTTCTTTCCCGGGCTGAATTTTTTTACGCTCACGCCATTGTATATGCAAGAAATCCTGTCTATGGGGATTTTTGAGTCATATGCATGCTCAGCCATGTTTTTTGTGATAGCAATTACCTTGCTCCACATAAGGTTCTGAAGCATGATCCTGTCCAGCCTGTTTTCGCAGTAATTGTGAAGGGTGTTCACCAGGGGAATCCCCTTAATCATGCAGGCTGAGTTAACAGACAGGGTGTGTGCAGGATAAACCCCTATGTGAAAGTTCTGTGCAGACACCAGGGCTATGTTCTTCTCTTCGATAAAGTTCTGCAGGTATTCAAGCAGCTCGTGCCCTTTCTTGTGAGAGTCATCCTTCCCGTTGATGCCCATGCAGTGTATCCTTCTGACCGTCAGCTTGCCGAATCTCTGCAGCTTCTTTGCTCCCTTTACAGGGCCTGTTAATAGCTCTATCCTGATTCCCTTTTTTGCAAGATATTTGCTCAGTGATTCAAGGTAAACCCCGGTTCCGCCGATCACAGGCGGATAGAACCAATAGATCATGCAGATGTTCAAGTTTGAAACACCTCTAAGTGATTATCTGGATAGCTTAAATATAAATTTTACAATGGCTGCAACAAGTTAAATCCGTAATTGCTGGAAAACATATGCCCTGCCTGCTGGTTTCGGGCAGAAAGCCCTGAAAACCGGAAAACCAACGCCATACAGAGTTTTACAGAATTAGACTGGCAGAGCCTTTACAGGAGATGTCTCCTAAAGAGCAGCAAGACCTGTAACAATCAGATACCCCGCCAGGCACCCGGCTGAAAGGACCGGCATGGCAGGATAAAACCTCCCCCTTGAGGCCTTCCAGAGCATGAGCAGCAGCGCCGCGGTCAGAACAGCAGGAAGGGCCATGCTCATCAGAAAGGCCGAGAATTTTGAAACCCCTGAAAGTATCAGCGACTGCATGACTGTTCCTGTAAACAGAAGCGGAAATGCTATATCTCCTCCCCCAAGAACAGCCGTGGTGACTCCCCCTCTCTCTTCACCCTCTCCGGCGGCCCCTGTCTTTTTCGTTCTTTCCTTACATTTCCCTGCAAACCTCCCCATTATCTTTCCTGATTCTCTGTACGGGATAGAGAGCCCCGCAAACACCGTGCTTCTCTGCAGCCCTTTCGCCATGGTAACCATATGCCTGCTCCTGAACACTGCCCAGAAGTCATACACTGATATCACAGCCAGCATCACGAATGCCCAAACCACATTCATCAGAGGAACGAGTATTACAGCTATCCCGGCATATATGAAGGGCTCTGTCAGATTATGTATAATCACATTTCTTCCTCTCACCTTGAGCACTGCTGCCAGCAGAGCAATTCCCAGCGCCAGAAGGTCGTCAATGACAACAGCCAGCGCTATCCATATGCTCAGGAATGCGGCCGCGAAGAAGAGTGCCTTCCAGAGTTCGAACCGGCCAAACCTGACAACAAGAAGAATAAACACTGTCCCGGCAGCTACAGACAATAAAAGAAGCCCCAGCGTTTCCGGTCCCTGTATGTGCGGCCGCGGCCCTATCACGGTCTCCTTGTAAACCATCACAGGCCTTCCGTCCGGCGCTGTTGCAACCAGGAACCCGTTGTACAGGATTGCAAGCCCCAGCAGCTGCGATGCCAGAAAGAGGACCGCCAGCAGGACAGTGATGCTGGGTGTGTGCTTCATATGATTAGTTGGCAATTGTATAAATAAGCTTTTTATTCCAGAGGCCAAATCCTAAACATGAGCCCCTCCACCAGCCTCAAGGTCTGCATACTGGACCTGAATTATGTAATGGAAGGCGGCATACCTGTCATAAGGATGTGGGGAAAGACAGACAGCGGCAAGTCCGTGGCCATTCTTGACAAAACATTCAGGCCTTATTTTTACATTGAGCCGCATGAAGACACAGCAAAACTAAGAAAGGAGATGGCAGAACTCGAACTGGACGGCCAGAGAATAGAGAGCATAGAAGAAGTGGAAAAAATGGTTTTCAGCGTCCCCAAAAAGTTTCTCCGCCTGGAATTTACGCAGCCGTCTTCTGTGGCCAGGTTCAGGGAGACGCTCAAGGAATGGAAGGGCATAAAAGATATGCATGAATACGGAATATCCTTTTACAGAAGGTATATGATAGACAGGGGAATAATCCCTGCAAACTGGTACAGGGTCTGGGGGAACCCTGTGAAGGACCCCGGCATAAGAGCAGACCATGTAATAGAGGCCACTTCTATAAAGCCAGTGAACGACATCTCATACCCTAAGCTGAAGTGCCTGGCCTTTGATATAGAGGTTGTTGATGAGGACGAGGAAGAGAGGATAATCATGATAAGCGTCCATGACAGCGCCGGCTTCAGGAAGGCGTTCACCCATGAAAGGGGCCGCTCTTCAAGAAACCTGGAGGTTCTGGCCAATGAAAAGAAGATGATAGAGTCCTTTATGAGCACTGTGCAGAAAAGGGACCCCGATGTAATACTGGGATACAACACGGACAGGTATGATTTTGTCCGCCTCAGGTCAAGGGCAGACACCCTGAAGATTCCTCTTGTTCTCGGGAGAGAGGATTCAGAGATGAATTTCACAAGAAGGGGCTGGATATCCGCTGCCAGCGTGAAAGGCAGGGTTCATCTGGACCTGTTTGACTTCATAGAAAGGGTGATGAAGGAGTCCCTTTCGACAGAGGTGCTCACGCTTGACAGGGTCTCCCTTGAGCTTCTGGGCATGAAGAAGGATTCCATGTCATGGGAGGATATACAGAAGAGCTGGCAGGACGGTGATACCGCAAAGATAGCCCGTTATTGCCTGAGGGACTCCGAACTCACTCTCAAACTGGGAAACAGCATACTGCACCAGATTCTGGAGATAAGCAGGGTGGTTGGCCAGACGCCTTTTGATGTGACCCGGATGACCTATTCCCAGCTTGTTGAGTGGCTGCTTATTATGAAGGCCTTTGAAGCAGGAGAAATGATTCCCAAGCTGCCTGAATATGACGAGATACAGAGAAGAAGGAAGGTTCCTCCGTACACAGGGGGCTATGTCCATGAGCCCAGCGAGGGCATACATGACAATATCGCTCTTTTTGACTTTCAGTCCCTGTACCCCTCAATAACAATTACTCACAATATTTCTCCTGACACGCTGAACTGCGCGTGCTGCATTGATAATAAAGCAGCCAGGGTTCCCGGCGAAACATATCATTTCTGCCGCAAAAAAAAGGGATTTATCCCCCGCGTTCTGGAGGAGATAGTAAACAGGAGGATGGCGATAAAGAGGAAGATGTCACGAGCAGAGCCGGGGACGCTGAAATACAGGACCCTTTACAACAGGCAGAACACGCTGAAAATCCTGGCCAACTCAATATACGGATACTATGCATATGCAGGGTCAAGATGGTACTCGAGGGTGTGCGCCCAGTCCATTGCGTCATGGGGGAGGCATTACATAATGCAGGTGATAAGAAAAGCCGAAAGAATGAAGCTCAGTGTGATATACGGTGATACCGACTCGCTGTTCCTCAGGGTAAGGTACAAGAAGGACGCATATGAGTTTCTGGAAAGGGCAAACAGGTCGCTGCCTGGGATGATGGAGCTTGACCTTCAGGGGATATATGCATCCGGAATTTTCGTTCTCGCCAAAAGCGGCACAGCAGCAAAAAAGAGGTATGCCCTGCTCGAGCCTGACGGAAACATCATAATAAGGGGGTTTGAGAAGGTCAGGAGAGACTGGGCCGCTATTGCGAGAGACACCCAGGAAAAGGTCCTCATGGCAGTTCTGAAAGACAGGTCCCCTGAGAAGGCTGTCAGGATAGTGAGGGGTATAATAAAGAGGCTTGAGGAGCAGAGTGTGAGCAGGGATGATGTTGTGATACATACCCAGATCACAAGACGGCTGGACGAATACGAGCAGGTGGGGCCTCATGTTGTAGCAGCCAGAAAGGCCGCTGCAAGGGGCAAGTCAGTTCCTGTCGGCTCCACAATAAGCTACATAATAACCGCAGGGGAGGGCACCATATCACAGAGGGCCATGCCTGCAGAATATGCAGGAGAGTATGATCCTGAATACTACATACATAACCAGGTAATTCCCGCGGCCCTGAGGGTCCTTTCCGGTCTCGGGTACACGAAAGACGACCTTCTGAGAGATTCAGGCGGGCAGTCATCCCTAAAGGGCTTTCTCGGGGGCAGATAGCCTTCAGTCAATGTCCTGCCTGCTGACATACTGATATGCAGAATACGCGGCTACCACAGCTTCTCCCACGCCTGTTATGGCCTGTTTGAAACCATTGTTTACTACATCTCCGGCAGCAAAAACACCCGGAACATTTGTCTGCGATTTTCTGTCAATGATGATCTCCCCTTTTTCATTCAGCTCGATGCCAAGCGGTTTTGCCATGTCAGAGAGGGGTATATGCCCTATCTCCACGAAGAGCCCGTCCACCAGGAGTTCCTTCTTTCCCTTGTGCGGCCTGTCCAGAACAACGCCCTTAACGAATTTGTCCCCCCTGATTTCTCTCACATTGGCATTGGTTATAACCTCTATCCTGCCTTCCCGCATTTTCTTCTCCACTCTCTTCAGATTGAGAGGCTCGGCCCTTATTTTTTCCCTTCTGTATATTATGTAAACCCTGTCCGCAAACTCCGAAAGCACAAGAGCTTCCTTTGCAGCAGAGTCGCTTCCTCCCGCCACTGCCACTGTTTTGTTTCTGTAAAAAGGGCCGTCGCAAATAGCGCAGGTATGAATCCCTCTGCCTCTGAACTTCTCTTCGCCGGGGATGCCGAGGTTCCTGCGCCTGGTGCCTGTGGCAAAAATGATGGTCCTGCTCCGGAAGGATTCCTTCCCCGCTTTCACCTCAAAAATCCCCTTTCCTTTCCGGATTTCCTCCACCTTCTGGTTTTTCACCTCAACATCGTATTCCATCGCGTGACTGGCTATTTTCTGTGCCAGCTCCATTCCCTGAATGCTTTTGAATCCCGGATAGTTCTCAACATTGCCTGCCAGATTCAGCGTACCTCCTGGTTCATCCCCGATAACAAGCGTCTTCATCATAAACCTGCCGCAGTACAGCGCTGCGGCCATGCCTGAAACACCCGAACCGATTATGATAACATCATACATAGCAATCAGAGTAATATTCCGGAAGGAAACTTAAATGTTTGGCCCGCTGAAGGAATGCCTGATAACAGAACACGGTGCGCAGTTCCTGTATATGATTAGCTATCTGTTGATAAGTCTTGCGGTTTGTGTAACACAGCCCCCGGACCCTGCTGATTTGCCTATGAAAACGATGATCAGGCAGAACAGAAGGATATCCGGGAAAGAGCACCATTCCCTGCAGGCTAATCTGTTCCTTGGGTGGATAAAACCGGACAGTTTTGTCGCAGTGCTGCCCTGTACAGGACGTGTCCGGGTTTATAGCGGCGGATTCAGATTCAGTTTTGCCAGCCTTTCAAATTCAGGCCCAGCGCATTCCCCCATCAGTGGGTATGTGTATTCACCGTTTCTGATGTTTCTCACAAAAAACCTGTACCCTGTTTCATCCCCTTCATTATTTTCCATAGAGCATCCAATAACCAGAACATCCCCGTTGCTGTATCTTCTTATAATCCTGGCTATGTTCCCTGTTTTTCCTTCCCCGGAAAGGGGGGCTACATACTCCTGGTCTTTGTTCATATGAAAGCAATGATAATTAATTATTTAAACCTTTTTTAGGGCATTATCACTATGGCCACTGAAAGGATAGCCATCCCTGAAGAAAGACTGGGAGTTCTTATAGGGAAGGACGGCTGTGTCAAGAAAGAGATAGAGAAAGCCACCAACACCAGGATAGACATCGGGGATGACGTGGAGATAGAGGGCAAGCCGCTTGATGTGATGATTGTGGTCAGCATAGTCAAGGCCATCGGAAGGGGGTTCTCCCCCAGCGAGGCCATGCTTCTTCTTGACGAGAAATACGAACTGTATGTGATCAGTCTGGGGAAGGAAACCAGAAACACCATAAAGCGCCTGATGGGCAGGGTGATAGGCAGGAAGGGCGCAGCAAAGAAAAAGATAGAGGAAATAACAGGCGTCCGCATCTCTGTATACGGCAAGACCGTGGGGATAATCGGAAGGGCTGACCAGATTGAGAATGCCACAAGATGCATACAGCTGCTTCTTTCAGGCAAGACACATGAATATGCTTATCACGCAATTCATGCAATTGGGTAGAATCAGTTGGCGCTGCTTTCCTTTTCCTCGGTCCAGTAGTTGGGCGCCTCA